>DASWVJ010000152.1:0-8131 GCA_036406295.1 Bradyrhizobium sp.
CAACCAGACGCTGGCGCAGATCGAGCTGTTCGCCAACAACAAGGACGGCAAGTACGAAAAGAAGGTCTATGTGCTGCCGAAGACGCTGGACGAGAAGGTGGCGCGCCTGCACCTCGCCAAGATCGGCGTCAAGCTGACCGATCTGCGCAAGGACCAGGCCGACTACATCGGCGTCAAGCCGGAAGGCCCGTACAAGAGCGATCCTTACCGGTACTGAGGGCGCTGCGTCCTCGATATGAGGGACGGCGAGTGAGCGCCTCGATGTCGTCCCGGCGAAACGCCGGGACCCATGACCGCAGAACGGCAAGTAAGGTCGCTATCGCCCGCCGAATTTTTCCGTAATGTCCGCTCGGCCGCCGTTAGCGGAAAGATTGCGGACCATGCGAAACCGCCGCTATGGGCCACAACCGAACATGTGCGTTGGTATTATTCGATCAGCTCGTCGGATGCGACGAGGATAGATTGTGGCACCGGAAGGCCGAGCGCCTTTGCTGCTTGAACGTTGACAACTAGCTCGAATTTCGTTGGCCGCAGAACCGGAAGCTCGTCAGGCTGCGCTCCGCGCAGAATCTTTCCCGCATACACCCCGACCTGCCGGTACGTATCGGACAGACTGGCGCCATAACTCATCAGCGCGCCATCCGCCGGATATTCGCGAATGTGTGCAATGACGGGCAACTTGTGACGCGAAGCGAGCGCAATGATTTGGCTGCGTCTGCTGTCGAAAAAAGGATCGTTCTGCACTACGAGTGCACTTACTCCAGCCTTGACCAATGCGGCGAAACTGGCATCGATCTCTGCGTCTGTTGCCGCTTCCTGCACCACGAGTTCGCGGCCAAGCGTTTTTGCCGCGGCAGCTACCGCCTTCCGGTGCTGGTCCGCGACTTCGATGCCGAAGCGCAAATTGAGCAGAAGTCCCACGGGGCGGCTGGACGGCACCATGGCGCAGAGAAGCTCCAGCCGCTTGCCGCCCAATTCACCGGTGAAGAAATTGACACCCGTGGCCTTGCCCGGCCGGTTCATGCTGGCGACCAGACCCGACTGAACGGGATCCTGACCGACGACGAAGATCAGCGGCACAGCCAGTCCCGCCGCCTTGGCGGCCTGTGCAGCCGGATCGCCGGCTCCCACCACAAGCGAGAGCGGCCGGCTGAGCACATCTGCGACAAGAGCCGGCAACCGGCCATAGTCGCCGCGTGCCCAGCGATACTCGACGGTGACGCCGCGCCCTTCGGGATAGCCCATCTCTTCGAGCCCGCGGCGAAAAGCATTGGTGTGAACGGTGGCCTCTTCGGGTGATCTCGTGCTGATAAACCCGATTACTGGGGAGTCTGCGCGCTGCCCCCAAGCAGCATGCGGCCCAATGACAGCCATCCCCAAGCCCGCAATAAAGTCTCGCCGCTTCATGGAGCTCTCACTCGTATTGCGTTCAAGACAATTGGATCACAGCAAAAGCAATTCGCCTAGCGGGAAAAGCCTGCGTCATTTCCGCCTCGGGCAAAAAAGGCGACGTGCCCGCCGTGAGCAGCCGACGTCTGTGCTGATCTCACAAGGGGCTTGACACGATTCCGCTAAACCGAACTGATTGACCGTCGTGCCGCAGGGGCAACACCCTTGTCGCTCCGCGGCGCCGTCCTACGACTTTGGTACGCGGTCACGCGCTCGAGTCCGGAATTTTACGGAGTATATGTGGCCGGCAAACCACAACCGCACCGCGATCGTTCAGGGAAGTCGACCGTACAATTGCAGCGGACGAATCGAATCAACTAGACCGCTAGTGGGGCTGGGGAAGCGGAGTAGGTGTATGAGAGTCGCTTCCTTGGAAAGTGTATTGACGGCGGCCACACTTGTTGCGGCCATCGTTGTCGTGTTGTGGGGAATGAAGATCTTCTACGGCGCGTAAGCAAGCAGGTAACTGGCGTCGAACAAGAGACCTCCGGTCAAGAAGGGGTTCGCGACAAAGGCAGCACTTCCGCGGCGGCGGAAGCTTTCTTGTCGAAATGCCAGCGCAGCTGGTCAGGCGGCGAAGCGCAACGACGACGTTCAAAGCTTCACAATCCACATATTCAGGAAAAGATATTCCGGTTTCAAGCCCTCATGCATTTCAGCTTTTACGTGATGATCGCAGCCCTGGTTCTGCTGGGATTTCAGCTTGCCTATGCGTTCTACCAACTGGCCTTGTTCGTTCTTTAGGTCTTCGTCACCTCTCCCCCGCTCTTTCGCGGGAGAGGTGAACTTCGCCAGGCGTCAGTGCGCCATCAGGACCGGGATGTCGGCGTGTTCCATGATGTGGCTGGTGGCGCCGCCGAAGATCATTTGCCGCAGCCGGTTGCGTGTGAACGCGCCCTTGATCAGGAGATCGCAGCCTTCGGCCCGGGCGGCGTCGAGAACCGCCTCGCCGGTCTGGCGATCGCCAAGCTTGACGCGAACGGGCCGGGCGGCGATGCCGTTGTGCTGCAACTGCCGGAGAATGTCGTCGGCAGAGGGACCTGGCACGTCCTGTCCGCCAATCACGGTGAGCACCGTCACCCGGTCGGCCAGACGCAGCAGCGGCATTGCAAAGGCGTTGGCGCGCGCCTGCTCGGTGCTGCCGTTCCAGTGAACCATGATGTTGGTGGCGATCTGCGTCGCAGCCGCCGGCGGCGTCAGCAGAACCGGCCGGCCGCTCTCGAACAGCGAGGCTTCGATGGCACGCCGGTGCAGGCCGCTTGAATCCGCATCCAGCCTGTTGACGACCGTAACGTCGAACGAGCGGCCATGGCTGCCGATGAAGCTTTCATCCTCGGGCGCGGCGGCAAGCCATCCGAAACAGGGATGCTCCCCGGCCGCGCCGGATGGCGGGATGCCGTGTTCCCGCATGAAGGTCTCGAACAGGCGGCGCAGCTCCGCCACTTCCTCGTCGCGCTGCGCATCATAGGCGTCCATGGTGAGGCCGGCGGTCAGTTCCGCCACGACGTAGGGAGGAATGGCTATCCGCAGCGGAAAGCCCTCGATATAGGCGCCGGTGCGCCGCGCGAGCAGCGTTGCCACCTCAAGGGCCGATTTCATCGCGGGAATGTGTTGGGTTGGCACCAGGATCGTCTTCATCCCCGACCTCCGCTCGGCGCAGCCACCGGAAGCGGCACGCGACATTGACGCCCGCCAGCCTAATCCCTGGACGTGAGCAACGAAAGTCCGATCGCGAGGTACGCGCTCGCACGTGCACAGGCTTCCGCTTTCGGAAGCCAAGCTTGCGCAGGCCAGCAACACCGTCTTCCGGCGGTTAGCGGACAATTGCCCCGCCGGCAGGCCCTGCGCTGCGCTGCAACGGACTATTTGATGCCGAGCCCGGCCTTGGCGCACTGTTCGTCCTGGTCGCCGGTGACGCCGCTGACGCCCACGCCGCCCGTGACCTTGCCGTCGACCATGATCGGCAATCCGCCGGGCGAGGCGAACACGCCGGGAAGGGTGGCGGTGGCCGGCCCGCCCTTGTTGATGACTTCCAGAAAGACGCGGGTCGGGCGCCGATAGGTAGCTGCTGACCTCGCCTTGCCGACGGCGATGTCCATGCTGGCCGTCTGGGTGTTGTCCATGCGCTCGAAATACACAAGGAAGCCGTGATTATCGACCACGGCGACGGCCACGTTCCAGCCGTTCTTGCTGCATTCGGCGATGGCGTCGGCTGCGATCTTCTTGGCGCCTGCGGCATTGACGGCGGGACCGTATTCGGGGCGCTTGTCCTGCGCGGATGCGGCGGTGGCAAGGGCGGTGAGTGCGGCGGCGAGCAGAATGACCTTCATGTTCAACCCCTCCCTTTTGCTTGTTGTGCGAGGGGATCATAGCAGACGGGAGGAGAAACGTCGCCGTGCGATCAATGATCGCACAGTCCGCTAAGGCGCGATGACTCTTTTTCGAAATCGTCACCCCGCTTTACCTTTTTGTTTGAGCATGATCTTTTCGGAAAATCGGCGCCTACGTTTCAGGATCATGCTGCACTTGCCGGCCTTCACAGCTGCAGCGCCGCGGCGATATCGAGGGCGGGCAAGCCGCTCGAGCCCCATTGCAAGGATCGACTTCGTCGATGACGGCGAAAGTCGCCAATTGCGAGGCCGGTGCCCGTTCGTGACACGAAAGAGTGACTGACGCGCGGCGGCTATTTGCCCCCGTTTCGACCAACTCTAAGTCTCAACGCAGGCAGCCGCATGTGGCGGCGTCGTTTTGCTTAACGGATGAGATGAACATGTCAGAACAAATCAGCAGGAATCGCCGCCAGTTCCTTGGCGCTGCGGCCATCGGCGCTGCCGCCGCGCCGCTCATTCTGGCCAGTTCCGCGCAGGCGCAAACCACCGCAACGCCGGCCAGCGCGCCCTCGAAGAACACGACGTTCGCGTCGCTGAAGCAGATCAACGCCGGTGTCCTGAATGTCGGCTACGTGGAGGACGGTCCCGCCGACGGCCCGCCGGTGATCCTGCTGCACGGCTGGCCTTACGACATCCACAGCTTCGTCGATGTGGCGCCGTTGCTGGCAAAGGCGGGCCATCGCGTCATCGTTCCGCATGCGCGCGGCTTTGGCACCACGCGCTTCCTGGCAAGCGAGGCGATCAGGAACGGCGAACCGGCGGCGCTTGCCGTCGATACCATCGCGTTGATGGATGCATTGAAGATCGAGAAAGCCGTCGTCGCCGGATATGACTGGGGCGCGCGCTCAGCCAACATCATGGCGGTGCTCTGGCCCGAGCGCGTCAAGGCGATGGTCTCGGTCAGCGGCTATCTGATCGGCAGCCAGGCGGCGGGCAAGGTGCCGCTGCCGCCCAAGGCCGAGTTGCAGTGGTGGTACCAGTATTACTTCGCCACCGAGCGCGGCCGCGCCGGCTATGGCAAGAACACGCACGATTTTGCAAGACTGATCTGGCAAACGGCCTCGCCGAAATGGAATTTCGACGAGGCGACCTTTGCCCGCAGCGCGGCGTCCCTCGACAATCCCGATCACGTCGATATCACCGTCCACAACTACCGCTGGCGGCTTGCCCTCGCCGAGGGCGAACCGAAATATCTTGATCTGGAAAAGCGGCTCGCCGAATTTCCTGCCATCGCGGTGCCCACCATCACGATCGAGGGCGATGCCAATGGCGCGCCGCATCCGGATCCGGCCTCATACGCCAAAAAGTTCTCCGGCAAATATTCGCACCGGGAGTTCGGCGGTGGGGTCGGACACAATCCGCCGCAGGAAGCCCCGCAACAATTTGCCGAGGTCGTCCTGGAGGCGGCCCGGATGTAGCGGCAAGCCGGCCGGGGCGAAGCGATCATGGAGGATTGGGGAGCCTGTCAGCGGGCCGCGCATTCGCGCGGACCCGCTGGGCCGATCCACCCTGCACGTTCGCGCTTTACTCCGGCTTGCCGATATTCACCTTCAGCGTGCCGACGCCGTCGACGCCGCATTCGATCTTGTCGCCGGGCTGGAGCTGCGACACGCCGGCCGGCGTGCCCGTCATGATGATATCGCCGGCGGCGAGCTTCACCTGCTGCGACAGCTGCCAGATGATCTCGGGCACGTTCCAGATCAGTTCGGTGAGGTCGCCCTTCTGCGTCTCCTTGCCGTTCACGGTCAGCCAGATCCTGCCCTTCGAGGGATGGCCGATCTTTGAGGCGGGCTGGACCGCCGAGCACGGCGCGGAATAGTCGAACGACTTGCCGATCTCCCAGGGCCGCTCCTTCTTGCGCGAGGCGACCTGCAGGTCGCGGCGGGTCAAGTCGATGCCGACGGCGTAGCCGTAGACATGATCGAGCGCCTTGTCGGCGGGAATGTTGAGGCTGCCGCTCTTCATGGCGACGATCAACTCAACCTCGTGATGCAGATCCTTGGTCAGCGGCGGGTAGGGGATGGTGGTGCCGTCCGCCACCAGCATGTCGGCATGCTTGGCGAAGAAGAACGGCGGAGCGCGCTCGTCATTGCCCATCTCGCGGATGTGCTCGAGATAGTTGCGGCCGACGCACCAGATGCGGCGGACCGGATAGGCGCTGGTCTCGCCGACCACGGGAAGGGAAGCTTGCGGCGGCGCAGGTATGACGTACGAAGTGGCGGTCATGAGGGTCTCGGAGTTTGGTCAGGGAAGGGCGGGGTAGCTTTACGCGGTTGCGCTGACCGGCGCCAGATGGGGCAGGCCGGGATCGCGGTGTTGCAGGCGGAAAAAGGAGGCGTAGCGGCCGTTGCGGCGGAGCAATTCGTCATGCTGGCCGCGCTCGACGATCTCGCCGCCCTCGACCACCAGGATGGCGTCGGCGTGGGTAATGGTGTGCAGGCGGTGCGCGATCACGATGGTGGTGCGGTTCCGGCAGAGATGCTCGATCGCTTCCTGCACCTGTTTCTCGGATTCGGAGTCGAGCGCGGCGGTAGCTTCATCGAGCAGGATGATCGGCGCGTTGCGGATCAGCGCGCGCGCGACCGCAATGCGCTGGCGCTGGCCGCCGGAAAGCTGCGTGCCGTGCTCGCCGACCGGCGTGTCGTAGCCGAGCGGGAAGCTCATGATGAAATCGTGCGCGCAGGCGGCCTTCGCCGCCGCGACGATCTCGTTCTCGGTGGCGCTGATCTTGCCGAAGGCGATGTTCGCGCGGATGGTGTCGCGGAACAGATAGACGTCCTGCCCGACATAGGCGGTTTGCTGCCGCAGCGATTTGCGTGAAACCGATGAGATCGGCTGGCCGTCGATCAGGATGGCGCCGTCGGTCACTTCGTGGAAGCGCAGCACAAGGGCCAGCACGGTTGACTTGCCGCCGCCGGACGGACCGACCAGCGCGGTGACCTTGCCGGGCTCGGCGACAAAGCTCATGCGGTTGAGCACGGCCTCGCCCTCGCGATAGGCGAAGTTGACGTCGCGCAGCTCGATGCGGGCATCGGAAAGCTTCAGCGGCGGCTTGTCGTCATCGGCTTGCTCGCTGGCGGGGCTGTCGACGACCTCCAGCAGCATTCGCGCGCCGACCAGCTGGCTGTTGAGGTCGATGTTGAGCCGCGCCAGGCGCTTGGCGGGCTCGGTCGCCAGCAGGAAGGCGGACATGAAGGAGAAGAACTGGCCAGGCGTGGCGCCGAGTGCGACCACGCTGTAGCCGCCGTAGAGCAGACACCCGGCGACCGCAAAGCCGCCCAGCATCTCCATCAGCGGATTGGAGCGGTTGGCGACGCGCGCCATCTTGTTGGCGTTGCGCTCGACGACACCGATGTTCTCGTCGATGCGCTGCTGCATGGCGCCTTCCAATGTAAACGCCTTGACCGTGCGGATGCCCTGCAGCGATTCCTGCATGGTCTCGAGAATGTCAGCGGTGCCGGTGAACTGGGTGTGGGCGAGGCCCTTGATGCGCTTCACCAGCTTGCGCATCACCAGCATGGCCGGCGGCACTACGACGAGGCCCAGCAGCGACATCAGCGGGTCCTGCCAGACCATGACGCCGAGCAGGCTGAGCAGCATCATCAGATCGCGCCCGATGGCGTTGATCAGCATGTTGAGCACGTCGGTGATGGATTTGGCGCCGGCCGTCAGCCGCGCCAGAAATTCCGACGAATGCCGTTTGGAGAAGAATCCGATGCTTTCGTTCATCAGCTTGGCGAACAGTTGCCGCTGATTGTTGGCGAGGATGGCGTTGGAGATCTTCGACAGGATGACCATGTGGCCATACGTCGTCACGCCCTTGATGAACAGCAGGACCACGGTGACGCCGGAGAGCATCGCAATGCCGGCGACGTTCCTGTCGACATAGGCCTGGTTGATCACCTGCCCCAGGACGTAAGTGGACGCCGCGGTGGCGCCGGCCGCAACGGCCATCAGGGCAAAGGCGGTGAGGTAGCGCCGCCAATAGACGATGCCCTGTTCCATCACCAGGCGGCGAATCAGGACCGCAGCCCCATAGGGGTCGTCGGTGATTTTCTTGGGAAATTCGGCCATCCGCGTTCCATTGACGTGCCTAAAGGCGGCGCGTCGCAGCTTGCGGTGTCTTGCCCGCTAAATCGCGGATTTTCAAGCCAAATAACGGCGCAATTTCAGGCAGATTGAGCCTGTTCGCCAAGTCCGCCGCGCTCGCTCAGGAGCTTCTCTTCCCAGGCCAGCGCATGGGTCGCGATGGTGTCGAGATCGTCATATTGCGGCGTCCAGTCGAACAGCGC
>DASWVJ010000153.1:0-2184 GCA_036406295.1 Bradyrhizobium sp.
TTCGGTGTCGTAGCCGGGAACGGTTTCGCCCATGCTGGGCACGTCGGGCAGGAACGGCGCACGCCGGGCGGTGGTGACTGCAAGCGCCCTCACCTTGCCGGCTGCGATCTGTCCGACCGACTCCGGTCCGTTGTTGAACGAGAGCGGAATCTGTCCGCCCAGGAGATCGTTGATCGCGGGCGCACCGCCCTTGTAGGGAATGGCCGCGATATCGACCTTGGCGAGGCTCTTGAGCAACTCACCGGCCAGATGCGTCGAGGTGCCGTTACCGGCATGGGCAAAGGAAAGGCTGCCGGGCTTGGCCCGGGCCTGCGCGATCATGTCGCCGAGCGTCTTGAACGGCGAGTCCGCGCGCACCAGAAGGATGTTCGGCGAGGACGCCAGCAGCACAATTGGCGTGAAATCCTTGAAGGTGTCATAGGGAAGCTTCGAGTAGAGGAACGGGTTGGTGGCATGCCCGCTCGCCACGACGATCAGCGTATGGCCGTCCGGCGGCGAGGAAACGAGCGCCTGGGACGCAATCACCCCGCCGGCGCCGGGCCGGTTCTCCACGATGACCGTCTGTCCCCATTGTTTCGAGACGACATCGCCCAGCGTGCGCGTCACCACATCCACGGCGCCGCCGGCCGGATAGGGTACGAAAAGATGTACGGCCTTCGAGGGAAACGACTGTGCGTTTGCCACGCCGTTGATGGCGAGACACGCAGCAGCGGCCACGACTGCCGCACGCAACCACTTGTTCATGGGCCCCTCCCGATGCGCTGCTTGTGCCGCAGCCTGATACGCCCTGTCTCTCATATCGCCGGTCGCATGCCATCTCACATTATCGCATGCTCGCTGACGATCGCTGCATGTTGACAATCCTGCCGGGCACGTCAAGTTCGGCAACCCAAGATGGCCGCGAGGCAGGCGCAAACCGAAGATCGTCGCAAGACAAGGGAGACTTTGATGTCGGCCGCGGAGACCGCGCAGAGCTGGTACGAAATCGTGCTGCAGACGCTCAAGCGCAACGACATAAGACTGGTGCCCTATGTGCCGGACCGTGTGCTGACGCCGCTGATCAGGAATTTGCACGCCGATTCCTTCTTCAACGTCTTCCCCACCGCGCGCGAGGAAGAGGCGGTCGGCATCATCTCCGGCGCCTGGATGGGCGGCATGCGCGGCGCGATGCTGATGCAGACCTCGGGCTTTGCCACCCTCGCCAACGTACTGGCTTCCCTCGTCGTGCCTTCGCAGATCCCGCTGATCATGTTCGTCTCCGAGCGCGGCACGCTCGGCGAGTTCAATCTCGGCCAGTCGCTGGTCTGCCGCACCATGCGCCCACTGCTGGATTCGCTCGCGATGGAGCACCACACCTGCACCCGCCTCGACGAGTTCGAGTTCATTACCGACCGCTCGATCAAGCAGGCCATCACCACGCAGGCGCCGGTGGCGCTGATCCTGTCGCCGCTCCTGACCGGCGGCAAGACCTTCGACAAATGAGCGCGACATGAATACGACCCCTGCCCACAACACCAAGGTGATGAACCGCTTCGATCTCACCTCGCGCCTGGTGGCGAAGCTGAAGAACGAGGAAGCCGTCGTCGGCGGCATCGGCAACACTAATTTCGATCTCTGGGCTGCCGGCCATCGTCCGCAAAATTTCTACATGCTCGGCAGCATGGGCCTCGCCTTCCCGATTGCGCTCGGTGTGGCGCTGGCGCAGCCGGAACGCCGCGTGATCGCGCTGGAGGGCGATGGCTCGCTGTTGATGCAGCTCGGCTGTCTCTCGACCATCGCGATGCTCAAGCCGAAGAACCTGATCATGGTGGTGCTGGACAACGGCATCTACCAGATCACCGGCTCACAGCCGACGCCGGCCGCCGCATCGGCAGATCTCGTCGCCATCGCGCTCGCCAGCGGCCTCGCCAACAGCAGCTGGGCCGCGGATGAAGAGGATTTTGAGCGGCTGATCGAGCAATCGCTCGTTGCCGACGGCCCGACGCTGATCGGCGTGCGTATCGACGACAAGCCGGGAACCGGAACCACGCGGCGCGACCCCGTGCAAATCAGGGAGCGTTTCATGCACGGGCTCGGCGTGCGGCAACCGCTGTAACAAACGTAGTTAACCACGCGTGGAAACCCTCTCGCACCTGCGGAATGTTTCGTGCTAGTCCGCTGACCCATGACAATTTTCCTTCGCCT
>DASWVJ010000154.1:0-12321 GCA_036406295.1 Bradyrhizobium sp.
GCGGCTGCGCTCGCAGCACGGGCTCTATCGGGAGTCGAGTTCGGCGGTGACGTTCCTCACCCCGACACTGTTCCGCACCGGAATCCCGCTGCCGGCCGAGGTTCCGATCGGCACCTACACCGTCGACATCAAGCTGTTCGCCGACGGGCAATTGGTGACTCGCACCGAAAGCGCGTTCGAGATCGTCAAAGTCGGCTTCGAGCAGTTCGTCGCCACCGCCTCACGGCAGAACGGCTTTGCCTATGGCCTCGCCACCGTAGCACTGGCGCTGATGACGGGCTGGATGGCCTCGATCGTGTTCCGGAAGGATTGAGCCGGACCCTCATGGTGAGGAGCGCGTCTCCGGACGATGCTGCGCATCGCCGGGCGAACCATGAGGCCCGTATCTCGCCGCGACCATCCCTCGAGACGGCGCTGCGCCTCCTCAGGGTGGCGGGGTGCAGCGACAACTACACAAACCACCCCGCCGCCATCGCCGCCACGCTCACCGCCATCACGGCGGTCGAGAGCCAGCCCAGCCACAGAAGCGGCCCGCCGATTGTGAAGTGGCCCATCACATTCCTTTGGCGGGCCATCAGCATCAACAGCACCATCACGGGCACGGCGAGCACGCCGTTGACAACGGCGCTCCAGTACAGCGCCGAAATCGGGTTGATCGGCGTGAAGTTGAGCGCGATGCCGAAGCCGCCGGACAACGCCAGCACGGCGTAGAACGCGGCCGCCTCCTTTGGCTTGCGTGCCAGGCCTACCGGCCACTGTCGCCCTTCTCCGACGGCGTAGGCGGTGGCGCCCGCCAGAACGGGAATTGCAAGCAGCCCCGTGCCGACGATGCCGAGCGCAAAAATCCCTTCTGCGAACGGCCCGGCAATCGGGCGCAGGGCTTCGGCGGCCTGCGCCGACGTCTGGATGTCGGTCTTGCCGGCGGCGTGCAGCGTTGCCGCGGCGGTGAAGATGATCGACAGCGCAATCAGGTTGGAGAACGCCATGCCGACAATGGTGTCGGCGCGGATGCGGGAGAACTCGCGGCTCGCGCCGTATTGCTTTTCGATCAGCGGACGCTTGGCTCCGTCGATCCGTTGCTCTTCGGCCTCCTGCGAGGCCTGCCAGAAGAACAGGTACGGCGAGATCGTGGTGCCGAGAATCGCGACGACAGTGGTGAAGTAGTCGCCGCTCCAGCTGATCTGCGGCAGCAACATGCCGGCAATCGCCTCTTTCCACGAAACATGCGCAAAAGCGAGCGCAGCGACATAGGCGAACAGCGACAGCGTCAGCCATTTCAGCGCGGCAACGTAGCGCTTGTAGTCAAGGAAGATCTGCGCCGCCACCGAGATCGCGCCGTACACCACGACATAGACGATGGTGGGGCCGCCGACGAGCAATCTGGTTGCATCGGCCATCGCGGCAAGATCGGCCGCGATGTTGATCGTATTCGCGGTGAAGAGCAGCGTCACCACGACGATGAGCACCCAGCCGCGATAGTGCCGGCCGACATTGCCGGAAATGCCGTGCCCGGTTACGCGGCCGACGCGGGCGGAGATCTCCTGGATCGCCACCATCAGCGGAAAGGTCAGCAGCATCGTCCAGGCGATTCCATAGCCGAGCTGCGCGCCGGCCTGGCTGTAGGTGCCGATGCCCGAGGGATCGTCGTCGGAGGCCCCGGTGATCAGGCCGGGCCCGAGGGACTTGAAGAAGGCGCGGAAGCTGAACGGCTTGCGAGGCTTTGGAGCCGGCTCTTCGCCGCCATGCTTGTGATGGTTCTGCCCGTGTTTTGGGTGGTGCGCCATGCCTTCGATCATCCAGCCGCCGCGACAACGAACCGGACCCGCACCGGGTTCCGGAAGGAATATGCACGGTCACGGCTCATGAGATGGCGATCGAGGCGGGCCCATCGCGTGCCGACTGCCAAGGACGGCTTTGCATACTGCCGGCTTGAGCCAAGCTGCAGCCGCTCGTTCTATGACTTGAAATGCTCGGCCGTACCGGGCGCGTTTGCCTGGCCCGGGGCCTGCAGCGGAAGCGTCATGCAAATGGTGGTGCCTTTGTCTGGCGCCGAGATCAGCGTGATGCGGCCGCCGAGCTGCTGGGTCACGAGCGTATGGACGATATACAAGCCGAGCCCGGTGCTGCCTTCCGCACGCCTGGTAGTAAAGAATGGATCGAAGACGTGGCGCTGAACTTCCTCCGCAATGCCTCGGCCATCATCCGAGAATGTGATCTCGACCTGTTCGGTGTCGAAGCGACGCGCCTTGATCGATATATTTCCGCCGGTCCCGTCGTCGAGGCCGTGAGTGACGGCGTTGAAGAAGAGGTTGGTCAGCAGCTGCCCATAGAGACCGGGGAAGCTGTCGATGACGATGTCCGAGGGTATCTCGATCGTGAGTGCGGCTTTGGATTTCAGCAGGCGCGAGCGCACACTTGCGGCAACCTGCTCGGTCGCCTGTTTGAGATCGAAGGCGCGCCGCGCATCAGTACTACGGTCGACTGCGACCTGCTTGAACGACTGAATCAAGCCGCCCGCGCGGTGCAAATTGGCGACCAGCAGTTCGGTAGCGGCGCGACAGTTGTCCGCGAACTCAACGAGAAGGGCGCGCCGCACCTGACCCGAGGCGATCTGCTGAGCAAAGTCGGCGCTGCGATGCGCCAGCGTCGATGCAACCGTGAGGCTGTTGCCGATGGGGCTGCTGATTTCGTGCGCCACCCCGGCGACCAGGCCGCCGAGTGCCGCGAGCTTTTCGGTTTCGATGAGATAGCGCCGTGTTTCGCTGGCGTGCAGGGCTACTTCGGCCAGCCTTCTCTTGTCGCGCAATTCGGCAAACAGCGCCGCCAGAACCGATGCGCCGATCGTCACCAGCAGAACGCTGACCTGAGCCACCAGGACCCGGTCAGCCGACTGAGCCGGACTGCCGAAATAGCCGATGCCAAAGATGGTCGTCCAAACGATTGAAAAGCTGACGATGAATGCGGCCGCGGCAGCGAAAACCGGCTGGCAGCGAGCGGCAAGCCACAGCAGCGGCCCGAACACCACCGCGACCAGCCCAATGGTCTCCAACAGCTCCGGCTGCAGGAAGATCGCAATTCCACTCGCCAAAGCCAGCGCAGCGACCGCCAACGCGCCTTCGACCAGTTCGCTCGTCGATGGCCGATCGCGCGAGGCCGAACCAAGCTCGATCAGCAACGGCGCAACCGTGATGATTCCGAGCCCGTCCGATGCGAACCAGTGCTGCCAGATGGTGAAGACCGGCGTCGTCGTGCTGTGAAACAGTTTGAATGTCAGGGTCCCGAAGATCCCCGAGACCGCAACCCCGATGATCGTCGCCGCCACCAACCCCAGCACATTACCTGGTTTGTTCAGCCTGAAATCCGAGCCGAAGTATCGCTCAACCAGCCATGCCGTCAGCACGGCTTCGCCTGCGTTGCACACGGCAAAGAGAACGGCGCTCCAGACGTTGCGGTCGCCAAAGAGATTTGCCGCGATGGTTGCAGCCATGGTGCCGACAATGACCGGCCATCGCGCCCGGGACCCGAGCGCGATCAGAACGCCGGCGGACACGCCTGCGGCGGGCCAGAAAACGGCAACGCCCTCGGGCTTGGACAGCAGGGCAAGGCTGAGCCGCGCAGCCAGGAAATAGACGACGCCGACGCCGACAGCCAGCCCGAGCGGGCCGGCCCACGGCGTCAGGTCGATGCCGGCAGGCAGCCCGTGCTGAGCCCGTTTTGGTAGATCCTGGCGCACCCCCGTGGTCCCTCCACCACCAGGACCCTAATAACACAAGACGCGCGCGACTGCCGCCCCCAACGCCGCGTTCGATTCCGTCGAAAAGGTGTCATCCCGACGGCAGGCGAAGGGGAGAAGGCTGCCGCCGCTCGGATGCCGAGCGAAGCGCGTAACAGCGATCAATAACACCGCGACGCGACAATCGCGTGCAGCTTGTTGTCGCCGAGCACATGCGCCATGAAGTCCGGCGCGCCGAAGATCTTTGTGAAGGCTTGATCGCGGATGCTGAGGCCGCCGGCATACGCCCCGAATGCAGGCATCACGGCGCGCTCGCCGTCGCTCGCGAAACAGCGGCGTTCGGTGGCGCGGCCGCGGGTGGCGACGCGGGCCTTGGGGTGCAGGTGGCCGGCGATCTCGCCGAAGGCACCCGATGGTTGGTGGCGGAAGGCGATCGGACCGATGCAGACTTCGCTGGCGATGATGCCGCCGAGGTCGGACGGCAGCGCCGGATCGTGATTGCCCGCGATCCAGATCCAGTCGCGGCCGATCTGCATCGCCGTGATGGCGCCGCGATCGATATCGGACAGGCGCCGATGCGCGTCG
Organism: Bradyrhizobium sp.; assembly: GCA_036406295.1. Taxonomy (GTDB): domain Bacteria; phylum Pseudomonadota; class Alphaproteobacteria; order Rhizobiales; family Xanthobacteraceae; genus Bradyrhizobium. Next base: position 4,319 of record DASWVJ010000154.1, read on the forward strand.
CGGTCGTGAAAGCTGTCGCCGAGCGCGATGACCGTGCGCGGATCGTGGCGTGCGATCACGGCGGCGAGCCGGCCCAGCGTCGCGGCGGTGTCGTAGGGCGGCAGCAGCACGCCGCGCGCGGCGAAGCTCGAGCCTTTTTCAAGATGCAGGTCGGACACGACGAGCAGGCGCTGCGCTTCCCAATAAAGCGCGCCGGAGAGATCGGCGATGAGCGAGACGCCGGCGACGTCAATGTCGCTCATCGTGGCAACGGCGAGTGCAACATTCTTTGTCATGGCCGGGCATAGCCGTCTGAAGGACGGCGTCGCTTCCGCTCGCCTATGCCCGGCCATGACGATGTGGCGGCAATCGCGCGCAACACTTGCATTCCTAAGACATCGCCTCTTTCACCAGTTCGTCCGCGGCTTCCGCCAGCAGCTCGTCGGCCGCCTCGCCGTAAACGGATTCGCGGCCGATTTCCAGCATCACGGGCACCGCGAGCGGCGAGACGTGGTCGAGTTCCCGGTGAGTGATTCGTCCCCGGATTCGCGTGAGCATATCACCCAGACGCTTGAGGTCGAGGAGCCCCGTGGCGGCGTCGGCGCGGGCGGCGCGCAAGAGCACATGGTCGGCCTGATGCTTGCGCAACACGTCATAGACGAGGTCGGTCGAGAACAGCACCTGGCGGCGGCTCTTTTCCTCGCCGGTAAAGCGGCGCGGGATCAGGCCCGAGATCAGCGCGCAATTGCGGAAGGTGCGCTTCATCAGTGCGGATTCGGCAAGCCAGGCCTCGAGATCGTCGCCAAGCATGTCGGGCGCGAAGAGACTTGCGAAATCGATCCTGCCGTGCCGGACCATATGCGAGACATCGCCAAGGCCCCAGATCGCGAGCGCATATTCGTTGGCGACGAAGCCAAGCGGCCGGGCGCGGGCACGCTCCAGCCGACGCGTCAGAAGCATGCCGAGCGTCTGGTGCGCGAGGCGGCCTTCGAAGGGATAGCAGACCATGTAATGCTTGCCGCCGCGCGGAAAGGTCTCGACCAACAGCTCGCGCACGGCCGGCACGCGCGAGAAATGTTTCTGCAGCGACAGCCAGTCGCGCACCTGCTCGGGCAGCGCGTTCCACTGCCTGTTGTCATCGAGCAGCTTGCGGACGCGCTCGGCCAGATAAGTGGACAGCGGAAATTTTCCGCCGGCATAGGCCGGCACCTTGGCATCCTTGTCATTGGCGCGGGAGACATAGACCTGATCCTCGACCAGCGCCTCGTAGCGCACGACCTCGCCTGCGAACACAAAGGTGTCGCCGACGACGAGGCCCTCGATGAAATATTCCTCGATCTCGCCGAGGATCTTGCCGCCGCGGCCGATCATGCCGGCGTGGCCGGAGCCGCCGCCGCGCGAGCGCACCAGCTTCACCTTGAGCATCGCCTCCTCGACGATGGTGCCGACATTGAGCCGATAACTCTGCCGCACGCGCGGGTTGGCGACGCGCCATTTGCCCTGCTTGTCCTGCTTGATGCGCGCAAAACGCTCATAGGTCTTCAGCGCGTAGCCGCCGGTGGCGACGAAATCGATGATGTCGTCGAAATCGGCGCGCGACAGGCCTGCATACATCGCCGAGGTGATGATCTCCGCATAGAACTCGTCGGCCAGGAATGGCTCGCCGCAGGCACAGCCGAGCACATGCTGCGCCAGCACGTCGAGCGCGCCGGTGCGCAGCGGCGGCGTGTCCTGCGCATTCTCGGCGATGGCGTCGATGGCGACGCGGCATTCCAGCACCTCGAAGCGATTGGCCGGAATCAGCACCGCGCGCGAGGGCTCGTCGAGGCGGTGGTTGGCGCGGCCGATTCTTTGCATCAAGCGCGAAGAGCCCTTGGGCGCGCCGACATTGATGACGAGATCGATATCGCCCCAGTCGATGCCGAGGTCGAGTGAGGAAGTGCACACCACGCCGCGCAGTCTGCCGGCGGCCATGGCGTCCTCGACCTTGCGGCGCTGTGCGACATCAAGCGAGCCGTGATGCAATGCGATTGCCAGGCCATCGTCGTTCATGCGCCAGAAGTCCTGGAACAGCATTTCGGCCTGGCTGCGCGTGTTGACGAAGATCAGCGTGGTCTTGTTGCGCTTGATCAGCTCGTACATTTCGCCGAGCGCGTGGCGCGCGGTGTGGCCGGCCCACGGCAGCCGCTCCCTGGTATCGAGCATTTCCACGACCGGCGCCGCCGCGCCACCGGCTACGACAATGTCTGCGGATACAGGCTTGCCGTCATGCTGCGGCATCAGGAAGCGCGCGAGCTGTTCCGGCTCGGCGACCGTGGCGGAGAGGCCGATGGCGCGCAGCTCAGGCGCGATGCGCCAGAGGCGCGCCAGGTCGAGCGACAGCAGGTCGCCGCGCTTGGAGGTGACCAGCGCATGCAATTCGTCGAGCACGATGCGCTTGAGCGAGGAGAAGAGATACGGCGCATCGTCGGAGGCGAGCAGCAGCGCGAGCTGTTCGGGCGTAGTCAGCAAGATATCGGGCGGATAGCGCCGCTGCCGCTGCCGCCGCGACACCGGCGTGTCACCGGTGCGGGTCTCGACCTTGATGGGCAGGCCCATCTCGGCGATTGGCGTGCCGAGGTTGCGGGCGATGTCGACCGCGAGCGCCTTCAACGGCGAGATGTAGAGTGTGTGCAGGCCGCCGGCGCGCTTCAGGTCGCGGCCGGTGGAGATCATGCTCTTGCCATCTGCCGCCATCGGCGAGGCAAGCTCCACCAGCGTCGGCAAAAATCCCGCGAGCGTCTTGCCGGCGCCGGTCGGGGCAATCAGCAGCGCCGAGCGGTTGTTGCGCGCCTTTGCCAGCAGCGCCAGCTGATGCTCGCGGGCCGACCAGCCGCGCGCGGCGAACCATTTCTGGAAACGGTCCGGCAGCAGCGCCGCCGTCGCCGGGGGCGCCGTTTGAGTCCAGGAAAAGAGGTCGGGCGACGGCACGGGGCAAGAGGTAAGCCGTCCGGGGAGGTTCGTCGAGGGCCCGCAGCCGTCGTTCCGGGGCGCGCGAGGCGCGAACCTCAGATGCGCAATTGCGCATCGGGGAACCTCGAGATTCTCAGGAGCGCAAGGGCGCTCCAGAGTTCGATGCTGCGCATCGCCCCGGAATGACAAATTCGGCCGACCTACTCCGTCACCGGCTTGTCGGAGACGTCCCAGTCCTTGCCGTTGAAGATCGAGATGTAGAGCGTCTTCATCGGCGTGTAGTCGGTCGGCGTGTAGCTGAAATTGACGCCGTCGAGAAAGTACGGCGAATGGAAGCCGGCGAGCGTGGTCGCCTGCTTCAGCACATTGGCGCGGGAGAGATCGTCGCCGCAGCGGCGCAAGATTTCGGCCATGGTCGCGACCTGGCCATAGCCGGCGAAGGCGATGGTGTTGTCGGGGTCGACGGTCGGCAGATATTTCTTGCGCAGCTCCTCGAACGCCATCACGTCGGGATCCTTCTCCCAGCGCGGCACGCCGACTTCCTTGGCGTAGCGGATGGCGACGATGTCCTTGGCGTTTTCGAAGCCGGCCGCGGAGAGGATCGAGCGGCCGGTCGAGCCGGCTGACAGAAGCTGCAGCGGTTTCCAGCCAAGCTCCGCCACTCTCCGGATCGACTGCGACGTCGCCTTGCCGGTGGTGATGTTATAGAAAACGTCGGCGCCCGACTTGGAGAGGTTGATGACTTGGGAATCGATCGTCGGCTCGGTGAGATCGTAGGTCTGCTCCATGATCACCTTGGCAGTCCCGCCGGCCTCTTCCAGCACCTTCTTGAAGGGCCCGAGGAAGTCGCGGCCGAAATCGTCGTTCTGGTAGAGGATGCCGACCTTGGCGTTCGGCTTCACCGACACGACATGCTTGGCGAGGATGCGCGCTTCGGTCGGATAGAGCGGCAGCCCCGCCATCGTCCATTTGAAGTTTTTCGGATCGTTCCACTTGGAGGCGCCGGTATTGAGCAAGAGCTGCGGCACGCCTTTGGAATTGAGATATTTGTGCACGGCGGTCTGCGGCGCGGTGCCGAGCGAGCCGAACAGCGCCAGCACTTCTTCCTGCTCTACGAGACGGCGTGTCGCCTCGACGCATTTCGGCGCGCTGTAGGCGTCGTCCATGGTAAAGAACTTGACCTTGCGCCCGTTGATGCCACCCTTGTCGTTCAGCATCTGAAAATAGGCTTCGCCGACGCGGCCGAGCACGCCGTAGAGCGAGCCGGGACCGGAATGCGGCACGGTCTGACCGAGCTTGATCTCGGTATCGCTGGCGCCGGGATCGTATTTCTTTTCCGCGGCCCACACGTAAGGCGCGGGCAGGATGGACGCGGCGATGGCGGAGATCGCGGTAGCGCCGAATTCGCGCCGGGTTTGTTTGTTCTTCATTGTGGTTTCTCCCTGATGGGGAGATTTAGTCGACATTTGACTAACTGCGGCAATAGCCGATCTGTCGCAGCAAGGCGGCCATTCGCGCTGCGCGTAGCGTGTAGACTCAAGTCTTCGCAGCAATAACGGCAAGGCCGGGAGCGGGAACATGGCCCTCGTCGCGCGCCGACGCTTGCTCGAGATGAGCGAGCTTCAGGCCGGCGCTCGCAACTGCCGCGCGGACATATTCCGCGGCATGCGCGTAGCGCAGACTATCGCCGAGAATGACGCCTTCACCCGGATGGGTCTCCGTCGTGAAGGCGAGCAGGCCGCCGGACGCGAGCACGCGATGCGCCTGGCTGAACACCGGCGCGAGGTCGGCGACATAGACCATCGCGTCAGCTGCAAGAATAAGATCGGCACTGGCATCGCCCTTGCTCGCCAGGCCCGTCACCATGTCGGCCGCCTCCAGCTCGGCATAGAGATTGGAGGCGCGCGCCTTCTCGATCATGCGGGGCGACAGATCGATGCCGATGAAGCGGTCGACATTTTTCGCAAAGGCCGCCGCACCAAGACCGGTGCCGCAGCCGAGATCGATGCCGCGCTTGAAGAAAGCGGGCTTCTTCGCGGCATTGCGCACCGCGAACACCGCCTTCAACAGCAGCGAAGGGCCGCGATAGCGCAGATCGTTCAGCAACGCATCCTCGAAACGCGGCGCGTACTGGTCGAACAGCGACTGCACATAGCCGGCCGGCATGGCCGAGAGCGGCTCGGCACCGAGCCGCATCAGGTGCATGACCGCGCCGGAGCGATCCTGCGGATCGGCCTCGCGCGCTTTCCGGAAAGCTTCCACCGCCGCGTCGCGCTCGCCGAGCAGTTGGCGGATTTCGCCGAGGGCGAACCATGCGGAGGCGAATTGTGGGGCCAGCTCCACCGCCTGCTGCAACAGATCGGCCGCCGCCGGCAGGTCGCCGCGCAGCTGCAGATCACGCGCGAAATCGTGGCGGCGGTCGGCAATCAGATCGCCGGAAGACAGGAACAGGCGCGCGGGCATGGATCCTTAAAACTCGTCATTGCCAGGCGAAAGCGCAAAGCGCGTCTTTGCAACGAGACCCGGCAATCCATCAAAAAACGGATTCTTTCGGGAGATGGACGCGCGGGTCAAGCCCGCATGACGGCTAAACATCGCGGGCGGCCCTCCTATATTACGAAGATGCGCCCGCAAGACATCCTGATGCCTACCCCCGCCGGCCTGTGCTGCAAGGCAGGCGGCTTCCATATCGATCCGGTGCGGCCGGTGGAGCGGGCCGTGATCACCCATGGCCATTCCGACCATGCCCGGCCCGGCCATGGCGCGGTGCTGGCGACGCAGGAGACGCTTGACATGATGCGGCTGCGCTATGGCGAGAATTTCGCTCGCCATACGCAGGCGATCGCCTATGGCGAGGAGATCAGGCTCGGCGACGTCACAATAAAATTTCATCCCGCCGGTCACGTGCTGGGCTCGGCCCAGATCGCCGTGACCTGCAAGGACACCTGCATTGTCGCGTCCGGCGACTACAAGGATGCGCGCGACCCCACCTGCGCGCCGTTCGAGCTCGTCCCCTGCGACGTCTTCATCACGGAGGCTACCTTCGGCCTGCCGGTGTTCCGGCATGGCGATGCCGCGGAGGAAGTGAAGAAGCTGCTGGCATCGGTAAGGCTGTTTCCGGAGCGGGCGCATCTGGTCGGCGCTTATTCGCTCGGCAAGGCGCAACGCGTGATCGCACTGCTGCGCGAGGCCGGCTACGACGCGCCGGTCTACCTGCATGGCGCAATGGAGACGATCACGCAGTATTACCAGAGCCGTGGTGTTGATCTCGGTGAGCTTCGCCCGGCGCGCGGCGTGAAGAAGGCCGACCTTGCCGGCACCATCACACTGGCACCGCCGTCGGCGACATCGGATCTATGGACGCGGCGCTTTCCCGATCCAGTCACCGCGTTCGCCTCGGGCTGGATGCGGGTGCGTGCCCGCGCCCGCCAGCGCGGCGTCGAGCTGCCGCTGGTGATCTCGGACCATGCCGACTGGGACGGGTTGACGGCGACGATCGCTGCGACCGGCGCCGGCGAGGTATGGGTCACCCACGGCCAGGAAGACGCGCTGGTGCACTGGTGCAAAGCCAAAGGCCTTGCTGCGCGGCCGCTCGATCTCGTCGGCTACGGTGACGAGGACGAGGGCGAAGCCGCTGCCACCGGCGAGGCCGACGCATGAACCGTTTCGCCGAACTTCTTGACCGCCTCGCCTATGAACCCGGCCGCAACAATAAGCTGCGGCTGATCACGGCATATTTTCGCGAGATCGGCGATCCCGACCGCGGCTATGCGCTGGCGGCGCTGACCGGCGCACTGTCGTTCAAGCACGCCAAGCCCGGCCTGATCCGCGATCTCATCGCCGAGCGCACCGATCCCGTGCTGTTCGGGCTGTCCTACGATTATGTCGGCGATCTCTCGGAGACAGTGGCGCTGATGTGGCCGAAGGCGACGCTGCCGGCCGGCCACAACAATCCGCCTCCCCCGACGCTGGCGGAAGTCGTCATCACGCTGCGCACGCTGGGCAAAATGGAGTTGCCGAAGCAGCTGTCGCGCTGGCTGGACGAACTCGACGAGACCGGGCGCTGGGCGCTCCTCAAACTCGTCACCGGCGCGATGCGGATCGGCATCTCGGCCCGGCTAGCGAAGACGGCGGCCGCCGCGCTCGGCAACAAGGACCCGCATGAGATCGAGCTGATATGGCCGGGGCTTGCGCCGCCCTATCTCGATCTCTTCGCCTGGCTGGAAGGACGAGGCGACAAGCCGGTCAACCGCGATGCCGCGCCGTTCCGCCCGGTGATGCTGGCGCATGCCATCGAGGATGAAGACTTCAAGAGTCTCGATCCCGCGGATTTCATCGCGGAATGGAAATGGGATGGTATCCGCGTGCAGGCGGTAAGCGGCCGCGACGCCAACGGCCATCTGCAGGCGCGGCTCTATTCGCGCACCGGCGAGGACATCACGAAAAGCTTCCCGGATCTGCAGCCGTCGCTGCACCTGCCCGGCGCCATCGACGGCGAACTGCTGGTGCTGCGCGACGGACGCGTGCAAAGTTTCAACGTTCTGCAGCAACGGCTGAACCGAAAAGTCGTCTCGCCGAAGCTGCTGAAGGAATTCCCCATCCACCTGCGCGCCTATGATCTGCTCGGCGACGATGAGAACGACTTGCGCGAACTACCCTTCGCCGAGCGGCGAGAGCGGCTCGAAGCCTTCGTGAAGAAGCTCGACGATGTCAGGATCGATCTGTCGCCCATCGTCGACTTCGACAGCTGGAACGCGCTGATTGCCGCGCGCGCCAATCCCGCGGGTGCGGGTGCGGGCAAGGACGCCGATGCCGTGGAAGGCGTGATGCTGAAGCGGCGCGATGCGCCCTATCTGCCGGGACGGCCGAAGGGGCAATGGTGGAAATGGAAGCGCGACCCGCACCTGATCGACGCGGTGCTGATGTATGCCCAGCGCGGCCATGGCAAGCGCTCGTCCTTCTATTCCGACTACACGTTCGGTGTGTGGGCCGATGGCGAGGACGGCGAGCAGCTGGTGCCGGTCGGCAAGGCCTATTTCGGCTTCACCGACGAGGAGCTGTTGCAGATCGAC
>DASWVJ010000155.1:0-31022 GCA_036406295.1 Bradyrhizobium sp.
GAGCGTACGCGCCGATCTGGAGGCGCTGGGCAATCTGCCGGTGGCGCTGCCGAAGGCGACGGCGAATTCGCCGGTGCAGAGCCTGCCGCTCAACCGCCTGGCACAATTCTCCTTTGTCGAGGGGCCGAACCAGATCAGCCGCGAGAATGGCAAGCGCCGCGTCGTGGTGACGGCCAATGTGCGTGGCCGCGATCTCGGCTCTGTCGTAGAAGAGGCGCAGCAACGCGTCGCGCGCAGCGTAAAGCTGCCACCCGGCTACTGGATCACCTGGGGCGGCCAGTCGGAGAATCTCGTGGCCGCGCGGCAGCGTCTCGCTGTCGTCGTTCCAGCCTGCTTCGCCATGATCTTCCTGTTGCTGCTCGGCGCGATGGGCTCGGCTCGCGATGCGCTGCTGGTATTCAGCGCGGTGCCGCTGGCGCTGACCGGCGGCATCTTTGCGCTGTGGCTGCGCGGCATGCCGTTCTCGATCTCGGCCGCCGTCGGCTTCATCGCGCTGTCGGGCGTCGCCGTGCTCAACGGCCTCGTCATGCTCAGCTTCATCCGCCAGCTGCGCGATGGCGGCCTGCCGCTTTTGCGCGCCATCGAGGAGGGGGCGCTGACGCGCTTCCGCCCGGTCATCATGACTGCGCTGGTGGCGTCCCTCGGCTTCTTGCCGATGGCGTTCGCGACCGGCACCGGCGCCGAGGTGCAAAAGCCGCTCGCCACCGTCGTCATCGGCGGCCTGATCAGCGCGACGCTGCTGACGTTGGCCGTGCTGCCGGCGCTGTATATGCGGTACGGCAGGAAAAGCGAGGACGCGCCCGCCGGGCAGGGCGTGGTGTCGGCGGCGAAGTGATTTCCGCAGGATGGGTGGAGCGAGGCGAAACCCATCCTGGCCGGCAAAATAGCGATGGGTTTCGCGAAGAGCCGATTAGTTCCGTTGCGGCTTACCCTCGCGGTCCCCAGAGAATGACGGCCGCGCCGATCAGGCACAAGGAGGCGCCCGCAAGGTCCCAGCGATCCGGACGCACGCTCTCCACCGCCCACAGCCAGAACAGCGAAGCCACAATGTAGATGCCGCCGTAGGTGGCATAGGCGCGCCCGGCGGCCTCGGTTTCGACAAGGGTCAATAGACAGGCGAACGCAATGAGCGAGGCCAACCCGGGAAGTAGCCACCAGACGGGCTTGTCCAATCGCAGCCAGCCCCAAAATGCGAAGCAGCCCGCGATCTCGGCGGCGGCAGCACCAACGTAAACGATACCGGTTTTCATGATCCGAACGTCTTTCACAGGATGAGTTGCCGATCAAGGCAGCCTATCCAATGATCGCGCTACTGAAGCTCGAAGCGCCCGAATCAGAGGCTTTTCGATCAACGGCCACATCACGGAGATTGACTCCAATTCTTTTTTCACGAATTTGTGAACTGAAAATCAGAAATGGCGCTTGCCTCGTCGGGCAAATCACTGGCAGTGCTCCGCCCAGCCCGCGCCGCCATGAGGGGACGAAACGCGATCGTCACGGAACGTTGGCGCGGGTTGCGATGGACGCTGCGGCGTCAGGCGGGCTTTGCTCGCCGGACGAGAACGCTCGCAGCGGACGGCGAAGTCGTGTGGTCCTGGCGCCGCGACCCTGGCGTCTATCCCCACCGGCCTGTGCTGGCGGGGCAACGGTGACAATAAAGGCCGCTCACCGGGGAGAGTACGTATAAGCCGTAGCACCATTGCGCAGGGGATGCCGGAATGCCTCCGCTGAACCTGTATGCTCGTGTGCGTTTTCTTTGTGCATTTGGCACACGAGACCGCGGGTGCAGCGTGCACCCGGCATTCCCTGCGCCCTCTTCTCGAAGAGGAAGCAACGAATTTGCAAAACCTCGGGCAATCCATGCCGCGGGAACGATAATGCTTGTTCGTACGTCATCAACAGTCGTCATCGCCCGGCTTGACCGCGCGACCCAGTATTCCACAAACGCTTATGATTGATCGGATAGGCCGCGGCGTACTGGATCACCCACATGCGCGGGTGATGACAGCCGACGATCGTCGCTCAGCTCGCCGCTTCCAGCCGTTCTTCCGTGAGCAGCCGCATTGCGGCGTCGGCGTCCATCGGCTCGCCGAAGGCAAAGCCCTGCGCATATTCGCAGCCGAGCTGGTAGAGCTCGACAGCGTCGGAATCGGTCTCGGCACCTTCGGCCACCACGTCCATGCCGAGGTCGTGGGCGAGCGCAATGATCGATTTCAGGATCACCGGGCGCGTGCCGCGGCTGGTGGTGCGCACAAAGGACTGGTCGATCTTGATGGTGTCGAACGGGAAGCGCTGGAGGTAGGCGAGCGAGGAGTGGCCGGTGCCGAAATCGTCGAGCGAAAGACCGGTGCCGAGTTCGCGGATGCGCGCCAGCATCTGGGCGGCGTGCTCCGGGTTCTCCATGACCAGCGATTCCGTCAACTCCAGCTTCAGGGTGCCGCGGGCGACGGACGAACGCGACAGCACCGTGCGGATGTCGTGGATCAGGTCGTGGCGCAGCAGTTGCCGCGAGGACACGTTGACGCTGGCAAAGATCGGCTCGCGCGAGCGCATGGCGCGCTGCCATGCCGCGAGCTGCCGCGCGGTCTGATCCATCACGAACATGCCGAGGTCGACGATCAGGCCGATTTCCTCGGCGACATTGATGAATTCCGACGGCGACATGCGGCCGAGCTTGGGATGATCCCAGCGCGCCAAGGCTTCGAAGCCGGCGATCGAGCGATCCTCCAGCCGCACGATCGGCTGGTACATGATCGAAATCTCCTGCCGCTCGATGGCGCGGCGCAGCTCGGATTCCAGCGTCAGGCGATCGGTTTTGCGCGCGCGCATCGCCGGCTTGTAGACGTCGATGCGGTCGCCGCCGATGCGCTTGGAGTGATACATCGCCAGTTCCGCGTCCTTGATGATCTCTTCCGAGAGCTGCGTCTGCGGATCGGACAATGCGAGGCCAATGGAAGCGGTAAGGAAGATCTCGCGGTCGTTGAAGGCGATCGGCGCGCGAATGGTCTTGCGGATGGTCTCGGCAAAGGCGGTGATGCGCGCGGAATCCTGCTCGGAGAGCAGGATCAGGCCGAACTGGTCGCCGGCAAGGCGCGCCAGCGTGTCCTGCGGTTTGAGGATGCGCGTCAGCCGCCGCGCCAGCGTCAGCAGGATGGAATCGCCGACCGCGATACCGACGGAATCGTTGACCTGCTTGAAGCGGTCGAGGTCGATCACCATCAGCGTCGGCCGCAGGGTCGGCACGGTCTTGGCGAAGTTCGCCACCGCGTTGAGGCGATCCATGAACAGCTTGCGGTTCGGCAGGCCGGTGAGGTTGTCGTGCACACTGTCATGCAGCATGCGCTCTTCGGCATTCTTGATGTCGGTGACGTCAGTGAGTGTGCCGACCACGCGCGACACTTCGCCGTCGGAGCCGACGACGGGCCGCGCCTTCAGTGCGAACCACATGAAGTGCCCATCCGGCGTGCGCAGGCGGAAATCCTGCACCAGCCGGCCGCGGCGCTGGTCGAGCACGCTGTCGAGCGCAGCGCGGAAACGGTCCTGGTCGAGCGGATGCAGCACTTCGAGCCACTTTGCGGCCGGTCCCTCCAGCGTGCCACGCTTGAGGCCGAGCAGTGCTTCGGTCTCGGGGCTGGTGAACACCTTGTCGGCGGAGACGTCCCAGTCCCAGATCAGATCGCCGGAGCCGGCAAGCGCCAGCGCGCGGCGCTCGACGTCGGAGACGACGCCCGTGGTGGCGCCGCCGCCTGCGAAAGCGTGCTGCATGACCGTGAAGCCGATCAGCATCACGATCAGCACAAGGCCGCCGAGCAGGGCAGGGCCGACGATGTCGTTGGTGACGCTGCCCGCCACCGTCATGCCGGCTGCAACCACCCAGACCACCAGCAGGAACCAGGTCGGGATCAGCAGCACCGCGCGATCGAAACCGTGCGTCGACAAATAGACGATCAGCGCGAAGCCCGCGAACGCGATCAGCACCAGCGACATGCGCGCGATGCCGGAGGCGACCGCCGGATCGAACAGTGCAAGCGCAACCAGCGAGCCCAGAAAGGTCAGCCAGCCGATGGTGATGTGCGAATAGCGCACATGCCAGCGCGAGAGATTGAGATAGGCGAACAGGAACACCAGCAGTGTCGCCGCCAGGATCGCCTCGCCGGCCGCGCGCCAGACGCGCTCGGCGTTGTTCGACATGTCCAGCACCTTGCCCCAGAAGCCGAAGTCGACGCCGATATAGACCAGCACCGCCCAGGCGAGCGCGGCGGCCGCCGGAAACATGATCGAGCCCTTGACCACGAACAGAATGGTGAGCACGAGGGCCAGGAGTCCGGAGATGCCGATCACGATGCCGTGGTAGAGCGTGAAGGAGTTGACCTTGTCCTTGTAGGCGTCGGGCTCCCACAGATAGAGCTGCGGCAGCTTGCCGGTGCGCAGCTCGGCGACATAGGTGACGACGGCGCCGGGATCGAGCGTGATGCGGAAGATATCGGCGGTGGCGCTCTCCTGCCGGTCGGGACGATCGCCGACCGACGGCGTGATGGTGGCGATGCGCGAGAGGCCAAGGTCCGGCCACAACAGGCCGGAGGAAACGATGCGGTAATGCGGCGCGACGATGAGACGATCGAGCTGGTCGTCGGTGTTGTTGGCGAGCGCGAACACCACCCAGTTCTGCCCGCCTTCGCGGGCGCGCACCTCGATGCGGCGGACGATGCCGTCGGTTCCCGGCGCGGTGGAAACCTGGATGCGATCGGTGTCGCTGCGTTGATGATCAAGGACGGCGGTGAGGTCGATCGCGGGCGCGTCGCTGCGGACGCTGACGGCGTCGATCGCGCGCGCGGGCGCTGCCGCGGCGGCAACAATCATGAGGCCCAGCGCAAGCAGCGCAAGGCACCTGATCAGACGCAATGTCAGTACTCCGCGAAAACTTTCGCCCCGGCCAAGCGACCGGCCCGGCGTTACGCGATAGATGCCATGAAAGCGAAGGAAATCAAAGGGTTTCCGCCCGCCGATCGTGTCGATGCGTTAGACCGCCAACACAATTTTGCCAATATGTTGGCTGGTCTCCATGCGCCGGTGCGCGTCGGCTGCCCTTTCCAGTGGGAAAGTGCTGTCCATCAAGGGCTTTACCTTACCCTCGCGGAGCAGCGGCATCACCTTGGCCTCGATCGCCGCGACCATCGCCGCCTTATCCGCATTCGTACGGGGTCGCAGCGTCGAGCCGGTGTGGGTGAGGCGCTTGACCATCAGCTTGGAGAAGTTGGCGGTCGCCTTCGGCGTGTTGGACAGAAAGGCGATCTGCACGATGCGCCCGTCAACGGCGGCGGCATCGTAATTGCGGTCGATATAGTCGCCGCCGACCATATCGAGGATGACATTGGCGCCGATGTTGTTGGTCGCCTTCTTGGTCTCGGCGACGAAATCCTGGGTCTTGTAATTGATCGCGACGTCGGCGCCGAGCTTCAGGCACGCATCCGCCTTGTCCTGCGCGCCGACGGTGACGATCACCCTGGAACCGAGCGCTTTCGCAAGCTGGATCGCCATGGTCCCGATGCCCGAAGAGCCGCCGTGAATCAGAAGCGTCTCGCCCGGCTTGAGCGCGCCGCGTTCGAACACATTGTGCCAGACCGTCATCAGCGTTTCCGGAATGGCGCCGGCCTCGGCCATGGTGAGGGAAGGCGGTATCGTCATCGCCTGACCGTCTTGCGCAATGCAATATTGAGCGTAGCCGCCGCCGGCCACCAGCGACATCACCTGGTCGCCGACCTTGTGCCTGCTGACGCCCGGACCTGTGGCCACCACTTCGCCCGCGATCTCGAGCCCAGGCAGATCGCTGGCGCCGGGCGGCGGCGGATAGGAACCGGAGCGTTGCGCCACGTCGGGCCGGTTGACGCCGGCGGCCATTACCTTGACCAGCAGCTCGCCGGCACCGGGCTGGGGCACCGCGCGTTGCTCGGGGATCAGCACCTCCGGACCGCCGGGCTTGCTGATGGCGACAACGGTCATTTGCGCGGGGAGCTTTTCCATGATTTGTCCTTGGGAAATAGGGAAAATCCGGACGCCTGCTTAGCCAGCCACAGGGCGGCTGGCAACCGCTCCGGGATACACATGACGGAGAGGCGCGATGGCAACCGAAGACGACGATCGCCCGCGGAAGAAGATCAGTCACGAGATCGGCCAGGATCTGTCGCTGCTATCGGTCGAAGAGCTCACCGAGCGCATCACGCTGCTCAGGACCGAGATCGAGCGGCTCGAAGCCGCCTCCGCCAGGAAGCGCGCATCGAAGGATGCCGCGAACAGTTTCTTCAAGTCATGACCTTCGCCGGGACAACCCGTGAAAGAACTCGGCCAATGGCCGACATGGCAAACAAATTCTCAATAAATCGATTCGTTTACGATCAATTAAGCTTTCTCGAATATGACTGTGAGCGTCCTCGTTTGGACACCGAGTGGCTCCTGTCCACTCTGTTTGACGCCTCCCTGTTATCAACTTCAAAAGCCGCCGATTTCTTCGGCGGCTCTTTTTTTGGCCTTCTTTCTCACCGCGCCGGAAACCATAAATCGCGTTGCGGCTGGACTCCGTCCCCAAGGCGAGCAATGATTTGTTCATCATAAGCCGGCGCCTCAAGAGCCCGGCATCTGGCGTAAATCGGTGGTGTGAGGGCGTTAACCATGGCGGAGCGTTCGCAGCGCGACGGCGCGTTGGTCCAATTGAGCGAACGGCTGACCAATTCGGCGGCATTCAGCAATTTGTTCCGGGAAGGCATGGATCTGGTCGAGGAGACCGCCGCCTATCTCGATGGCGACGGTCGCACCGAGGCCAAGGCGTTGGAGCGTTCGGTCAGCCTGACCTATGCGACCGAAAGCATGCGCCTCACCACCCGCCTGATGCAGCTCGCCTCGTGGCTGCTGCTCCACCGCGCAGTCAAGGAAGGCGAGATGACGCTGACCCAGGCCAACCGCGAAAAGACCAAGGTGAAATTGACTGCCGCCGATCCCGGCCCCGCCGACATGATCGAAAAACTGCCGACGCAGCTGCAGGATCTGATCGCCCGCTCGATGAGCCTGCAGTCGCGGGTACGCCGTCTCGACAGCACCATTCATGCGCCGCCGGCGGAACATCCGCCGATCGGCAATCCGCTGGTGCCGCAGCTCAACCAGCTCAAGGCCGCGTTCGAGCAGTAAGCTTCTCCGACATTGTTGTTATTCCGGGTCGATGCGAAGCATCGAACCAGGAATCTCGAGATTCGGGTCTGGTGCTTGCGTACCATCCCGGAATGACGGCGTATCCCCAAAACAAAAACGCCCCCGCAAGGCAGGGGCGTTCCGTCTCGAACCTCCGCCGGCGGCGGCGGTTATCACTTCTTGAGGATGCCGATACCCTCAAACTTCTTCTGGAAGCGGGACACGCGGCCGCCGCGATCCATGATCTGCTGGGCGCCGCCGGTCCACGCCGGGTGCGATTTGGGGTCGATATCGAGGTTCAGCTTGTCGCCGGCCTTACCCCAGGTGGAACGGGTCTGGTATTCGGTTCCGTCGGTCATGACGACCGTAATCGTATGATAATCGGGATGAATTTCGGCTTTCATGGCTTGTTCTCCGGCGCGCCGGCGCCCGTCTCAAATCTCGGGGAATTGCGGATTTGGGCGGCTCTATAACGCAAGCCTCACCCCAAAACAAGCCGCGGAACAGCTCCGGGCAGGCCCGGATAAGGGCTGTCCCGGATTTGCCAGCGCCCCCCAGGAAGGCCTATTGGGGGCCTCTGAACGGTAGGGATTGGATGAGCGCAGCAGAACAGCTTGACGATCGCCGCGGCAAGGCAACTGCGCCGCGTGACGCGCTGATGGAGACGGAAGCCGTTATCGAGGCGCCGCTCGCGGAAGCACCGGCGCGGCGAGCAAGGCTGCGCCCGCTGCTCGAGCTTGCGCCCTATGTGGCGCGCTATCGCGGCCGGGCGATCCTTGCCTTCATCGCGCTGACGATTGCGGCGATCACGACGCTGGTCGTGCCGATCGCGGTGCGGCGCATGATCGACTTCGGCTTCAGCCCCGAAGGCATCGCGCTGATCAACAGCTATTTCAGCGTGATGATTGCGGTGGTGGCCGTGCTGGCCGGCGCCAGCGCGGCGCGGTTCTACCTCGTGATGACCATCGGCGAGCGCATCGTCGCCGACATCAGGCGCGACGTCTTCGCGCATCTGACCTCGCTCTCGCCATCCTTCTTCGATTCCGCGCGCAGCGGCGAACTGGTGTCGCGGCTGACGGCCGATACCACCCAGATCAAGTCGGCGGCCGGCGCCTCGATCTCGATCGCGCTGCGCAACCTCATGCTGTTCCTGGGTGCGGTGGCCATGATGGTGATCACGAGCCCGAAACTTTCCGGCTTCGTGTTGCTGGCCATTCCGGTGATTGTCATTCCGCTGGTCGCCTTCGGCCGGTGGGTGCGACGGCTGTCGCGCCACGCCCAGGACACGCTCGCCGACGCCAGCGCCTATGCGTCCGAGCTCGTCGGTGCGATCCGGGTCGTGCAGGCCTATACCGGCGAGCGGATCGCCAGGGCACGCTTCGGCGGCGAAGTCGAGCAGGCCTATGACGCGGCGGTCAGCTCGACCCGCGCACGGGCCGTGCTCACCGCCATCATCATCTTCATCGTTTTCACCAGCGTGGTCGCGATCCTCTGGGTCGGCTCGCATGACGTATTGACCGGACAGATCACGCCTGGCCGCCTCGGCCAGTTCGTGCTCTATGCAGCGTTCGCCGCCGCGGGCCTGGGCCAGCTCAGCGAGGTCTGGGGCGAAGTCTCAGCAGCGTCGGGCGCGGCGGAGCGGCTGTTCGAAATCCTGCGCGTGAAGCCCGAGATCGCAGCGCCTGCGGCGCCCCGCGCCTTGCCGTCGCCGGCTCGCGGCGATGTTGCGTTCAGTAATGTGAGTTTCGCTTATCCGGCGCGGCCCACCGTGCCGGTCATCGATGGCGTGTCGTTGTCTGTCAGGGCTGGCGAAAAGGTCGCGATTGTCGGTCCCTCCGGCGCCGGCAAGAGCACACTGTTTCATCTGTTGCTGCGCTTCTACGATCCGAAGGACGGCACGATCACATTCGACGGCGTGGAGATCGGAGCCGTTGATCCGCAGGCGCTGCGCTTGCGCATCGCGCTGGTGCCGCAGGAATCCGTCGTGTTTGCGGCGAGCGCGCGTGAAAACATCCGGTTCGGCCGGCCCGATGCCAGCGATGCCGAGGTCGAGCGCGCGGCCGAACTGGCCCATGCCGCCGAATTCATCCGCCGCCTGCCCGGCGGCTTCGAGGCGAAGCTCGGCGAACGCGGCGTGATGCTGTCGGGCGGCCAGCGCCAGCGCATCGCGATCGCCCGCGCCATTCTGCGCGACGCGCCATTGCTGCTTCTCGACGAAGCGACCTCCGCGCTCGATGCCGAAAGCGAGATCCTGGTGCAGACTGCGCTCGAGGAACTGATGCGCCACCGCACCACGCTGGTCATCGCGCATCGGCTCGCTACGGTGCTGTCCTGCGACCGCATTCTCGTGATGGAGCATGGGCGCGTCGTCGAGCAGGGCACCCATGCCTCGCTGGTCGCCGCCAACGGGCTCTACGCGCGGCTGGCGCGGCTGCAGTTCGAGGGCGTGTCTGACTAGCGCTCGGTCAGCTTCAGCTCGATGCGGCGGTTGCGCTTGAAGGCTTCTTCCGTCGGCGCAGGGTCGAGCGGCTGAAACTCGGCAAAGCCGGCGGCGACCAGGCGCTGTGCCGGCACGCCGAGCGAGACCAGGTACTGCACCACCGAAATCGCGCGGGCTGAGGACAATTCCCAGTTCGATTTGAACAGCGGGCTGTTGATCGGCCGCACGTCGGTGTGGCCGTCCACCCGCAGCACCCAGGCGATTTCGGGCGGAATCTGCTTGTCGAGCTCGGTTAGAGCGGCGGCAAGCTTGTCGAGCTCCGCGCGACCCTCGGGCAGCAGAGCCGCCTGTCCGGTATCGAAGAACACTTCCGACTGGAACACGAAGCGGTCGCCGACGATGCGAATGTCCGGGCGATTGCCGAGGATGGCGCGCAGGCGGCCGAAGAATTCGGAGCGGTAGCGCGACAATTCCTGCACGCGCTGGGCCAGGGCGACGTTGAGCCGCTGGCCGAGATCGGCGATGCGGCTCTGCGATTCCTTGTCGCGCTTCTCGGACGCTTCCAGCGCTTCCTCGAGCGCGGCGAGCTGGCGGCGCAGCGCACTGATCTGCTGGTTTAGCACCTCGATCTGCGCCAGCGCCCGCGCGCTGACCTGCTTCTCGGAATCCAGCGCCTTGTTCAACTCGTTGGCGCGGCCCTGCGCATCGCTGCCGGCCCCGGCGAGCCCTTGATAGAGGCCCTTGATGCGGTCGCGCTCGCCCTCGGCCGAGGCAAGGCCGGCGCGCAGCTGCGCGACCTGGTCGTCGACATTGAGCTTGGCAAGCTTCTCCAGCGACAGCATCTCGTTGAGCTGCGCGATCTTGGCGTTGAGCTGCTCCAGCGCCTTGTCCTTGCCGGTGACTTCCTGCGACAGGAAGAACTGCACGACCAGGAACACCGTGAGCAGGAACACGATCGACAGCACCAGCGTCGACAGCGCATCGACGAATCCCGGCCAGTAGTTGAGACCGGTTTCACTGCGGCGGGCACGGGCGAGGGCCATTCGGACTATCTCCGTCTTCTCTATCGCGCCCCGACTCTGCGGTGCACCGCGTCAGGGACACGAGAGTATCAACTCTTCTCAGGCTGGCGCGCGAGGCGCTCGAGCAGACGCTTGATCTCCTTGTTCTGCTCGCCCTGGCCGTCGGCCCATTCGCGGATCATTTGTTGTTCGGTGCGCATATGTGCAACCAGGCCCTGGATCGCCTCGGCCAGATTGGCCATCGCGGCGGTGGCGCTGCGGTTGGCGCCGCCTTCCTCCACCGCATGCCGCAGGCGGTCGAGCGCCTGCTGCAGGCCGGGGCCGGCACCGGCACCGGTCGTATCGTCGCGGGCATATTCGCGCACGGTGGTGGCAAGCCAGTCCTCGAGGTCGGTGTAGAAGCGGTTCTGCGCCTGGCTCGATTGCAGGTCGAGGAAGCCGAGGATCAGCGAGCCGGCGAGGCCGAACAGCGAGGACGAGAACGAAATGCCCATGCCGCCGAGCGGGGCCGCCAGACCTTCCTTCAGCGTGTCGAACAGCGAGCCGGCATCGCCGCCGACCTTCAGTCCCTCGATCACCTTGCCGACGGAACCGACGGTCTCGATCAGGCCCCAGAAGGTGCCGAGCAGGCCGAGGAAGACGAGCAGGGCTGTCAAGTAGCGCGAGATGTCGCGCGCTTCGTCGAGACGCGTGGCGATGGAATCAAGCAGATGCCGCATGGTCTGCTGCGTGATGGTCATCCGCCCGGTGCGCTCGCCGCCGAGGATCGCGGCCATCGGGGCCAGCAGGGTCGGATGCCGCGCCACCGCGAGGCCGGGATCGGCGACGCGGAAATTATTGACCCAGGCTACTTCCGGATAGAGCCGGATTACCTGCCGGAACGACAGGATGATGCCGATCAGGAGCACCGCGCCGATCAGGGCATTCAGCCCGGGATTGGCGAAGAAGGCGACGATGATCTGCTTGTAGAGCACGACCATCACCAGCGCGCAGAGCACCAGGAAAACCAGCATCCGCACCAGGAAAATCCGGGGCGACGACAGTTTGGTCAGCTCGATTTCCATCGCAGCGCGGGGAGAAGGGTTTTGGGGCATTGGCCTGACGTCATCCATGGCGAAAAGCGCGGTCGGGCGCCAATATGGCACGGAAACGGAGGGAAAAAAGGCCGAAGTATCCGCTATTCAATCAGACCAAAGGGGAACCGGAAGTTGAGCCTGGGCATTCTCTGCGCGCGTATTTCGGCCATCTTCGGTGTCTGCCTGGGGGATATCGAACTTTTTTCTGGAAGAGCAGATATTGCGCTCCCGCCGCCAGCGCTGTCGCTACTGCCAGTTGCGTGTGAGTCGATTCTTCCCGTTGCCTCCGAAGGGAGTAACGACATGAGCTTCGCCTCGTTCATCATCGGCACCGCGGAGCGCGTGCCGTTGCCCGATCCATCGGAATGCAATGCAAAGATCGATGCCATCTTCGCCGACGGTCAACAGGTCCTCGAACTTGGCTGCGGTTCGCTCTCGCTGTGGGTGGCGTGGCAGTTTTTTCGCGTGCGCGGATCACGCCGGTGTCGAATTCGAACGCGCAGCACGAGCGTATCGAGGCTGACGCGGCGAAGCGCAGCGCACCGCGCTCGATTGGCTTGCCAATTTCGATGCAGATCGCGAGGAGATCGGGCGGGTTCAGGTACGATTCGCGCTTTCGGCTGCCTTGTTGAGCAGTCAACTGGCGGCAAATTAACCTTTGGTTAGAATGGAACCGCGATCGCGCAGATTCACAATCCGGTGAATCCGAAAAAACGCATGCGTTTCAGTCTTCTAGCGTCGTGTGACATTGAGCCGCCACGAAAAATGTTGCGTCGCGGTAACCGCAGCCTATGTTCGCAGCACCAACGCGCGACGCTGTCGCGCCAATGCGTGTTTTTGTGCGCGTTCTGACCTTCAATGGGGGCGACTGGTTTCAACATGTCCGGCTTACGCGCGCAACCAGCCTGCATTGCATTGATGGTTGCTGTGCTGGCGTCAACGCTTGCCGGATGCAAGGAACCGACGGCAACGGCCGCTGTTGCAGCTCCCGAAGTGGATGTCGGCGTCGTCGTGGTGCACCCGCGTGCGCGCGCACAGGTGCGTGAGCTGCCGGGCCGTATTGCGCCGACGCGCGTCGCCGAAGTTCGCCCGCGCGTTTCCGGCATCATTGTCGAGCGTCTGTTCCACCAGGGCAGCGAGGTCAAGGCCGGCGATCCTCTCTATCGAATCGATCCGCGTCCCTTCGACGTCGAGGTGCAATCGACTGAAGCCGCGCTGGCGCGCGCCAAGGCGGTGCTGGAACAGGCGACAGGGCACGCGAACCGCGTCGGCACGCTGTACAGGGAGAAGGCAGCGCCGGAAGCAAAGAATGAAGAAGCCGTGGCGGCACTGCGCCAGGCGCAAGCCGATGTCGCCGCCCGCAAGGCGGACGTGGCCCGCGCGCATCTCAATCTCGACTACGCCACCATCCGCGCGCCCATCGACGGCATCGTCGGTGCGGCCCATGTGAGCGAGGGCGCTCTGGTCGTGCAGAACGACTCCACCAGCCTTGCGACCATCCAGCAGCTCGATCCGATCTATGCCGACTTCACGCAATCGGTAACGGAAATGCATCAGCTGCGCCGCGCACTCGACACCGGCGAGCTCGACCGCATTGCGCCCGATGCGATGAAGGTGCGCCTCGTCCTCGACGACGGGGAACTCTATCCGCTGCCCGGTAAGCTGTTGTTCTCCGAAGCCAAGGTCGATGCCCATACCGGTCAGGTGACGCTGCGCGGCGAGTTCCCCAATCCGAAGCGCGAATTGCTGCCGGGCATGTATGTGCGCGTGCAGATCGAGCAGGGCATCGACTCCGACGCCATCGCGGTGCCGGAGCAGGCAATCCAGCGCAACAGCGGCGGTGGCAGCGAGGTGTTCGTGGTCAAGGAGGACGGCCGCGTCGCCATCCGGCCGGTGAAGACCGGCGCGCTGCAGGACGGCATGTGGTTCGTCACCGACGGCCTGAAGTCCGGCGACAGGGTCGTGGTCGAAGGCTTCCAGAAATTCACCCCCGGCGACAGGGTCAGGACGCAGTCCTGGGTCGAGGCGGACGCTTCTGCGGATCTGAAACAGCAAGCGCACCGGTGATATCCGATGCCAGGCTTCTTCATTGACAGGCCGATCTTCGCCTGGGTTGTCGCGCTTTTCATCTGTCTGATCGGCCTGATCTCGATTCCGCTGCTGGCGGTCGCGCAGTATCCGATCATTGCACCGCCCTCGATCTCGATTTCGACCAGCTATCCCGGCGCCTCGCCGGAAAACCTCTACAACAGCGTGACGCGGCTGATCGAGGAGGAGCTCAACGGCGCCAACGGCATCCTCAACTTCGAATCCACCAGCGACTCGCTTGGCCAGGTCGAGATCATCGCCAACTTCGTTCCGGGCACGGAGACAAGTGCCGCCTCCGTCGAGGTGCAGAACCGCCTCAAGCGCGTCGAGGCGCGGCTTCCCCGTGCGGTGATCCAGCAGGGCATCCTGGTGGAGGAGGCTTCCAGCGCCGTGCTGCAGATCATCACGCTGCGCTCGACCGACGACAGCCTCGACGAAGTCGGCCTTGGCGACTTCATGATCCGCAACATCCTGGGCGAAGTGCGCCGCATTCCCGGCGTCGGCCGCGCCACGCTCTATTCCACCGAGCGTTCGCTTCGTATCTGGATCGATCCGGCCAGGCTCGTCGGTTATGGGCTGACGGCGGATGACGTCAACAAGGCGATCGCCGCCCAGAACGCGCAGGTCGCCTCCGGCGCCATCGGTGCCGAACCGAGCACGCCGGACACCAGGATTGCCGCGCAGGTGCTGGTCAAGGGCCAGCTCTCCTCGCCGGACGAATTCGGCGCCATCATCCTGCGCGCCAACGCCGACGGCTCGACGGTGCGGCTGCGCGACGTTGCGCGCATCGAGATCGGCGGCCTCTCCTACCAGTTCCAGACCCGCCTCAACGGCAAGCCGACTGCGGGCCTTTCCGTGCTGCTGTCGCCGACCGGCAATGCGCTGGCCACCGCCTCCGCGATCGAAAAGAAGATGAAGGAACTGTCGAAGTTCTTTCCCGCCAACATCGCCTATGACATTCCCTACAACATCACGCCGGTGGTGAAGGCCTCGATCAACAAGGTGCTGATGACGCTGGTCGAGGCGGTCGTGCTGGTGTTCATCGTGATGTTCCTGTTCCTGCAAAACATCCGCTACACCATGATCCCGACCATCGTGGTGCCGGTGGCGCTGCTCGGCGCCTGCGCCGCGCTGATGCTGATGGGCTATTCCATCAATATGCTTACCATGTTCGGCATGGTGCTGGCGGTCGGCATTCTTGTCGACGACGCCATCGTCGTGGTGGAAAATGTCGAGCGCATCATGGCGGAGGAGGGACTGCCGCCCAAGGAAGCAACGCGCAAGGCGATGTCGCAGATCACCGGCGCCATTATCGGCATCACGCTGGTGCTGGTCGCGGTGTTCCTGCCGATGGCGTTCTTCCCGGGATCGGTCGGCATCATCTACCGCCAGTTCTCGGTCACCATGGTGGCGGCGATCTCCTTCTCGGCGCTGCTCGCGTTGTCGCTGACACCGGCGCTCTGCGCGACGTTGCTCAAGCCCGTCACCGCCGGACATGCCCACGCGGAGAAAGGCGTGTTCGGCTGGTTCAACCGGCTGCTCGACTCCAGCCGGCATCATTATTCGCGCACCGTGCAAGCCTCGCTGAAGCGCACCGGCCGCCTGATGCTGATCTATGCCGTGCTGCTGGTCGGCCTCTCCTGGGCTTTCGTGCGCCTGCCGGGCGGCTTCCTGCCGGTGGATGATCAGGGCTTCATCACCACCGACGTGCAGACGCCGCCGGAATCTTCCTATGGCCGCACCGAGGCGGCGATCGAGAAGGTGGAAGAATATCTGCTGGAGCGTTCCGGCATCGAGAACGTCACCTTCCTCACCGGCTTCAGCTTCCTGGGCCAGGGCATCAACACTGCGCAGGCCTTCATTTCCCTGAAGGACTGGTCGGAGCGTCCTGCGAAGGACTCGGCTGCCAACATCGTCGCCGATGTCAACAGGAAGCTCGCCCCGATCCGTGACGCCAGGGTCACCGCGCTGCAGCCGCCGCCGATCGACAATCTCGGCAACTCATCCGGCTTTTCCTTCCGCCTGCAGGACCGAGGGCAGAAGGGTTTTACCGCGCTTACGGCCGCCGCCGACCAGCTGGTGGCGCAGGCAAACGCGAGTCCGATCCTGCAGAAGGTCTTTATCGAGGGTCTGCCGCCGGCGCCGCAGGTCAACCTGGTGATCGACCGCGAGAAGGCCGGTGCGTTCGGCATCACCTTCGAGGACATCAACAACACGATCTCGACCAATCTCGGCTCGAACTACATCAACGACTTCCCGAACCGCGGCCGCATGCAGCGCGTGATCGTGCAGGCGGATAGTTTCGGCCGCATGAAGGCCGAGGATCTCCTGAACTACAGCGTCAAGAACAACCGCGGTCAGCTCGTGCCGTTCTCGGCCTTTGCGTCCGTCGAATGGTCGAAGGGACCGTCGCAGATCATCGGCTTCAATTATTATCCCGCCGTGCGCATCACGGGCGAAGCGCGGCCGGGCTACACCTCGGGCAATGCGATCGCCGAAATGGAGCGGCTCGCCGGCAGGCTGCCGCGCGGCTTCGGTTACGAGTGGACCGGGCAATCGCTGCAGGAAAAGCTGTCCGGCTCGCAGGCGCCGTTCCTGCTTGCGCTCTCGGTGCTGGTAGTGTTCCTGCTGCTCGCCGCGCTCTATGAGAGCTGGACCATTCCGCTGGCGGTGCTGCTGACGGTGCCGCTCGGCATTGCCGGCGCGGTGGTGGCGGCAACGATGCGGGGACTTCCCAACGACGTCTATTTCACCGTCGGCCTGATCACCATCATCGGTCTTGCGGCGAAAGACGCCATCCTGATTATCGAGTTCGCGAAAGACCTGCGCGCGGAGGGCAAGCCGCTGGTCGAGGCGACCATCGAGGCGTGCTCCTTGCGGTTCCGCCCGATCCTGATGACGGGCCTTGCCTTCGTCTGCGGCGTGTTGCCGATGGTGGTCGCCCACGGCGCCGGCGGTGCCAGCCAGCAGGCTCTCGGCACCAGCGTGATGGGCGGCATGATCGCCGTCGTGATCCTGGCGCTTTTGATGGTGCCCGTCTTCTTCGTCAGCGTGCAGCGCAGGCTGGCGGGAGACCGGGAGAAGGTGGAGAAGGCCGAGGCGGCGGCTGGGGCACACGTCCCAGCGGAGTAAGGATCAATCGGCACGCCACCGCTCTCACCGGCAAGCGCCGCCAATCGCGGCGGCCGAGATCGCGAGCTTGCGCGTGCGGCGGCGTTATAGCGGCTTCAATATCTTCACCAGCTCGCCATGCACGAACTCGTTGCCGCAGACGACGTGGCCCGATGTCAGCGCGTTGTCGTGGCCTTCGATGCCGGAGATGATGCCGCCGGCCTCGCGCACCATGATCTGGCCGGCCGCGATGTCCCATGGGCTCAAATTGCGCTCCCAGTAACCATCGAGGCGGCCGGCGGCGACGAAGGCCATGTCGAGCGAGGCGGCGCCGAAGCGGCGGAAGCCGGCAACCTTGTTTTGCAGCGCGCCCAATTCCCGTAGCGCCTGTTCGTGGTCGCCGCGGCCGATATGCGGCAGGCCGCAGGCGATCACGCATTCGTTGAGCTTGCGCCGTCCCGCCACGCGCAGCCGCTGGTCGTTGAGGAACGCGCCCTTGCCACGCTCGGCGATAAAGAGCTCGTCATTGGCGGGGTTGTAGATCACGCCGGCAATCACCGTGCCTTCGCGCGCGAGGCCGATCGAGATCGCGAACTGCGGAATGCCGTGCAGGAAGTTGGTGGTGCCATCGAGCGGATCGACGATCCAGGTGTGGCTCTTGTCGGTGCCCTCGCGCGCGCCGCCTTCCTCGCCGAGGAAGCCATAGCCCGGCCGCGCCTTGGCAAGATCGGTGTAGAGCATCTCTTCCGCGCGCTTGTCGGCGAGCGAGACGAAATTGGCGGGGCCCTTCAGCGACACCTGCAGATGCTCGATCTCGCCGAGATCGCGCTTCAGGCTGCGGCCGGCGCGGCGCGCGGCCTTGACCATGACGTTGATGAGGGCGGAATAGAGCATGCAATCACGCGGATGAAACGGAGGGAACGGGAAGCGATCTTCGCGGCCTTGGGTGCCCTGCCGGGCCTTTGCCGTCAAGGCGGATCATTTATTGCCGAGCCATTTGCGGCCGGCTTCCTCGGCCTTGGCGCGGTCGGCGGCAGGAACATCGGCCAGGTATTCGTCGAGCTCGGGGTCGCCCTTGCCGGCGCTTTTCGCAATCCAGTGCCATTTCAGCGCCTCGACCTTGTCCTGCTCCGCGCCCGTCCCGAACGCGAGCACGCGTGCCAGGCGGTTTTGCGCGATCGGGCTGTTCTGCCTGGCGGCCTTGCGCAACAGCGCCACGGCGGCAGGCTGGTTCTTCGGCGTGCCTGAGCCGTTGAACATCGCGATGGCATACTCGACTTCGGCATCGACATTGCCGGCGAGCGAGGCAGCCTGAAGCAGGCGCACCGCCTTTTCCATATCCTTCTCGACGCCGGTGCCTTCCTTGTAGAACGTCGCGAGCGCATATTGCGCCTCGGGACTGCCGGCGTCGGCCGCGACGCGCAACAGCTCGGCGGCGCGCCGGAGATCCTGCGGAAGGGTCTGGCCGTCGAGATAGAGCAGCGCGAGGTTATAGGCCGCCTTGGGATTGCCGAGTTTTGCGGAAGAGGCGAGCAGCCTCACCGCCTCCTCGCGGTTGGTGGCGCCGCCGCGTCCCGAAAGCCGCATCATGGCGAGCGCAAACATCGCCTCGCGATCGCCGGCATCGGCCGCCTTCTTGTACCATTCGGCCGCCTTGGCGTAGTCGCGCTTGACGCCCATGGCGTTGGCGTAGAGCTCGCCCAGCATGGTCATCGCCTTGGGATCGCCATTGGACTGCGCGCGGTTCATCGCAAGATCGAAGGCGGTCTTGTACATGCCGCGCTGATAGGCGCCGTAGACGAGATCGACATTGGGGTCGTCGGGGACGGTGGGCGCCTGCGTGGTGTCCGGCGCGGGCGTTGCCGTTGGCTTCGGCGTCGCGGGGGCCTTCTTTGCCGCGGCCGGCGCCTTCTTCTCCTTCGGCGCCTCCTTCTTCGGCACGGCCTTGCTGTCGGCCGCAGGCGGCGTGATCTGCGTCTGCGCGTATGAGCCTTGCGAGAGCAACAGGCCCGCCGCAACAACCACTATCGGCCGCAAAATCCTCATCCGGCGCGGACTTTTCCCTGGGCTTGCTGATGCGCGTGCAGGATCGCCTTTTCGGCATCGATCAGCGCTGCGCTGGCGCCGCGCGGATCGGCCCAGATGAAATCGCCAACCAGCACGAAATCCGCACCCGCAGCGGCGAATTCAGAGGCCTCTTGAAGCGAAACGGCAAATCCGACGCAGGGCGGCTCGAACAGTTCGTCCCACCATTGCAGGCGCTCGGCGATCGCCTCCGCCGAGGGGCGTTCGCCTCTTGCATCGGGCTCGCCAAACAGCACGTAATCTGCGCCCAATTCGCCCGCGGCCATGGAATCGTGCCGCGTCGCAAGGCCGCCGACGCCCGCGATGCGGTCCGGCTTCAGCGATGGCAGCGCTTCTTCAAGCGCCGCAATGCCGGTGAGATGCGCGCCGTCCGCGCCGGCGCGCGCCACCAGTTCGACATGGCCCTCGACCAGGAGTGCTGCGCCGGCATTCTGGATCGCCGGCACAAGCTGCTTGATGCGCGAGATCATGGTGCGCTGGTCGGTTTCCTTCAGCCGCAGCAGGACGGCAGCGATATCCGCTGCCGCGAGCAAATCCGGCAGGCCGCTGACGAGGTGGGACGGATCGTCCACCTCCGGCGTCGCAAGATATAGGCGCGGCGCCGGGTGCGGCGGAGGAGGCTTGGCGGCCAAGCTCAAGCCACCTTCTTTTCCAGGCCGGACTCCCAGGTGCCCTTGCTGGCGAGCCCGTTCATGTGCGCGCGGTGCGCGAAGGCGTGCTGGCCGGCTGTGACATTCCCGGATTTGCCCGACCATGCCTTCTGCGGCGCAGCCTGCAGCGCGCGGCCATAGGAGAAGGTCAGCTTCCACGGCAGGTTGCCGATCTTGTTCATGGCATCGAGATGGGCGGTTGCTTCCTCATCGCTCTGCCCGCCGGAGAGGAAGGCGATGCCGGGCACTGCCGCCGGCACGCATGCTTTCAGCATCCGTACCGTCTTCTCAGCGACCTCGGCCACAGAAGCCTGCTTCGCGCATTTCTTGCCCGATATGGCCATGTTCGGCTTGAGCACCATGCCTTCCAGCTCGACGCGCTGCACGCGCAGCTCCTGGAACGTCTTGTTGAGCACGCGCTGCGTCACCTCGTAGCAGCGGTCGATGTCGTGATCGCCATCCATCAGTACTTCCGGCTCGACGATCGGCACGATTTGTGCCGCCTGGCACAGTGCGGCATAGCGGGCGAGCGCATGCGCATTGACGCTGATGGCGGTCATGGTGGGAATGCCGCTGCCGATGTCGATCACCGCACGCCATTTCGCAAAGCGCGCGCCGCGCTCGTAATATTTCTTCAGGCGCTCGGCGAGCTTGTCGAGGCCGACCGTTACCAGCTCGCCCGGGCACTGCGGCAGAGCTTGTGTTCCTTCATCGACCTTGATGCCCGGGATACTGCCTGCCTGCTCGATCAGCTTGATCAGCGGCGTGCCGTCCTTGGCATTCTGCCAGATGGTCTCGTCGTAGAGGATGACGCCGGAGATGTACTTGCTCATCGCTTCCGTCGAGCGGAACAGCATCTCGCGGTAGTCGCGGCGGTTCTCCTCGGTGGATTCGACCTTGATGGCGTCAAAGCGCTTCTTGATGGTGCCGGAGGATTCGTCGGCAGCCAGAATGCCCTTGCCCGGGGTGACCATGGCGAGGGCGACTTTGTTGAGTTCGGTAAGATTCATTGGGTTCCTCCAGACGCAAAGGTGCTTTGGCCGCCAAAATAGACGGTTCTCGGGCAAATAGGGAGATTTACGTTGGTCGCAGGATGGGGCGGGAGACTGCGGGAAATATAATGGGCAGGCTTGCCCGGTTCACCTCGCTCCGCTTGCGGGGAGAGCTCGCCGCGCCCTGGCGCGGCGGGTGAGGGGGCCTCTCCGCGAGTCCAATTGTCACCACGATTGCGGGAGCAGTCACCTCAACCCTCTAAAAGTGAACTTCGCTCGTCTCGACCCCGCAAGTGTGGGGAGAGAAAGGGCAAATATCACGCCGTCCGCGGGTCGAGCTCGCCCTTGGCGTAGCGCTTGGCCATTTCCGCCGTCGTCAGCACCTTCTTGATCTTGCTGGCTTGCCCTGCGGTATTGAACTCCTGCAGCCGCTGCTTGCACAGCTTGGTCATCGCCTCCATCGCGGGCTTGAGGTACTTGCGCGGATCGAACTCCTCCGGGCTGTCCTTCAGCACTTTCCGGATCTGGCCAGTCATCGCCATGCGGTTGTCGGTGTCGATGTTGATCTTGCGCACGCCGTTCTTGATGCCGCGCTGGATTTCCGCCACCGGCACGCCCCAGGTCGGCTTCATCTTGCCGCCATTGGCGTTGATGACATCCTGCAGATCCTGCGGCACCGACGAGGAGCCGTGCATGACCAGATGCGTGTTCGGCAGCTTGCGGTGGATCGCCTCGATCACGTTCATGGCGAGGATGTCGCCGTCGGGCTTGCGGGTGAACTTGTAGGCGCCGTGCGAGGTGCCCATCGCAATCGCCAGCGCGTCGACCTTGGTCTGCTTGACGAACTTCACGGCCTCGTCGGGATTGGTGAGCAGCTGATCGTGCGACAGCTTGCCTTCGGCGCCGTGGCCGTCTTCCTTGTCGCCCATGCCGGTCTCGAGCGAGCCAAGCACCCCGAGCTCGCCTTCCACCGAGATGCCGCCGAGATGGGCCATGTCAGTCACCGTCCTGGTGACGCCGACATTGTAATCCCAGTCGCCAGGGGTCTTGCCGTCGGCCTTCAGCGAGCCGTCCATCATGACCGAGGTGAAGCCGGCCTGGATCGCGGTCATGCAGGTGGCGGGCTCGTTACCGTGGTCGAGATGCACGCAGACCGGAATCTGCGGATGGATTTCGGTGACGGCATCCATCATGTGGCGCAGCATGACGTCATTGGCGTAGGAGCGCGCGCCGCGCGAGGCCTGGATGATGACGGGGGCGTCGAGGCTCGACGCCGCGTCCATGATCGCCAGCGCCTGCTCCATGTTGTTGATGTTGAACGCCGGCACGCCGTAGTCGTGTTCCGCCGCGTGATCGAGCAATTGACGCAACGTAATGCGGGCCATGTGTCCTGTTCTCCGGGTTTGTGCTGGCGCGCCGTTGCGGCGCGCGGATTCAAATCGGTCCTAGCGTGTTCTCAAAACCTCGACGCCCGGCAATGGTTTCCCTTCCATCCATTCAAGAAACGCGCCGCCCGCGGTCGAAACATAGGAAAAATCGCCGCCGACTCCGGCCTGGTTGAGGGCCGCGACGGTGTCGCCGCCGCCGGCGACCGAGATCAGCTTTTTCGCCTTGGTGCGCGCCGCGGCATGGCGCGCGGCGACCACCGTGCCGCGATCGAACGGGGTCATTTCGAAGGCGCCGAGGGGACCGTTCCAGACCAGGGTCGCCGCGTCGTCGATCGCTGCATGAATGCGCGAAATGGACTGCGGACCAACGTCGAGGATCATGCCCTCGGGGGGGACCGCATCGAGTCCATAGGCGTGCGAGGGCGCGTTGGCCGCGAAGTGATAGGCGACCACGGCATCCACGGGGAGGATGATGGCGCAGTTGGAGGCGACAGCTTTTTCCAGGATGCGCAGTGCCGTCGGCGCGAGATCCTTTTCGCACAGCGACTTGCCGACCGCGACGCCCTGCGCGTGCAGGAAGGTGTTGGCCATGCCGCCGCCGATCACGAGCGCGTCGACCTTGCTGACGAGATTTTCCAACAGGTCGATCTTGGTCGATACTTTCGCCCCGCCGATGATGGCGATCACGGGCTTGGTCGGCGCGTCCAGCGCCTTGCCGAGCGCATCAAGCTCGGCCTGCATGGTCCGTCCTGCATAGGCCGGCAGCTTGTGGCCGAGGCCTTCGGTCGAGGCATGCGCGCGGTGCGCGGCGGAGAAGGCGTCGTTGACCCAGATGTCGCCGAGCTTTGCCAGCTCCGCGACAAAACCGGCGTCGTTCTTCTCCTCTTCCTTGTGGAAGCGGGTGTTTTCCAGACAGAGGATGTCGCCATCCTTCATCGCGGCGATGGCTTTGGTGGCGGGCTCGCCGATGCAATCCTCGGCAAACGCGACCGGCTTTTTGACCACTTTCGCGAGCGCTTCCGCCACCGGCTTCAGCGAGTCCTTGGCGTCGCGGCCCTTGGGCCGGCCGAAATGCGCGAGCAGGATAACCTTGCCGCCCTTGTCGGCGATTTCCGTGATCGTCGGCGCCACGCGTTCGAGCCGCGTGGCGTCGGTGACGCGGCCGTTCTCCATGGGCACGTTGAGATCGACGCGCAGCAGCACGCGCTTGCCCTTCACGTCGACGTCATCGAGGGTGCGAAAGGATTTTGTCATGTTGCACTTTCTCCGTCATGCTCGGGCTTGTCCCGGGCATCCACGCCTTCCTTACAGGCGGCCAAGACGTGGATGGCGGGGACATCCTGCGCGAAGACGCGCTTCGCGCTTTTGCCCGGCCATGACGACTAACGACGATCACTTACAGCAGCTTGCCCATCGCGACGGCCGTATCGGCCATGCGGTTGGAGAAGCCCCATTCATTGTCGTACCAGGACATCACGCGCACGAGGTTGCCGTTCATGACCTTGGTCTGGTCCATGTGGAACGTCGAGGAGTGCGGGTCGTGATTGAAGTCGATCGAGACGTTCGGCGCTGACGTATAGGCGAGAATACCCTTGAGCTGCTGTTCGCTGGCCCGCTTCATCGCCTCGTTGATTTCCTTCGGGTCGGTGTTGCGCTTGGCGACGATCTTCAGGTCCACCACTGAAACGTTCGGCGTCGGCACGCGGATCGCGACGCCATCGAGCTTGCCCTTCAGTTCCGGCAGCACGAGGCCGATCGCCTTGGCCGCACCGGTCGAGGTCGGGATCATCGACATCGCCGCCGCGCGGCCGCGATAGAGATCCTTGTGCAGGGTGTCGAGCGTCGGCTGGTCGCCGGTATAGGCATGGATCGTGGTCATGAAGCCGGTCTCGATGCCGACCGTGTCGTTCAGGACCTTCGCCACCGGCGCGAGGCAGTTGGTAGTGCAGCTTCCGTTGGAGACGACGAGATGAGCCTTGGTCAGCGTGTCGTGGTTGACACCGTAGACGATGGTGGCGTCGGCGTTATCGGCGGGTGCGGAGACCAGCACGCGCTTGGCGCCGGCAGTCAGGTGCGCGGAAGCCTTGTCCTTGGCGGTGAAGATGCCGGTGCATTCCAGCGCGACGTCGACACCGAGCGCCTTCCACGGCAGCTTGGAGGGATCACGCTCGGCCGACACCTTGATCTTGCCGTCGCCGACGCTGATCGAGTCGCCCTCGACGGTGACGGTGCCGGGGAAGCGGCCATGCACGGAGTCGAAGCGGAGCAGATGCGCATTGGTTTCGACCGGGCCGAGATCGTTGATGCCGACCACCTCGATGTCCTTGCGGCCGGACTCGGCGATGGCACGCAGCACGTTGCGGCCGATACGGCCAAATCCGTTGATCGCGACGCGGATTGCCATGCTCGTTTCTCCTTCTAAAAGCTGATGCCGCCCCGCGGGATTGCCCTCGTGGAGTGCTTAAGGCGGAACGCCCGGTTCTGCCTGGGCGGGAGCGGTCAAGATGGGGAAGTTCCTAGTCCTTTTTCCCGGCAATCTCAACCGAATCAGCCCCTCAGCCCAAGCGTTTCAGGGCAGCGTTAACCGCAGCCTCGGCGGTAATGCCAAAGTGCTTGAAAAGGTCCTTCGCCGGGGCACTGGCGCCAAAGCCGTGCATACCCACGAATTCACCATCCTGGCCGATCACGGCGTCCCAGCCCCAGCGCACGGCAGCCTCGATCGCGACCTTGACCGGGGCGTTGCCGATGATGGCCTTTTTGCGCTCGGCGGGCTGGGACAGCAGCAGCTCAAGCGAGGGTACCGAGACCACCCGCGACGGGATGCCGCGCTCGGCAAGCTGCTTCTGCGCGGCGACCGCGATCTCGACTTCCGAGCCGGAGGCGAACAGCGACACCCTGGCCTCGCCCTGGGCTGCAACCAGCTCATACGCGCCGTGCGCGCAGGGGTTGTCGTTCGGTGCCGTGGTGCGCAGCTGCGGCAGGTTCTGTCGGGTCAGCGCCAGCACGGTCGGGCCGTCAATGCGGTTGAGCGCCAGTTCCCAGCACTCCGCCACTTCGATGGCGTCGCAGGGCCGGAACACGCGCATGTTGGGCATAGCGCGCAGCGCCGAGAGATGCTCGACCGGCTGGTGGGTCGGACCGTCCTCGCCGAGGCCGATCGAGTCATGGGTCATGACGTAAACGACCCCGGTGCCCATCAGCGCCGACAGGCGGATCGCGCCGCGGGCGTAATCGGTGAACACCAGGAAGGTCGCGCCGTTCGGCGCAAAGCCGCCGTGCAGATGGATGCCGTTCAGGGCCGCCGCCATGCCGTGCTCGCGGATGCCGTAGTGGATGAAGCGGCCCTTCGGCGTCTTGTGCGAAAACGCAACGGCTGATTTCGCCTTGTTGTTGTTGGAGCCGGTGAGGTCCGCAGAGCCCGCGACGAATTCCGGCACTGCCGTCACGATCGCCTCGATCGCGGCTTCCGACGATTTGCGCGTGGCAGCGACCAGCGGCTTCTCCAACAGCGCCTTCTTGTGCGCGCGCATCGCCTTGGCGAGCGCCGCCGGCCGCTCATGGCGCATGCGGCGCTGGAATTCGTTCTGCTTGCGGTTCGAGAGCGTGGCGAACGCTTCCTGCCATTCCTGGCGCGCTGCCGCGCCGCGGGCGCCCGCCGCGCGCCACGCCTTCAGCACGTCGTCCGGCACCGAGAACGGCTCCAGCGAAATGCCGAGCTTTTCCTTGGCGGCCTTCAGCTCGTCGGCGCCGAGCGCCTCGCCATGGGCCTTTGCCGTGCCCGCCTTGTTCGGCGCGCCATAGCCGATGGTGGTCTTGCAGGCGATCAACGACGGCTTGCCAGACTTTTGCGCCCGCGCAATCGCCGCTGCGATTGCCTTGGGATCCTGGCCGTCGATGCGCTCCGCCGCCCAGCCGGCCGACTTGAAACGCTTCACCTGGTCGACGGAGTCCGCAAGTGAGATCGGCCCGTCGATCGAGATGCCGTTGTCATCGTAGAGCACGATCAGCTTGTTGAGCCGCCAGTGGCCGGCCATCGCGATCGCTTCCTGCGAGATGCCTTCCATCAGGTCGCCGTCGGACGCCAGCACATAGGTGTGGTGGTTGACGACCTTCTTGGAAAATTCCGCCGCCAGCATCTTCTCCGCAAGCGCCATGCCGACCGCGGTCGCAATGCCCTGACCGAGCGGGCCGGTAGTGGTCTCGACGCCCGAGGTTTCGAAGTTCTCCGGATGACCCGGAGTCTTGGAGCCGAGCTGGCGGAAATTCTTGATCTGATCGAGCGTCATGTCCTTGTTGCCCGTCAGATAAAGCAGCGCATAGAGCAGCATCGAGCCATGACCGGCCGACAGCACGAAGCGGTCGCGGTCGGGCCATTTCGGATCGGCCGCATCGTATTTCAG
Organism: Bradyrhizobium sp.; assembly: GCA_036406295.1. GTDB lineage: Bacteria > Pseudomonadota > Alphaproteobacteria > Rhizobiales > Xanthobacteraceae > Bradyrhizobium. The sequence goes on from DASWVJ010000155.1 coordinate 26,432, forward strand.
GAACTGCGTGAACAGGACGGTCGCGACATCGGCGGCACCCATCGGCAGGCCGGGATGTCCCGATTTCGCCTTCTCCACGGCGTCCATTGCGAGCCCACGGATCGCATTGGCCATACGGGTGTGGTCGACCTGCGTCATGATGAAAATCCGCCTGAAATGAGGTGCTTGCTGGTGATACGCAACGCTAGCGAACGCGCTGGTTTGGGGCCGGGAGGCCGGAGGAGTTGGCCGCTGATAGCACCTCGGTTCCGGGAGTCCAAGGCAAGGGAACGCGCAAATGACGGGAAAAGTTGCCTGCGGCATGATCCCCGGAAAAGTCGATACCGGTTTTCCGACGAGGGTCGTGCCCCGATCAATCGGTGCATAGCTTGGAAGTTTCGTTGCGCGGGCCGATTCGGCCACGTAAACTTCTCCGCCTAAGCGCTTGCCGAACCGCGGTTTTACCGGTGGCGAGCCGAGCCAGATGTGCGTGTAAATCTCCGATGAACGAACGCCCCGCCAACGGTTCCGGCAATGCCGATACCTCCGCTTTCGACCTCGAGGTCGCGACGCGGCGGTTGATGGCGGCGCTCGAGGCGCTGGAAAGTGCGGTCGAGCGGCGGCGCGATTCCGACCGCGACGAGAACGAGCTTGCCAGCCGCATCCAGGCGCTCGGCGTCGATCGCTCGCGGCTTGCGCAGGAGCTCGACAATTCGCTGGTGAAGACGCGCAAGCTCGAGCGCACCAACCGCGAGATCGCGGAACGGCTGGATGCGGCGATCGGTACCATCCGCGCCATGCTCGACGGCGGAGACGCAGCATGAGCCACATCAACGTTACCATCAACGGCCGGCAATACCGCATGGCCTGCGAGGAGGGGCAGGAGGTGCGCCTGCTCAAGCTCGCCGAAACCCTGGAATCACGGGTCACCGAGCTGCGCGGAAAATTCGGCGAGATCGGCGACGCACGCCTCACCGTGATGGCTGCGCTTACCGTTTGCGACGATCTGCTCGATGCCAACGCGCGCCTGCACACGATGGAGCAGGAGCTCGAATCCGCCCGCAACATGCGCGCCGCCGCCGTCGACCGCGCGCGGATGACGCAGACCGCGGTGGCCACCGCGCTCAACGCCGCCGCCGACCGCATCGAGAAGACAGCGCAGGTGCTCAACCGCACCATCGGCAGCGGGATCGCGATCGGGTGAGGCTACGCCACCCCTTGCCCACTCCTCTTTGAAGCGCGAATGCCTGACTGAACTTTAAGGCAGCCGACGGCCGCGATATTGGCGCGGCCCGAAACAGTGTTAGGATTGATCATCCTTGATCAATTCCTTGCTGCGAATGGGTTTCAATTTGGACATTGGACGGTGGCTGGCCGAGCTGGGTCTCGGTCAGTATGCAGCCGCATTCAAGGCAAACGACATCGATGGCGCGCTGCTGGCCGAATTGACGGCGGGAGACCTCGAAAGCATCGGCATTACGTCTGTCGGTCACCGCCGCAAGCTGCTTGCCGCCATTGCGCGAATTCCGCCGGAATCGCCATCCCCACCGCCGACGAATTCGCGCGCGCAAGTTCGGTCACAAGAGGCCGAGCGGCGGCAATTGACGGTCATGTTCGTCGACCTCGTCGGCTCGACGGCGCTTTCGAGCCAGCTCGACCCCGAAGACATGCGCTCTGTCCTGACTGCATATCAAAATGCGGTGGCAGGGGCCGTGACGAGATTCGAAGGCAATGTCGCCAAGTACATGGGCGATGGCGTGCTCTGCTACTTCGGCTACCCCCGCGCGCATGAGGACGACGCCGAGCGCGCGGTGCGCGCCGGTTCTGCGATATGCGAGACGATCAAATCGTTGTCGACCCCGGCCGGCACGAAGCTGTCGGTGCGCATCGGCATCGCGACGGGGTTGGTCGTGGTTGGCGATCTCGTCGGGGCCGGGGCGGCGCAGGAGGAAGCCGTAGTGGGCGATACGCCAAACCTTGCGGCCCGGCTGCAGGCCATCGCTGCGCCTGGACAGATTGTGGTCGCATCTTCCACGCGCCGGCTGGTGGGTGACGTCTTTTCCTTCGATAACCTCGGTGAACAGGGACTCAAGGGCATCTCCGGTAAGACGTCAGCCTTCGCTGTCCTTGGCGAGAGAGCGAGCGAGAGCCGATTCGAGGCGCGTGCTTCCGGAGCAATGTCTCCGCTCATCGGCCGCGATCATGAATTGGCGCTGATGCTGGAGCGCTGGAGCAGGGCTAGGTCCGGCGAGGGCCAGGTCGTTGTCCTCACGGGCGAAGCCGGCATCGGCAAGTCGCGTCTTACCAGGGCAATGATCGACGCCGTGGCTCGGGAGCCGCATATACGTCTGAGCTATCAATGTTCGCCCTATCACACTGATTCGCCGCTTTATCCCGTCATTCAGCAACTTGGCTTTGCCGCCGGCTTCGAACCCGACGACAGCAACGAGGACAAGCTCGATCGGCTGGACCGCATTGTCGTCGGGGCGGAGTCGGACCGGCCGCTCCTTGCGGCACTGGTGGGGATCGACTCTGCCGGGCGGTACGGCAGCCTTAATCTCACCGCACAACAGCAGCGCACGCGGACGCTGGATGCGCTCGCAGGACAGCTCACTGCGCTGGCGTCGGAGCGGCCGGTCTTCTTCATCCTGGAAGATGCGCACTGGATCGATCCCACCACCCTGGAGCTGATCGATCTTTGTCTGGAACGCGTGGCGCGGTCTCGCGTCCACATGCTGATCACTGCCCGACCCACTTTCCAGCATGGATTTGGTGGACATCCGATTGTGACAAAGCTCGCGCTCAACAAGCTAGGGCGCGACCAGGTCGCCGGAATCGTGCAACGACTGACCGGCGGCAAGACCTTCCCGGCCGAAGTGCTCGACGTCATCGCGGAAAAGACCGATGGCGTGCCGTTGTTCGTGGAAGAAATGACGAAAACGGTCCTCGAGTCAGGCGAGCTCGATGAGACGGAGACCGCCTTTCAGCTCACGGGACCGTTGAGCCGGCTTAGCATACCGGCAACGCTGTACGATTCATTGATGGCAAGGCTGGATCGCCTGCAGCCTGTTAAAGAGGTCGCGCAGGCCGCCGCATGCATTGGCAGGGATTTCGACTATCGGCTCTTGAAGGCGATCATGTCGCTTGACGATGCTTCGCTGCAGGATGCGCTGGATCGGCTGGCGAGTGCTGAACTGATCTTCAGGCGCGGGACGCCGCCGGATGCGAGGTACATTTTCAAGCACGCGCTCGTTCGCGATGCAGCTTACGAGAATCTGCTGAAGACACGCCGGCAATTGCTTCACACAAAGCTCGTCGAAGTACTTGAAGGCGAGGGCGCTGCGCCGGAAGTTCTGGCGCAGCACGCCGCAGCGGCCGGGAAAAACGACCTGGCCGTCCGTAGCTGGCTCACCGCCGGCGAGAGCGCGGCCTCCCGCTCCGCCAACAAGGAGGCGGCCAGTCATTTCAAGGCGGCGATTCGCCTTCTTGAAGATACGCCTGCGCTCGCAGATCGTGATGCGCTGCGGTTGCAGCTCTACAGCGCGCTGACATCGGTTCTGATGGTCAGCCAAGGCTACGGGTCCGACGAGGTCGGAAAAGTCGCGGCGAAGACCGTCGAACTCTGCCGGACGATCGGGGACGACAAGACGCTCGCGCCTGTTCTGTGGCAGGTGTGGTTGTTCAACTACACCCGTGCGAACCTCGGCGAAGCGCTCACCATCGCGCAGGAACTCCACGATCGCATGCGGGAAGCGGAGGACCGAACCGCGCGCATCGTGTCGCATACGGCGTTGGGGCTGACTCTGTTCGCCCGCGGCGAAATGGAGGCGGCACTCGAGGAGCTTGAAGCCGCTGTGCAAACGGATCAGGCGGCCGAATCGATCACGGTGGCATACCGATATGGAATGGACGTCGGGGCAGCCGCGCTTGCTTATCGCGCGTGGTGTCATGCTACGCTCGGACGCGACGCCGAGGCGCGCCATGGTCGCGCCGCGCTATTGAGCCGCCTCGACCGTACCAAGCATGTCTTTACCCAGGCGAGAGGTTTGAACTGGAGCGCAATCATATCTGCCGCCATCCAGAACTGGAGCGAAGCAGCCGCCCATGCGGCACGGGGCGTCGCGCTGGCGCAGGAATTCGATCTCAAGCTCGTCGAGAGCATCGGGCGCGCGGTGCAGAACGTTGCGGTTGCCGCAGCGACCGGGGACGGCCAAGCCCTCTCCGCAGCGATTGCCGGAATCTCGGCCTACCGTCAGACCGGCGCCCGCATCCAGGTGCCTTTCCTGCTGGGGCTCGTCGCGGAAGTGGCGATCAGGCTGCAAAGGCCATCGGTCGCCATGGAAGCGCTCACGGAAGCGCTGTCGCTGGTCGAACTGACCGGTGAGCGGCAGGCGGCCCCCCGCCTCGACCGCCTGCGCGACACGCTCAAGCCGTGATGGGGTGGCCTGCCCGGCTGGCAATTAGGCCCCGTAGTCGCTACATTGCTCCCGCGAGGCTGCGTTGCGCGTCAGGAGCCATATATCCCCGGGGCCTTATCGATCCTTTAGGGAACTGTCCCTGGCCGGGCCCGTGGGCTCGGACATATGGTGCCCACCTACTTTCGTAGGGAACT
>DASWVJ010000156.1:0-11022 GCA_036406295.1 Bradyrhizobium sp.
CTCGCGGATACCGGTCAGTCCAAAGCCCGCGGAGCGCGCCACGTGATCGGCGTCTCCGCCGCCATCGTCCTCGACGCTGATCAGAAGTGCATTTTGTTCGCCCGAGCGCCGTTCGATGCGCAGCAGGATCTCGCGGGCCGCGCTGTGGCGCAGCGCGTTGGTCAGGCACTCCTGGGCGACACGATAAGCGGTATTGGCAGCCACGCCGCGCACATCGGCGAAATCTCCCTTGAGATCGAGCTGGATTTGCGGCTGTGTCGCGTTCTGCGACCGCCAGCTGTCGACGAGATTGACGAGGCTGGCTTCCAGCCCGAGCTCTTCGGGCAACGGATGGCGCAGGCGCTTCAGCGTATCGCGCAAGGAAGCCATGATGCGGTGGGCGGCCTGCGAGATCATGCGGGCGTCTTGCACTATCCCGTTTCCATTCCCTTCCTTCGCGCTCGACGTCTCAATCGTGTTGGCGAAGGCGAGGATCGCCGAGAGGTTCTGGCCGAACTCGTCATGCAGCTCGCGGGCCAGCGCCCGCCGTTCGTCGTCGCGGATTTCGAGCAGGCGGCGCGTGAGCGCTGCGCGCTGACCGGTCGCCTCCTCGAGACGGTTGCCGAGCTCGCCGACGGCCCGACCGATCATCGCGAGTTCCATGGAACGAAAGCGCGGCAGGGGCGTGCGGTACTGGCCGCGTGCCATGCGCTGCAATGCAGTCACGATCGATCGCGCCGGTGCGAGCGCGTGCGCGATCGCGAGCGATGCGAGCAGCGCAATCGCCGCCGACATCAGAAGCGCGACGTCGATCACATTGAGGACGTACTCCCAGGCGAGCGATAGGGCGGCCGTCGGATCGGGGTTCGCAACGACGGTGCCGGCCGCAGCGGCGCGGTCGCTGACAGGCCGGACCACCTCGGCATGGCTGCCAAGGAACGTCGGCACGATGGCTGCGAACCAGCGCGGCGGGGTCTTGCCGATCCCCTGGTTCTGCCCGCAAAGCGGCTTTTCAAATGCTGCCGCGGGCACGAACTGGACGCAGACTCCCGGCGCGATCAGCTTCATTGTCTCCAGCGTGCGCCAGTCGGGAACCGGAAGGAGATGTTCGCGCATCCTGTTGCTGCGCAACAAGAGTTCGCGCCAATAGAGCGCTTCCAGAGCCTTGGCGACCCGCTGGGCCGACGTGGCGGTAGCGCGATCGACGCTCCGATAAGCGTCAATGGTGGCCCAGACTGCGGCCGCGCCCAGGCAGAGGGCGACGATGACGAGCAGACGGGCGACGAGCTGAAGCACGAGGCGCATGCGATCACCCCCAATGTTGGGCTGGCTACAGTAACAAACCGCGCCGCATGTTGCCAATTGCGAGCAATCGCGGCCCTGCGCCTCGGGAAATTTTCCCAGGCCGCGTCAGGCATAGCTCTTTGGACCAGGGCCGGCGGCTTTGATCTAATCGCGGAACATTGTGCCGGGAGCGATGCAGCATGAGTTCGATCACCGTTGGACAGGCCGCGCCGCTTGCGCCAGATGCGTCCGAGCGGAGCGCATTGCTGCTATGGATGATCTTTACCGGTCTTTCCGCCTTCGCGGTCGTGCTGCTGTGGCACTACGGACTGATCCATCTGATGGTCGTCTCGGACCGAACCTATATCTCGAGCCTGATCGCGGTCCTCTACATCGTCACCTGCGTCCACTGCTTCTGGCGGACGCGTGCGATTGCGCGAGAGGGCGCGGCGGCCCGGCGTTGCCGGGCCATCCTCTCGGCCGAGGGCGGCAGCAAGGCGCTCGATGCAAGCGCCACCTCGCTGCCGCGCGGACTGGTCAGAGACCACATCGAAAGCCTGGTGACCAAGGCCGCCGCTCAGGACTATCGTCGCGTCGACCAGACGCTCCTGTTGCGGACGCTGGCCGATCGGCTGCGCGGTTCCAATGGGTTCGGCGCCTTCGTGTCCGATACGCTGATGAAGCTTGGCCTGCTCGGCACCATCATTGGTTTCATCATCATGCTGGCGCCGATCGCCGGACTCGATGCGGCCGACAAGGCCGCCATGAAGTCCTCGATGGGGCTCATGAGCGACGGCATGGCGGTCGCCATGTACACGACGCTCGCCGGCCTCGTCGGCTCGATTCTGGTCAGGATCCAGTACTATATGCTCGATGCGGCGACCCAGCGGGTGTTTTCCGACGCCGTGATGATGACCGAGACCTATGTGACGCCGGCCCTGGAGCGCCGTCATGCTGGATGATTTCGGCCTCTATCCACGCGAGGAGCCGTTCGATCCGCTCGGCGTCATGCTGTTCAAGGCGCTCCAGGTGATCGCCTTCCTGTTTTTTCTGGCGCTGCTTGCGGTCTCGCCGGACTCGAAGGACGGCAAGATCGACTCCAAGGCCGAATTCATCATCACGATGGACTGGCCGGACAATCACCCGGATGATCTCGACCTGTTCGTGCAGGACCCCGCCGGCAACATTGCCTGGTACAGGCGTCGCGAGGCCGGTTTCCTGACGCTCGACCGTGACGACCGTGGCGGCGCCAATGACTTCATCATGGTCGCCGGCAAGAAGATCGCTTCGCCGATCCGCGAGGAGATCGTGACGGTGCGCGGCATCGTGGCCGGCGAATATACCGTCAACGTCTCGCACTTTCAGGCGACCACCGGAGAGCCCGTCTCGGCCAGTGTGAAGGTGCAGAAGCTCAATCCGACCGCGCAGGTGATCTTCGACAACAAGCTGACTCTCGATCACACCGGCGACGAGAAGACCGCGGTGCGGTTCCGGCTCGATGCCGAAGGCAAGGTGATCAACGTCGACCAGCGGCCTAAGTCGCTGATGGAGACGTTTCGCAACGTCCGTGCGAATGGCGCCGATCTGGATCCGAAGACGGGAGTCAGGATGCGCCGTGAGTAACCTTCAGTTCGTCATCCTCACCTTGTCGGTTGCTTACGCCGTCATCGGCGCGCTTTTGCTGGTCGTCCTGGTGTATGGACGCCTGCACTGGTCGTTCAAGGCCGTCGCCATTGTCCTGACCAGCGCCTTCTATGTCGTCAGCTTCGCCGGGATGCGCGGGCTGCTCGGCTGGGCCAGCGCGGACAGGCTGCCCGTATCCTTCAAGCTCCTCGCCGCGCGCATCGTTGAGCCGCATTCGCTGGAGGGCGATCCCGGTTCGATCTATTTGTGGGTCGAAGAGCTTGACGAAGACAACCGGCCAAGTGGAGTTCCCAGGGCCTACCGCGTGCCCTATGACGACTCGTTGGCCGAAAGGACCCATGCCGCTGAAAACGAGATCAAGGCGGGGCGTTCGCAAGGCGGACGTGCCGCGGATTTCGGCGCAGGCGACGGGAGCATCATCGACGCGGTGAGAGAGTATGTCACGCCCAAGGTCATTCTCGAGACGACTGGCGGCGATTCCTCGACGGGAGAGTTCAAGCCTCCGCCCGGAGCTCAAGCGGGTGCCGTATTTGCTCCGCTGCTTCCGCCCCGGATGCCCCCCAAGGACGAGCAGTAAGGTCTGGCAGTCCGCGGATTGCCAGGGATGACTGGAAAACGACCCAGCTCTGACGCATGTTGACGTTCCTCAAATCGACCTTATCCGCTAGTGGATAGGGTTTGAGGGTGGAGGGCGCGTGCGACTGGCTGTCTTTGCGGATATCCATGCCAACCGGCAGGCCTTTGCCGCATGCCTGGACGCGGCGCGCGGCAAGGGCGCGGAACGCTTCGTCTGTCTGGGTGACGTCGTCGGCTATGGCGCGGACCCCGAATGGGCGGTGGATACGGTGATGGAGCTTGCCGCCGCCGGCGCGCCGGTCGTGCTCGGCAATCACGACAATGCCGTTGGCACTTCCGCCGAGACCATGAACGCCGAGGCCCAGGCCGCGATCGAATGGACGCGCGGCCGCCTGAGCGCACCGCAGCGGCAATTTCTCGCCCGCCTGCCGTTCACGGTGGAGGAGGAGACGCGCCTCTATGTGCATTCGGAGGCCTCCAATCCCGCGCGCTGGCGCTATGTGCGCGATGCCGCGGACGCCGGGCGCAGCATGATCGCGACGCCGGCGCACGTCACCTTCTGTGGCCATATCCACCGCCCGGCGCTGTACTCGATGTCGGCCACCGCCAAGATGACGAGTTTTGTGCCGGTCGCTGGCGTGCCCGTCCAGCTCCTGCGCGGGCGGCAATGGCTCGCCGTGCTCGGCTCGGTGGGGCAACCGCGCGACGGCAATCCTGCCGCCTCCTTCGTGATGTTCGATACCGACAAATGCGAGATCACGTATTACCGTGCGCCCTATGACGTGAACGCAGCGGCGGATCGCATCCGCGCCAATGGCCTGCCGTTCTGGCTTGCCGACCGGCTCCTGATGGGGCGCTAAAGCGATGACGAAGTCGAAGATCGAGCCCGGCACCGTCATCGATGGTTTTGTCATCGGCGAACAGGTGCACTCCGGCGGCATGGCGACGCTGTGGAGCGTCACCCATCCCGACATCGCCGCGCCGCTCCTGATGAAAATCCCGCGCGTATCGGAAGGCGAGGATCCGGCCGCCATCGTCAGCTTCGAGATGGAGATGATGATCCTGCCGCGGCTATCGGGCCCGCATGTGCCGCGATGTTTCGGCACCGGCGATTTCGCGCGGCAGGCCTATGTCGTGCTGGAGCGCATTCCAGGGCAAACGCTGTACAAGCGGCTCCACGAGTTACCGCTGCCTTATGAGGAGGCAAGGGTGCTGGCCGGCAAGATCGCGGATGCGCTCGCCGACCTGCACCGGCAGAACGTCGTGCATCACGACATCAAGCCGAGCAGCGTCATGTTCCGCGAGAGCGGCGAGGCGGTGCTGATCGATTACGGCCTCTCGCATCACAGTCATCTGCCGGACCTGCTGCAGGAGGAGTTCCGCGTGCCCTACGGCACGGCGCCCTACATGGCGCCGGAGCGGCTGTCCGGCGTGCGCGACGATCCGCGCAGCGATCTGTTTTCGTTCGGCGTACTGCTCTATTTCTTCACCACGGGCGAGCGCCCGTTCGGCGAGGGTGAATCAATGCGCGCGGTACGGCGCAGGTTATGGCGCGATCCGTATCCGCCGCGTCATCTCAAGGCCGACTATCCGCCCTGGTTGCAGGAAATCGTGCTGCGCTGTCTGGAGATCGAGCCGGCGTGGCGCTATCCAACGGCGGCGCAGCTTTCGTTCGATCTCGGCCATCCCGACCAGGTCAAGCTCACCGCGCGTTCGGAAAGGCTGCGGCGCGATCCGCTCACGACCGTGTGGCGCCGCCGCTTCAATCGCGGCGACGTGCTGGCGAAGCCCAAATCCGATGTCGCCGCCCAGCTCGCCGCGAGCCCGATCGTCGTGGTCGCCATCGATCTGACCGAGGGTGCCGAGGCGGTGCACGATGCGCTGCGCATCACCGTCGGACAGGTGCTGGCGATATTGCCGTCAGCGCGGCTTGCCTGCCTCAACGTGCTGAAGCTCAATCGCCTCACCGTCGATCGTACGCTCGATGAAGAGGGGCGCAACAAGCACATCGACCGCATGGTGGCGCTGCAGCATTGGGCGCAGCCGCTGAAACTCGATCAGGGCCGGCTCACCGTGCATGTGCTGGAGGCCTTCGATCCCGCCGACGCCATCCTTGAATTCGCAGGGATCAATCAGGTCGACCGCATCGTGCTCGGCGCGCGTCAAAATTCCTTTGCGCGCTCGCTGCTCGGCAGCGTCTCCGCCAAGGTCGCCGGCGAAGCGCCGTGCACCGTCACCGTGGTGCGTCCGCCGCGAAGGGCGGGGCGGAACGAAGAAGAAGAGCCGCAGGATCGGTAAAGCGGCTCTATCCCGTCATCCTGAAGAGCCGCGTAAGTGGCGTCTCGAAGGACGAGGCCGGTATCGTGGCCTCATGGTTCTCCCGGCGATGCGAAGTATCGTCCGGAGACGGCGCATGCGCGCCTATATTAACCCTACATTTTCTTCGAACGGGTGTTCAGCTCCACCGCTTCGCGAATAAGTGCTTTGAACGCATTCTCGTCGATCTTCTCGCCCTCATGGATATCGATGGCACGGCGGGTGCCGCCTTCGAGGCTGGCGTTGAAGAGGCCCGAGGGGTCCTTCAGCGAAGCGCCCTTGGCGAAAGTCAGCTTCACGGCGGCCTTGTAGGTCTCGCCGGTGCAGATGATGCCGTCGTGCTCCCACACCGGAACGCCCAGCATCGAATTCGATGGTTTTCGCCATTTCACTTCCTCGACCACATCCGGGTCGGCCTGCTTGATGAGCGTACGCACACGGGCAAGCGTTTCGCCGCGCCAGTCGCCGAGCTTCTTGATCCGCGCATCGATCAGGCGGGCAGGGGAGTCGCCCGACGCTGCCTTCGCGGCGCTCTTCTTCGTGGTCGCTTTCTTCATGGTCGTTGTCGTTCTTCTCACATGCGCTCGCCCGGCAATTTGCAGGCCTGCTTCACCCAGCCTGTAAACTGGGCTTCGTCGAGCTGGCCTTCATGGATATCGAGATAGCGCACGTCCTTGTGTTTGGACTCGCCCGGCGGGACCGGGCGCAGCGATGTGCCGCGAAAGAACGTCACTTTGACGTACTTCGTGAAGCAATGATAGCTGAGGAACCAGCCCTGGTCCTTGATGCCGTAGAACGGCGAGTTCCATTTCACGGCCTTCTGCACGCCGGGAACAGCGTGGGTAATGAGCACGTCCAGCCGGCGTCCGACGTCACGCTTCCAGCCCGGTATCGCCGCGATGTAGGCCTGCACGGGCGCGTCTCCCCCGGCCTTTGCAATCTGCGGGTTGCCGCCGGAAAGCAGGATCGGCTTCGTGGCCGCTTTCCTGGCGCCCTTCGATTTGCCGGACGTCTTGCCGGTCATTGCGTTCGCCGCCTGGTCACGTACGGCAGCGCGAACATGTAGAGACCCGTGAGCAGGAGCAAGATCAGCGGAAGCAGCGCCAGCAGACCTACCCAGACCGCTTGCTTCTCCTGCACCATGGCGATGACGTTGACGATGACAGCCATGGTGAAAGCAATCGACAGCCAGCGGTGGACTTGCCGTATCGACATATTCCAGTTCATTGCGACCTCTCCTTTGCAAACGCTCCGAAGACGCGGCGGACGTCACTCCGCCCGCGCCAAGACCTGCTCCAGCTTTTCGAAGAACTGCTTCCATCCGGCATGGGCGCCGCCGAAGGCCTGCTTCTGATCGGGGCGGAAGCCGGTCTGCTCCATGCGCAGCCGCGTGCCTGTGCTGGTCGGGGTGAGCGTGAACGTCACCACGCTTTCCAGATTGAAGGCCGCATCGTCGTGCCGGAAATTCCAGGTGTAGGCCAGCTCCCTGTTCGGTTCGACCACGAGCACCTCGCAGTCCAGTACGCCGCCCCAGTCGCCGCGCAGATTGAATCTGTGGCCCACGGCCGGCTTGAAGTCATTCTTCATCAGCCACTCCTCGATCAGATGCGGCTGCGTCAGCGCGCGCCAGAGCTTTTCCGGCGGATGGGCGATGTCGCGTTCGACGATGACGGTCTTGATATCAGTTGCTTGTGCCATGTCCCGATCTCGCAAATGTCAGCCTGGATTGACCTGGGCGGCCGTTTGTTCAAGCCTGCCGAGAATGCCCGGCCAGCCGGCGCCCATGCCGCGATATCCACCTTCGTCCTGCGGCCGGAAGCCGGACTGCTCCATGCGAACGAGCGTTCCATGCGCGTTCGCCGTCAAAGTCCACGTCACGACCGTCTTGAGGCCGCTGTCGGATTCCGTTCCGTCGCCCCAGGAATAGGAAAGCAGGCGCTGCGGTTCGACCTTCAATACGACGCAATTGGTCACGCCCGTCCAGCCCGGCAACGGTGTCGCACGAAACGTGAAGCGGTGGCCCTCGACCGGTTTGAAGTCGTTCTTCATCAGCCATTCGGCAATGAGGTGCGAAGTCGTAAGGGCGCGCCAGATTCTCTCCGGCGGATGCGCCATCTGGCGCTCGATGATGATCGAGCGCGTTGCGGTCGTGGTACTCGTCATTGGTCCATCCTCTTGAGCAGATCCTCGAGGTCGTCGAACCGTTTTTGCCAGAACCCGGTCAGCTGGCTCGTCCAGTCGATCAGCGGCGCCAGTGCCGAGAGCTGCGCGCTATAATGCGTCTGCCGCCCTTCGTGCCGGTCGCGCACCAGCCCGGCCTGCTTGAGCATGCCGAGATGCTTCGAGACCGCCGGTTGCGAGATCCCGGCCCGCGCGGTGAGCGCGCCAACCGTCTGCTCCCCATCGCGGCAAAGGCGCTCGAAGATCGCCCGCCGCGTCGGATCGGCAAGTGTCCGGAACAACACATCATGAGCCTTCGACATCTGAGATCGATAACCCGTTGGTTATGGATTAACGTATAACCAGCAGGTTATGAGTGAGTCAAGCCGAACATGGATCGGCGGGGAGGGAACTCACACGACGTCTGCCTTTGGGACTGCGCCTTCGTGCCCGATCGGCCGCCGCAGCACGCTTTAGTCCGGCGCGCGAAGCCGATAGCCGATGCCGGTCTCGGTCAGGATGTATTCGGGACGCTCCGGATCGGCTTCCAGTTTCTGCCGCAACTGGCGCACATAGACGCGAAGGTATTGCGCATCCGTGTTCTGATCCCAGAGCTTGTCGAGCAGAAACTTGTGGGTCAGCACCTTGCCGGCGTGCTGCACGAGCTCCCGCAGAAGATCGTATTCCTTCGGCGACAGCTTTACCTCGTGCTCGCCGACCTTGACGATGCGGCGGACGAGATCGACCGAGAGGCTGCCGGTGCGAAATACCGGCCGCTCGCCCTGCACCTGCAACTGGTGGCGGAGCGCGGCGCGCATGCGCGCCAATAGTTCGTCCATGCCGAACGGCTTGGTCAGATAATCGTCGGCGCCGAGATCGAGCGCCTGCACCTTGCCGGCCTCATCGCCGCGGCTCGACAGCACCACGATCGGCACACCCTCGTTGCGCGCGCGGATCATGCGCAGGAGATCGTGGCCCTGGATATCGGGCAGACCGAGATCGAGGATGATCAGCGCCGGCTGCTCGGCCAGCTTCTCCAGCGCCAGCTTGCCGTTGGAGGCTTCCAGGATGTCATAGCCCTGCGTGCTTAGCCCCATCCTGAGCAGCTTGCGGATTGGTGGCTCGTCGTCGATGACAAGAACTTTGATGGCGGCGGCGTTCATGCGGCGGTATCCAGCCGGTTGGTATCTGCCGGCACCGGCAGGCGGATGGTAATCACCGCGCCCGAGCGGTCGGTGCGGTTGGCGGCCGAGATGGTGCCATGCATCGCCTCGACAAAGCCGCGCGAGATCGCGAGCCCGAGCCCGGTGCCGGGCCGGACACGGTCGGTCTTCTCGACCCGGTAGAACTTGTCGAACACGCTGTCGAGCTCGGCAGGCGGAATGCCGCTGCCCTCGTCCATGATCTGCAGCAGGATCGCATCCTTGTCCCGCACCGCGCAGATCGAGATGGTCGTCTCCGCGGGGGCGTATTTGGCCGCGTTGTCGAGCAGGTTGAAGATCACCTGCTCGAACAGCACGGCATCCAGATTCAGCATCGGCAGGTCGGCGGCGAGCTCGAGCTCTACCTTGTGATGCACCAGGATCTTGCCGGCGCGGCGCAGCGCGCTACCGACGATCTCGCCGACGTCGTGGCGCGCGGTATTGGGCACGATTGCACCGGATTCAAGCTTGGTCATGTCGAGCAGGTTGGCGATGAAGCGGTTGAGCCGCTCGGATTCGTCGATCACGGTACCGAGCAGCTCGCGCTTCTGCGCATCATCAAGGCCGTTGCCGAGGTCGCGCAGCGTGGACGCCGAGCCCAGCACGGAGGCGAGCGGCGTCTTCAGATCGTGCGAGATCGAGGTGAGCAGCGCGCCGCGCAGCCGGTCGGATTCCACCGTGCGCTTGACGCGGTCCATATCCTCGACCAGCAGCACGCGCTCGATGGCCAGCGCGCCCTGATCGACCAGCGCGTCCAACAGCCGCCGCTGGTCGGGCGTGAAGAGCGGTCCCGTCTTGTCGCTGTCGATGCCGATCGCGCCGATCAGCCCGCGCCCGGTGCGCATCGGCAGGAACAGGCGCCTGGCGCCCGGCAGCGTATCCGCACCGCGCCCCGCCGGTCGGTCGTTGGCCCAGGCCCAGTTTGCGGCGGCGAGGTCCGCCTGGTCGAGCTGGTCCTCCGGCGGGTAGCCGGCCATGACCGTCAGCACGCCGCTCTGCGGCAACAGCAGCACCACATTCACCTTCAGCATCAGCGCGATCTGGTAGGCCGTCGCCCACAGCACGTCGTCCAGCGTCGCGGTACCCGCCAGCTTGCGGCTGAAGGCATAGAGCGATTCGGTAATGCGCACCCGGCCGATCGCCGTGTCGGCCTGCAATCGAACGCGCGCAGCGACATTGGAGACCAGGATCGCGACCATCATGAACAGGAAGAACGCCGCGATATTGGTCGGGTCCGTGATGGTGAAGGTGTAGACCGGCGGCAGGAAGAAGAAATTGTAGCACAGCGAGGCGACGACGGTGGCGAGCAGTGACGGCCAAAGGCCGTAGCGGACGGCGACGCCGACCACCGCGGTGATCAGGACGAGGTCGACATTTTCGATGCCGAACCAGGGCTGGAGCGGCATGGCAATGCCCAGCCCGATAGCGACGATCAGCAGCGACATCAGATAGGGCCGCGGGTTGAACGGGTCGGTCCGCGCCGCGGTCTGCACCGCGGTCTTTCCCATCGGCTGCTCCTCGCCGGCAATGACTTGGACGCTGATATTGCCGGCGCGGCGCACCAGATCGTGCACCACGGAGCCGCGGGTCAGTTCGAACCAGCGCGAGCGGGTGGATTTGCCGACGACGATCTGCGTCACATTGTTGGCGTGCGCGAAATTGATCAGATCATCCGCAATACGGCGGCCGACTCCTGGGATCGTGATGGCCTCGCCGCCGAGCGCCTCGGCAAGGCGCATGGTATCGGCAAGGCGATCGCGCTGCTCGTCGGTGAGTTGCAGGCTGCGCCGCGTCTCGATGGCGATCGCGGTCCAGGGCGCATGCAGGCGGTCGGCCAGACGCTTGGAGTAGCGCACGAGGC
>DASWVJ010000157.1:0-3742 GCA_036406295.1 Bradyrhizobium sp.
GGAGACTTCAAAGGGCGAAATGCGCACCCTGTTGGCGGCTTCACAGACCGCGCGCGGCATTTGACCCGGTAGACCGCCGAGGAAGAACAACGAAATATGCAGCCGCTCAGGCGCGATAAGCTTGCCGGAAAAGCAGTGGGCGCGCTTCAACACACCGGCCAGCCGGAATATCCGACGGGCCGTCGTCGCATCGGAAACGCAGCCAGGAACAGGCGACCCGCGGCACTTGTTTTTCCACTCATGAGAATGGAACATATCATGAACACACTGAATTGCAAGTGATCCGGTCCGCTGTTGAAACGAACTCTTCTGAGGTATATATTTGCCTCAGATGAGGCGAGATCTTCCATGAGCAATCAGACGGCAATTCTCCATGACTTGCTCGGCGTCAAGCCGAAACGAACCGAGCCGACGCTTACACTCGCCCATTCCGTGCAGAAGGGATTGCCTGTTTCGGCGCTCGACCGGGTCGCCGGCCGCGTCAGCCCGAACGATGTCCGTCGTTTCACCTATCGTGTGGTGCCGAAGCCCACCTTGGAGCGCCGCCGCCGGGACAAGAAACCTTTGACGACAGGAGAAAGCGACCGCTTGGCGCGCATCGCAAAGGTGTTCGCGTTTGCGCTCGAGATTTTTGGCGACGAGACAAAGGTACGAAGCTTCCTCGATCGGCCGCATCCTATGCTGGACGACGCCGCCCCCCTCGAAGTCGCACTGGCGACCGGGCCGGGTGCCGATGCCGTAATCAACCTGCTGGGCCGCGCGGCCTATGGTGGCGGCGTCTGAGCGTGCCGGCAACGGATCGCGTTCTCACTTGCTATCGGATCGGCGATCCCAAGGGCGCTCATCCGATCTACGACGCCGAAGGCGCACGCCTCTATCCCGGCCGCTGGAACACGCATTCAAGCCCTGTCATCTACACGTCCGAGCATTACTCCACCGCGATGCTGGAAAAGCTGGTGCACACCAATCTGGTGATGCCAGCCAACCAGCACTTTATCGCCATCACGATTCCGAACGGAACCAGCTACGAAGTCTTCCAGACCGCCGCGCATCCCGGCTGGGATTCCCGCAATGAGACCATCTGCAAGACATTTGCGCAGAAATGGTACGACGAGCGGCGTTCGGTGCTGCTCATCGTCCCGTCGATCCCGGCCAGGATCGAACGCAATTTTCTGATCAATCCCGTGCATCCCGACGCCAAGGTGATCACCCACACTCTGCCCGAGCCCGTATGGTGGGATGAGCGGCTGTATGCGCGGCACTAGCTGGGCGCGAGGCTGCAAGGCCAGCGCCGGACGCGCCTCACGAGTGCATCACGATTCCCGCGATCGCGCCAATCATCAGCAGCAACCAGGCGATCGACTGAATGAAGAAGCCCGGAATGCGTCTTTCCACCGCCTTGCTGTAACCGAAGAAATAAACAATGCGTCCGACGACCCATAGCAGCCCGACCGCCGCGGCGGCGCGATCGCTGAAGTAGACTGCGCAGATCCAGAGCGGCGCGAGAAACGTCGGCAGCCACTCGAGCGTATTGATGTGGGCGCGGAAGATGCGCTCAAAATCGGGATTACCGGTCGTTGCCGGATGCTTGACGCCGAACCTGCCACGGGCGACTGCGACCTGCGTCGCCATGAAGAAGTAAAGCGCCACAGCCAGCAGCGTGACGATTGCGGTGTAATACGGCAGTGACATGTTCCCTTACCCGTTCGAAGACTCTGCTTTTTGCGCAAACGCAGCCAGCAATTGCCCCCAGTCCCCGGTCTTGTCGAACACGTTGCGCATTTCCTCGCGGCGAGCGCCGAATCTGTCGAGGCGCCGATGCTCGAGCTCGACGCGCGTGACGCCGTCCGCCTCCGCGATGAAGCGAACCTCGATCTCGGTCTTCAGTTCCGGGTCATACTGAAAGTTGGCGTCGATATCCCAGGAGAGCAGAAGCCGTGCATTCGGCTCCCAGGCGAGCACGGAGCCCCAGTCGCAAGTGCTGCCGTCCTCGCCGCGCTCGTACCAGCGGCCGCCGACACGCGGCTCGATGACGGCATCCACGGCATTGGCCTTGCCGATCTTGTACACCGCGAGCGGCCACCACGTCCCCATCTGCTCGGTGAAGACGCGCCAGGCAATGTCCTGCGGTGCCTTCACCCTGATGGTCTTGCGAACGCTGTTCGGGTCGGTCCAGTTCAGAACGATCTGTTCGGCCATCACGCTCACCTTGCCTTGTCTGCCGCTCGTTCGGCCACTTCCTTGAAGGCCTCGAGCGTTTCGTCCCAGAATCCGTCGAACCACCGCCGCAGCGCCTCGACCCCGCGCCGGTCCACCTCGTAGAGCCGTCGCGTGCCGTCGGCCGTGACGACGACCAGTCCGGCCGCCCGCAGCACCTGAAGGTGCTGCGACACGGCAGGCCGGCTGACGCCCATCCCCTTCGCAAGCTCGCCCGCAGAGCAGGTGCGATTGCGCAGCCGGGCAAAAACCCGCCGCCGCGTCCTGTCCCCGAGCGCGTCCAGAGCCCGCTCAGCGTTGATCATCCGTGCGATCCGTCGAGGCGCGAACCAATTGCGCCGGCCAAAGTGTAAGTCTGTACTAACGAAAGTCAACACTTACATTCTAACCAACGAAAATGGCCCGGGAACTGCCCAGGGCCAAATCCGCGTGGAACGACAACGACGAATCTTCCTCACGCCGTGGCCGGCACCGCCTGCGCCTGCGTTTTCGCGAACGGCCGGAACGCCATCGCCATCAGGAACGCGCCGAGCCCCATGCCCCACGCGCCGATATAGAGCCAAGCGTAGCTGGCAAAGGTGTCATAGATCAGCCCGCCCGCGATCGGGCCGGTCGCCATGCCGAGGCTGCCGGCCATGGCGGTGCCGCCGATCACGGTGCCCAGCATGCGCAGCGGGAAGTTTTCGCGCACCAGCACCGCGTAGAGCGGCATCACGCCGGCATAGATGAAACCGAACAGCGCCGCCACCGCGTAGAACGCCGCAAGCTCGCGAACGAACACATAGGCGAGCGCGCCGAACGCCTGCACCAACAGCCCGATCACCAGCACGCGCTTGGCGCTGAAACGGTCGCCGAGCAGGCCGAAACCGATGCGGCCAAACAGCCCCGCAAATCCCTCAACGCTGTAGATCGACACCGCGGCAATCAGCGGGATGCCGCAGCTGATGGCGTAGCTCACGGTGTGGATGATCGGACCCGAATGCGTAGCGCAGCAGAAGAAATTGGTAGCAAGCAGGATGATGAATTGCGGCGACCTGATCGCTTCCGCGCGCGTCATGTCCGGCTGCGGCACGGCATCGGCGGGCGCAGCAGCATTGCCGGCCAGCGCCGGCGGGCGGCGCAGCAGCAGCGAAACCGGAATCATGATGGCAGCGACGACGGCGGCCAGGATCTGCATCGTCGTCCGCCAGTCATGGCTGGAGACAAGCCAGGCGACCATCGGCGACATCGTCATCGGTGCCATACCCATGCCGGCGGAGACTAGCGACACCGCGAGGCTGCGATGGGTATCGAACCAGCCGGTGACGGTCGCCATCATCGGCACGAAGATCGCAGCCGTCGCCGCCCCCACCAGGAGGCCGAACAGCAGCTGAAACTCGATCAGCGAGGTGGCGCGGCTTGCCAGCGCCAGCGACGCCGCAATGACGATCGAGCCCGTCAGCACCACCGGCAGCGGCCCGAACCGGTCCGACAACGTGCCCCAGATCATGCTGGCGATCGCCATCGCGAGGAACCCGATGGTCAT
>DASWVJ010000158.1:0-7152 GCA_036406295.1 Bradyrhizobium sp.
CATCAAGACCGCGGGCGTGCTGCTCAAGCGCACGGCCGCCATCGCCGCGAAACGCGCGACAGGGAAATAATTCATGGCCAAGATTCACGTCACCACCACCATCAACGGCGAGCCGATGGAATATCTGTGCGAGCCTGACAACACCATGCTCGATGCGCTGCGCGGGCCGCTAGGGCTGACCGGCTCCAAGGAAGGCTGCGCGTCCGGCGATTGCGGCGCGTGCAGCATCACCGTCGACGGCCGTCTGGTCTGCTCCTGCCTGATGCTCGCGGCTGAAGCCGAAGGACGCGACATCGGGACCATCGAGGGCATGGCCCATGGCGAGAAGCTGCATCCGTTGCAGCAGAAATTCCTCGAACATGCCGCGCTTCAGTGCGGCATCTGCACCTCGGGGATGCTGGTCGCCTCCGACGTGCTGCTGCGCAGGAATCCGAACCCGTCGGAGGAAGAGGTTCGCTTCTGGCTCGCCGGCAACCTCTGCCGCTGCACCGGCTATGACAAGATCGTTCGTGCAGTCCTCGAGGCTGCGGCTGAAATGCGCGACGGAATCAAGGAGGCCGCCCAATGAACCTCGTCACCAACAACAAATGGATCGGCCAGCGCACCATCCGCCCTGACGGCATGGACAAGGTCACCGGCCGCGCGCAGTTCGCCGCCGACACCACCATGCCCGGCATGATCTGGGGCAAGATCCTGCGTAGCCCGCATCCGCATGCGCGCATCAAATCGATCAACACCGCGAAGGCCGAAGCACTGCCCGGTGTCAAGGCGGTCGTCACCTCCAAGGACATCGTCGATTTCCCGATCGAGAAGGGCGCTGTCATGCTCGGCATCCAGGACATGCGCTGGATGTGCCGGAACGTGATGGCGCGCGACAAGGCGCTGTTCCCCGGACACCCCGTAGCAGCGGTAGCCGCCACGACGGAAGCGATCGCCGCGGAGGCCTGCAAGCTGATCGAGGTCGACTACGAGGTGCTGCCCTGGTCGATCGAGATCGAGGACGCGATCAGGCCGGATGCGCCTGTTCTGCACGAGTTCAACAAGTGGGAGGGAAAGCCTTCCAACATCGTCGGTCGCCTCGAGCACAAGAAGGGCGACTTCGCCGAGGGCTTCAAGCAGGCCGATGTCGTCATCGAGCGCACTTTCACCACGCGCCCGGTTCACCAGGGCTATATCGAACCGCATGCCTGCCTGATCTCGGTCGCGCCGGACGGCAAGACCACGATCTGGAGCTCCAGCCAGGGCCAGTTCATGGTCCGCGCGATGACGTCGATGCTATCAGGCATCCCGCAGAGCGACATCCGTGCCATCCCCGCCGAGATCGGCGGCGGCTTTGGCGGCAAGACCATCGTCTATCTCGAGCCGGTCGCGACGCTGCTCGCCAAGAAATCCGGCCGTCCCGTGAAGATGGTGATGACGCGCGAGGAAGTGATGCGCGCGACCGGGCCCACTTCCGGCTCGCGCAGCACCGTGAAGATTGGCGCCACCAAAGACGGCCGCATCACCGCCGCCCACGGCACCTTCTATCTGCAGGCCGGCGCCTTCCCGGGCTCGCCGATCCGCGGCGCCGCCGGGTGCAGCTTCACGCCCTACGACATCCCGAACCTTCTCTCCGAAGGTTTTGACGTCTGCTCCAACCGCTCCAAGGTCGCGGCCTATCGCGCGCCGGGCGCGCCGATCGGCGCCTATGCGGTGGAGTGTGTGATGGACGAAGTCGCCGAGGCCCTGAAGATGGACCCGCTCGACTTCCGCCTGAAGAACGGCGCCAGGCAAGGCACCAAGGCAGCGCACGGGCCGACTTTCCCGCGTATCGGCTATATCGAGACGGTAGAAGCCGCCAAAGCCTCGCCGCACTACGCGGCGCCGCTCGGCGACGGCCATGGCCGGCCGCGGGGCAGGGGCGTCGCCTCCGGCTTCTGGTTCAACGCGGGCGGTGAATCTTCCGCCCAGGTGAACATCACCGAAGACGGCAACGTCGTCGTCACCACGGGCCACCCCGATATCGGCGGCTCGCGCGCCGGCATCGCCAATATTTGCGCCGAGCTGCTCGGCATCGACTATCGCCGCGTCTCCGTCATCATCGGCGATACGCAGACTGTCGGCTTCTCCAACCTCACCGGCGGCAGCCGCGTGCTGTTCGCCTCCTCGATGGTGGTGACGCAATCGGTCGACAAGGTGATCCAGACCCTGCGCGAGCGCGCGGCAAAAATCTGGAACATCGATCCCGAAGCGGTGAAGTGGGAGAACGGCGCCGCGCATCCCGCAAGCCCCAATGCCGGCCAGTTCGAGCCGCTGACGCTGGAAGAGCTCGCCGAGAAGGCGCCCGCGATGGGCGGGCCGATCGGCGCCGGCGTGCAGCTCAACACCCAGGGAGCGGACGGCGGTTTCGGCACGCATATCTGCGACGTCGAGATCGACACGGAACTCGGCATTGCACGCGTGATCCGCTACACCGCCGTGCAGGACGTCGGCCGCGCCATCCACCCCGGCTATGTCGAAGGACAATTGCAGGGTGGCGTCGCGCAGGGCATCGGCTGGGCGCTGAACGAGGAGTACATCTACACGAAGGAGGGCAAGGTCGATAATCCCGGTTTCCTCGACTATCGCATGCCCGTCTGCTCGGACCTTCCGATGATCGACTGCATCATGGTCGAGGTGCCGAACCCAAAACACCCGCAAGGCGTCAAGGGCGTCGGCGAAGTGCCGCTGGTGCCCGTGATGTCGGCGGTCGCCAACGCCATCTACAATGCGCTGGGCCTGCGCTTTTACAGCCTGCCGATGTCGCCGCCGAAGGTGAGTGAGGCGCTGGACGCCGTCGTGAAGCAGGCGGCGGAGTAGGCAACGTGGGGCGGATTAGCCGTAAGGCGTAATCCGCCGCATCTCTGCTGATCCTCAATTCGCGAACGCATTGCCGCTTTGAACTGAACAGGTTGGTCCGGTTGTGGTTACCGACAAAAGCTCGCGCACCACGCCATCCATTCCTGCGCGCCTGATGACGCCGCCTTTTTCCTTGCCGACCATCACGGAAAGCGAACAGCTTGAATAGCTGGAGTCGAAAGTCGCCACGGCACGCATCGCGCCGGATCCGCCGCCACCGGAATAGCCCCGATTGGCGACGAGCTTGTTGCCCTCAAAGCGCAGGCCTCTGGTCTCGCCCAATTTGGTTTTGGTCGCGCTTGGGTCCACGTCGCCTCCCTGCGTGCGACCGCCGACCGATCGTGAAGAGCGCTCGAACAGGCGGCCCTGCGAAGAGATGTAGATCACGTATCTGATGCTGGCGTTCACCTGCCTCTCTTTTCCGTCGGGGTCGCGCAGGCGAGACTGCGCTGTCCAGGCCAATGTGACCGTCTTGTTCAACAGAGGCTGGGGTGCAGCCATAACCGGGGCCGGTTCAATCAGGTCGGCACCGACAAAAGAGACGATCCCCAAGGCTGAACGGGAAAGACGCATGTGATCCCCCATCGCTCGCGGTGCCGACAGAGGTGGACACTAGCCGGTTGTGCCACTGTCGAATAGCCTTGCGCGAAACGAATAGGCACACGCCAATGGTACCGTTCTTCCGCGGCATCGCCACGCTTCTTGGCGTCCTGGCCACACCCATGGTGCTGTTTATCGTCGTCCTCGCGCACCAAGGACCGCTTCAAGCCGGCCGCGGCGACGCTCGCCGCCGTCCATGTCTTTGCGATCATGCTGGCGTTTGCGATTTCCGATCCGTCGTTCACGCCGTAACGCTGCCCGGCCCTGGAGGCCGCGCGCTTTCGCATCTGCGAACATTTCGACCGCGATGCCTTGCCATCGACGGGCCGGCATTTTGGGCATAGTCTTGCTGCCAAGCCTTTCGAGTCGCGGGTCTTGGGAGGATCATCATGGCAACGACGGACACGGTCACACCTCCTGCTCAAGCAGAGCAGCGGGAGGGCGCGTTGGTGCGCCTGGCGATAGGCTTCACGGCGTGGGCGGAAAAATGGTTTCCCGACGCCTTCATCTTTGTCGCCATCGCGGTCGCGGTGGTCGCGCTGGCGGCGCTGCTCAACGGCGCCTCGCCGGTTGCCGTCAGTGTCGCCTTCGGCAACGGGTTCTGGAGCCTGATCACCTTCACCATGCAAATGGCCTTCGTCGCGATCGGCGGCTACGTCGTCGCCACCTCGGCCCCTGCGCAACGGCTGATCGGCTGGCTCGCCGATTTGCCCAAGACCGGCGTCGGCGCCGTCGGCCTCGTCGCCTTCGTCAGCATTCTGGCTTCGTTGCTCAATTGGGGCTTGAGCCTGATCCTCGGTGGCCTATTGGTCGTCGCGCTTGCGGCACGGCGCGAACTGAAGATGGACTATCGGGCTGCGGGCGCGGCAGCCTATCTCGGGCTTGGCGCTACCTGGGCGATGGGGCTGTCTTCCTCGGCTGCGCAGCTGCAGGCCAATGCGGCGAGCCTGCCGAAAGGCCTGTTGTCCATCAGCGGGGTCATTCCCTTCTCCGAAACCATCTTCCTGTGGCAGTCGGTGGTGATCACATCCGTGCTCCTCGTGATCTCCGTCGCCATCGCGCTCTGGTCGGCTCCCGGCCCAAGTTCTGCTGTGACGGCGGAAGCGATGGGCATCGAGACCTCGCGCAACCAAGCCATCGAGGTGGCGCCCCCGAAGCAGCCGGGGGAATGGCTGGAGCATTCCCCGATCCTCACCATATTGCTGGTGCTGCTCGCGGCCGGTTGGGTGATCAACGAATTCGCCCGCCAGGACTGGATGATCGCGATCTCCAATCTCAACACTTACAATTTCATCTTCATCATGGTCGGCCTTCTGCTGCACTGGCGGCCGAAGCGCTTCCTCGCCGCGGTGATCAAGTCGGTGCCGGCGACATCGGGCGTGCTGATCCAGTTTCCCTTCTACGGCGCGATTGCTGCGATCCTCACGCAGGCGAGGAACGGCGCAGGTGTCACCGTGTCCGACCAGATCACGCACGCCTTCGTCGCCATGTCGACGCAGCATCTCTATCCGCTGGTGATCGGCATCTATTCGGCGATCCTCGGCTTCTTCATCCCGTCGGGCGGTGGCAAGTGGCTGCTCGAGGCGCCCTACGTGATGCAGGCGGCCGACGATCTCAAGGTGCATCTCGGGTGGGCCGTCCAGGTCTATAACGCGGCGGAGGCGTTGCCCAACCTGATCAATCCGTTCTGGATGCTACCGCTGCTCGGCGTATTGGGCTTGCGCGCGCGCGACGTCGTGGGCTTTACCTTCCTGCAATTGCTGGTGCATCTGCCGGTCGTGCTGTTCCTGCTGTGGTTGCTGGCGTACACACTCGAATATCATCCGCCGGTGATCCCGGCTGGGTGAGGGTAGCGCGCCGCAAACGGCTGGGCGTCCGCGATTGTGCTCGCGGTCCGCCCGCAATAGCCTTGCGTCCTCCCGGGGGACGATTGCATGAGGCCGCCTGGTTACGGGCTCAAGCTCCTCATCACCGCTCTGTTGCCCTTCGTCGTCATCTTCGGCGCGATCGAGCTTGCCATTCGCCTCACGGCCGCCGGGCATCTTGCCTTCTACCGCTCGGTGGTGGGCGAGGTGCCGCCGCACATTGCGATCTTCAGGAACCCGGCCACCCGGATCAAGAAGTTCCAGTTTCCGGTCAATCCGCACACCGCCGATCCCTTCCTCGCCTGGAAGAACCGGCCGAACCTTACCCAGGAGCCGTATCTCACCACATCGCACGGCATCTACTCGCCGCGCGAAATTCCTTACGCGCGCGAGGGCAAGGGTTACCGCCTGCTCATTCTCGGCGACTCCTCTACCGCGGGCCTCGGCATCGACAAGCAGTCCGATACCTGGCCGCAGGTCGCGCAGCGCCTGCTCGGCGACTCCGTCGAAGTCGTCAATGCCGCCGTCATCGGCTATTCCACCGAGCAGGCGCGCGCCGCGCTTTCCCGCGAGTACTACAAGTACAAGCCGGACGGCCTGCTGCTCTATCTCGGCAACAACGACGGTTTTGGCTCTAGCGTACCCGATCGCCGCCTGCTCGACGTGACGCAGGCCGGAAAGTCATTACTCGACCGTGCCGAAACCTGGCTGGTCGATCATTGGGGCACCTACGTGTTCCTCAAGGCGGCGGCGAAATACGTCAACCAGGTCGCGTTCGATGCCGACCTCGGCAACGAGGCACTCAAGCTGCCGCGCGTTCCCTTGCCCGAGTTCCGCGAGAACATGGAGGCCATGGTGCGCTGGGCCGAAGGGATAGGCGCGGACATCTATATCGTCATTCCGCCAGTGCCGTTGGAATATCCGCCGCGCATCCTGGAATATGATTTCCGCCGCGCCTATGAGCCGCAATTCGCTGGGAAGAACGGCTGCCTTGAGCAAGGTGAGGCGGCGGGCGACCTCTTGCCCGCGCTGCTCGACACCGACATCACCGCACCCCGCTATCCCAAATACGATCGGCCGATCGGACGATACGCAAGCCAGGTGGTACGATGTTTCGACGGCCATCTTGACGAACAGCGCGAGCGCTTTTCCCGTCTGGTCGAGAGCGGCACAAAGAATCCGGACGTCTACAACAATTTCGGTTACGTGCTGGCGCGATCCGGCGACGCGCAAGGAGGGCTTGACGCGTTCCTCAAGGCGATCGAGCTCGCGCCAAAAGTGCCGCACTTCCATTACAATGCGGGACTGACATATCGCCGGCTCGGCGACGGGAAGAAGGCACTGGCAGAGCTCCAGGCCGCCATCGATCTTGATTACACCTCCGCCCGCATCCAGTCGGCTTACGCAGCCGAGCTGAAGAAGATCGCCGGCAGCGACAGCCGCATCGTGCTCATCGATGCTGGCACCATCTTCCGCAGCTGCGACAACGAGGCGCTGTTCGCCGATCACGTCCATCCCAACGAGAAGGGCCAGGCGCTGGTCGCGCGCATCGTCGCGCGCACGGTGGCGGCGCACCGCTCAAACGGGTGTGCCGGCGGCACCGGATGCGCTGCCCCGGAGGCGAAGGCGATTTGCGGCAATTAGGATTTTGGCTGGTCAGGAGACCGGATCAGTGTGCTCCGCTCCGTCGCGTTCATGCGCGGGGCCGAAACGCTCGCGCGCGCCTTGTCCGCGAGCATCTCATAATGGCGGAGATACTCTTTCGCCATTCGCGCCGCGCTGAAGCGCTGCTCGAAATGGGCGCGCACCC
>DASWVJ010000159.1:0-15626 GCA_036406295.1 Bradyrhizobium sp.
CGCTGCGTCGCCAGCACGACCGGCGAATCCATCGACACGATGCCGGCGGGCCGGTCGCCGATCAGCTTGATCTCGACACTGATCTTGTCGCTGTTCCAGCGCGCGTTCTCTTCCACGACCGCCTGCTTGACCAGACCAAGCAGCTTCTCCTCGAGCTTGAGCAACTCCTCGGTCGAGTTCGAGCGCATGTCGACCGCCATGCGGGCTTCGGCGGCAATCGCGTTCACCGAAGTGCCGCCGCTCACCGTGCCGACGGTGAAGGTGGTCTTCGGCTCCGACGGCGTCTGCAATTCCGAGATCTTCGCAATCGCGCGGCCCATGGCGTGGATGGCGCTAGGCAGGCCGAACTCCTGGAAGGAATGGCCGCCGGGGCCCTTGAAGGTCATCTCGTAGCGGTGACTGCCGGTGGACTGGTTGACGACGCGGCTGATGCCGAGTCCATCGATCGAGATGAAGCCGTCGATATCGCTGTGATCCCGGAACAGCGCCTTGACGCCGCGGAGATTGCCGAGCTCTTCCTCGCCGACGGTGCCGACGACGAGGAGATCGCCGACCGTCGCAACCGCGTTTTCGTTCATCGCCTTGACCAGCGAGAGCAGCGCGGCAAGCCCGCGCGAGTCATCGCCGATCCCGGGGGCGTTGATGACGCCGTCCTTTTCCTTCACGGTGACGTCGACGCCTTCGGGAAACACCGTGTCGAGATGCGCCGACACCACCAGCTTCGGCCGCCCGCCCCCCGTACCCTTGCGCAGCGCAATGACATTGCCCTCGCTGTCGATGGCCGCGTCCTTGAAGCCGAGCTCCTGCATCCGCTTCAAATAGTATTCGGCGCGAATCTTCTCCTTGAACGGCGGCGCCGGAATTTCGGTGATGCGCTTCTGCTCATCGAGAGAGCGCGCATCGTCGGCCTTGATGTCGGCGAGCGCCTTGACGATCCCGGGATTGGCGAGCAGCGCCTGCAGCGTCGCGTCCATCGGCGGCGCCTGCGCGAAGGCGGGAGTGACCAGCAGCAAGGTTGCGGCGATCGATGCCTTGAATCTCATCCCAGCCTCCTCAGCTCCCGAGACCTTTATCCCGCAGCCGGCCGGCGAACCAATCCGACAGCTCCCGGTCGATGACCCCGCCGAGATAGACGTCGGACGACTTCACCTTTCCCTTGCCCAGCACCAGCAGCACACCGACGCGGTAGGCGAACCACAGAAGCGGGTCGGTCATGCCGCGCAGCTTGTGCTGATCGTGCTCGATCGGCTGGTGATTGCTCGCCTTCCTCACTTCCACCGCCAGCAGATTCTCGGGCACGGTGCGGCGGTGCACGACGATGTCGGGAAAGATCGACTTGCCGAGTTCATCATCGGTCGAGACGATGGTCCCGTGCGGCATCTTCAACAGCCGCTCGCCGAGCCGGTTATAGTCGCAATCGACCTCCCAGCCGTCGAACTGCCTTTCCAGATAGACCGCCAGCCGATGCGTCAGCGCGCGCTCGCCGAGATCCTTGTCGAACAGCAGGCCCTCGCGGGCATAAAACTCCTCGATCGCCTTGACGACCTTCACCAGTTCCGCCCGCATCCGCTTCCCCAACTCGCGCGGGCGATTTGGACGCCGGCGCTACATCTGCACCTCGATCAGCCGCGGGCCGGGCTCGGCCATGGCTTCTTCCAGCGCCTTGTTGAACTCGTCCGCCGTCGTCACCGCACGCCCGGGCACGCCCATACCCTTGGCGAGCGCGACGAAGTCGATGGTCGGCCGATCGATCTTCAGCATGTCCATCGCACGCTGTCCCGGCTCGCCCGCGCCCACCCCGTCGAACTCGCCGCGCAGGATCTGATAGATGCGATTTGCGAACACAATCGTGACAACGTTGAGGCCTTCGCGCGCCTGCGTCCACAAAGACTGGATCGTGTACATCGAGGAACCGTCGCCGACCATGCAGATCACCTTGCGGTCGGGACATGCAACCGCCGCGCCAGTGGCGACCGGCGGCGAGAAGCCGATGGAGCCGCCCATGTTCTGCAGCCAGTCGTGCGGCTTGGCCGCCGCGGTCGGCGGAAAGAACTGGCGGCCCGTCGTGATGGACTCATCGACCACGATCGCATTCTCCGGGATCGCCATGGCGATCGCCTGAGCGATCGAGGCATGAGTCAGGGACCCGGTGGGCTTGGCGATGTCCATCGGCTTTTGCGGCACCATATCGGCGGGCTTGGCGCCAAGTGCGCCGGCCAGCGCTTCAAGTGCTGCGACCGAATTCTCGCCGATATTGGTGACGCGGTGCACCTCGCAGCCCTCGGGCTTGAGCATGCTCGGCTTGTTCGGATAGGCGAAGAAGGCGACCGGATCGTTGGCCTCGACCAGCACGATGTTCTTGAAGTCCTTCAGGATCGGCAGCGCCTGCTCGATCACATAGGGAATGCGGTCGATGGCGAAACGGTCGCGGCCGCGCGCCATCTTCGGATTGTAGGTCTGGCCCATCACCTTGCAGCCGGTCTTGCCGGCAATCTGCTGTGCCAGCGCAAGGCCCCTTTCGGTGAGCGCGCTGCCGGTGAGCAGGAGCAGGTTCTGCGCGCCGCCGCTACGCAGAACCTTCGCGGCATGATCGACCGCCTGCGAGGAATAATTGGCGCGCTGCATTTCGCCATTCACCTGCGCGATGCCATCGGCCTCGTTCCAGGCGGTGTCGGCGGGCAGAATCAGGGTCGCGATCTGCGGCGGCGAACTCTTGGCGGCGGCAATCGCGGCCGCGCCGTCGGCGGCGACCGATCGGGCGTCCGGCGAGGTGCGCACCCAGGCCGACATCGGCCGCGCCAGGCCCTCGATGTCGGAGGTCAGCGGCGCGTTGTAGCCGATGTGATGGATGGCGTGCTGGCCGACGATGTTGACGATGCCGGAATTGGCCTTCTTGGCGTTGTGCAGGTTGGCGAGGCCGTTGGCGAGACCCGGGCCGAGATGCAGCAGCGTGGATGCCGGCGTATCCTTCATGCGGAAATAGCCATCGGCCGCGCCCGTCACCACGCCCTCGAACAGGCCGAGCACGCAGCGCATGCCCTCGACGCGATCGAGCGCTGCGACAAAATGCATCTCCGAGGTGCCGGGATTGGTGAAGCAGACGTCCACGCCGCCCGCGACCAATGTCCGCACCAGACTTTCCGCACCATTCATCGTTTCGCCCCTGTCGCTCGCGTTTCTCGGATCGGCTCTCGCACTACTCGGCAGATCAACCATTGTTCACCCGTTTCGTCAAAGGCTTAGCCGGCAATGCAGGTATCGCGCCGGGCATGTTGTCTTTTTTAACCGAGGGGCCCGAAAATGCCGCAGTCACAGGCTCGTTGCTTGCACAAGCTTTGCCGTTGTGGCCTGTCTCGCTGCAGCGGCCGAAATTGATTTGTGGGGAAATAAAGATGTACCGGGGGCTTGGATTGCTGTGCGCGGCGGTGGCGATGCTGGCGGCGGGCCACGCGCAGGCGCAATTTCTTGACATGCGCGACATCATGGGCGGCGGGCCGAATTTCCGGGGCGGCGGCTATAGCGGCGGCAGCCCGATCGCGCGCACCACCGTGATGCTCCAGACCAACTATGCGCCCGGCACCATCCTGATCAGCACCAGCGAACGGCGGCTCTATCTGGTGCTGCCCGGTGGCCAGGCGCTGCGCTACGGCATCGGCGTCGGCCGCGACGGCTTCCGCTGGAGCGGAACCCACCGCATTACCGCAAAGAAGGAATGGCCAGGCTGGACCCCGCCGGCACAGATGCTGCGCCGCCGCCCCGACCTGCCGCGCCACATGCCCGGCGGCATTGAAAATCCGCTCGGGGCGCGCGCGATGTATCTGGGCTCGACGCTCTACCGCATTCACGGCTCCAACGAGCCGGAGACGATCGGACAGGCGGTGTCGTCCGGCTGCTTCCGCATGACCAACGAGGACGTCGTGGACCTCTACAGCCGCGTGTCGGTCGGCACCACGGTGGTGGTGAGGAACTAGCTGCGCGCGAACGGAACCTGCCGGCGTCGATGCGCGCGGGCCTTGCCCGCGCCGTCTTCCCGCGTCACCATCGTAACAATGAACAGATTTCGCCGACCCATCTTCTTCATCGCGACGGCGCTCGCGGCGTTGACGGCCGGCATTGCGCTGCCCCCGCCGGCGGCGGCCGAACTGCCGGCGATCACCGCGCACCAGCGCGCCGAAAAGAAGGATTTTACCGACAGCGAGATCGTCGAAGGCTTCATGAAGACGGCGTTCGGCGCCGAATATCATCTGGCCGGCCGCGTCGACCGCATCCGCAAATACGAGGTGCCGGTGCGCGTGTTTGCCGATGGACGCGCCGACCGCAAGGCACAGATCGCGAAGATCGTCGCCGACATCGCCACGCGGATCCGCCATCTCGACATCGCCATGACCGACGATGACGACAAGGCCAACGTGCTGGTGAAGCTGGTACGCGACCGCGACCTGTTCCGTACCATCTCGACCTTCTATGGCGGCGAGCGCGCCAAGGAGATCAAGACCTCGCTCGATCCGCAATGCCTCTCCGGATTCCGCAAGAACGAGAAATTCGAGATCGAGCATTCCGACGTGATCCTCACCGTCGACAATGGCGACTTCGTCTTTCTCGACTGCGCCTATGAGGAGCTGTTGCAGTCGCTGGGGCCGATCAACGACACTGCGACCGTGCCGTGGACCATGTTCAACGACAACGTCTCGATGGGCTATTTCGATATCTACGACCAATATCTGCTCAACCTGCTCTACGACCCGCGCATCAAGGCCGGCATGACCGTGCAGGACGTGAAGGTGGTGCTGCCCGCCGTGCTCGCCGACGTGCGGGCGTGGGTCAGGCAGGTGAACGATCTGGCGGAGTGAGCGGGGCTCGGCTGGCGCCGCACACTCCGCTGTCGCCCCGGCGCGGGCTGGGATCCATAGCCGCAAGGTCGAATTATTAGAGCAAGCTAGAGCGCCGGCTCGTTCCACCAATCGATATATCAATCGTTATGGGTCCCGGCGTGCGCCTTCACTAAAGCTTCGGCACAGCCCCGGCGAAGCCTTGGCGAAGTCGGCTCGCCGGGACGACAATCTTGGTCAGCCAGCACCGGGACGACGATCGCGGATGCGGCTGCGCCGTGACCGCTGATCAGTGCTTCATCTGGTCGAAGATGACGACCGTGCCCGTAGGCTCAGGTGCATGCGGCTTCAGGCTCGTCAGCGTCGCGTCCGACCAGTCGGCGAGGCTGATCACCTGGCTTGTCTGGACGTCGCTCGCTGATGTCTCGGCCGGCTCCAGCACCTTGAGGCCGCTCTGATCCAGAAAGAAAGTGTGATCGCCGAACAGATCGGCGAGTTGGGCCGCCGCGGGATGGTTGTCCGGCAGAACCTCCGCATTGATCTGGTTCAGGGTCTGCTTGAGCTGGGTTTCATTCAATCTCATGAGCCGATTCCTTTCCGATTGGTGCCACCTGCCCCCTGCTATCGGGTCGAACGAATCCCATGACGATGTGTTCCCGCGAGCCGCCAGATATCAGTTCGTGGAACCGGCGGCGGGAACTGCCGCATATGAGGCGAGCGAATGGTGGCACGCTGACAGCCAATCACTCCTTCGTCATTCCCAGGCACGCGAAGCGCGAACCCGGAAATGATTCGGGAGGGAGCGCGGCCTCTACACTTTTCCTTTACCGCAAATGCCTTTCAGCGCCTGCCATTCCGCGTCGCTCAGCAGCGGCGGTCCCTTGGCGGTCTGGTCTTCCTTGCTCATGCGAGCCAGCCGGTCCTCGGTCAGCGGATGAGTCGAGATGATGGTGAGGCCCTTGCCGCCTTCCTTGCCGGTGACGCGCATCATCAACTCGCCCATCGCCTTCGGCGGCCGGCCGAGCTTGTGCATGATCTCGATGGAGAAGGTATCGGCGGCGGTCTCGGCCTCGCGCGAATAGGAAGAGGTGACCAGCGTGCGTGAGGCGAAGATCACCGCGCTCGAGCCGGTGATGTCGCCGAACAGCAGGCCGATCAGGAAGGAGGTGCCGCCGTTATAGATCAGGCCGCGCATGTTGTCGCGATGCCGGAGATGGCCGAGCTCGTGCGCAATCACGCCCGCGATCTCGTCCGGGCTGTTCGCCTTGGCGATCAGGCTGTCGAACACGATGATCTTGCCGCCGGGCAGCGCCAGCGCGTTCGGGATATCGCTCGACAGCACCGCGGACTGCATGGACGTATCGAAACCGGCGGCATTGCGCAGGGTCGTGACGAGTTTCTCGAAAGCCGCCTGGCCCGCTGGGCTGGCGCTACAGAGCTTCTCGCCGAACACGACCTTGACCTGCTTCTCGGCGACATCGCCGAACCGCCGCTCGAAGGATTCCGGCACCAGCGGCGCGAGCCGGTCGGCAGCGAGCGGCACGCCATAGAGCACGACCAGCACGATCGAGACGGCCGCAGCAAGCGACCAGCCGACGATTTTTGCCACGCCGCGGCGGCCGAGGTGATGCTCGTCGAGATTGGTTGCGCGCTTCGTCAGCTCGGCTGCGATGGCAGGGTCGCGAATCTCCAGGCGCGCCAGCACAGGCGCCCCCTGGCAGGTGACGCGCAATGTGCCGGGCGGGCTGTCGGCACGGCGGATGTCCGCGTAGGCCCAGCGTGTCCTGACTTCGCCGTCGACCGAGATCTCCAAAGCGTCCGCGAAGGCGAGCGCCGCGGCATGGCGCCGGCTCGACGTGCCGTCGAAATAGATGATGTCATCGGCGGCTGCGGCCATGTCAGAACCCGGCGACGTCGAGGCCGTCGGCGATGCCCTCGCCGATCGCGGTCGCAAGGTCACCCTTCGCCGCGACGTTGGCCGCGGCCGCAAGGTTGGTGACGACGGTCGTCGACAGCACCCTGGCCCAGAGGTCGCGCGACAGATACAGCCGGGTCACGACGCTCAGGCTAAGCACAAAGCCGAGATAGCCGATCACCGTGACGACCATGATCGGGATGCTGGTCGCGAGCGAATCGGCATCAGTCGCCGCTGTCAGCGCCTTGCTGATGCCAAGCACCGCGGCGCCCAGACCGCCGATGACGATCCCGGCTCCCATCGACAGCACGAAGGACCATCCAATGACCTTCCAGTAAAACTCCTGCAGCGCGCCCGACCCCAGCTTCGATTGCACCGTGACCGCGCCGAAGCGGATACCCGACAACCACCATCGCCATTCCACCGCCCTGTAGTAGGCGAAAAAGAACGGGATCGGGAATATCAGGATGGCGAGCGGGCTGGCGAGCCATAGCCACCAGATGCGCTTGAAAAGCTCCCAGCCACGGCCTTCGAAGCGGCCCTGCAGGTCGCCGTACCAGGAATGCGCCAGCTTGTAGCGTTCGAGCGCGGCGGACCGCCATGGCAGCGCAAGGCCGAGCGTGACGATCGCCAGCAGCGCCCATAACGAGGCCCGCGCGGCATAGATCCAACCCGAGCCGTCCATCCAGAAGCGCACGCCGCGCCACACCGTGCGGGTCAGCCGGTAGCGGCGCGCACGATAGATCGCGAACTGCCCGAACACGTAGAAGGCGGCAACCAGCGGAATGCTGGCGAGCGCCTGCAAATGCTCGGCTTCGACGCTGATCAGGAAATAGGCGAGATAAATCGGCATGAGGATCGCGAGCGCGATCAGAAAGCCGATCAGAAGCTCGCGGGGGCGGCCGGTATATTCGGCGGCGTCGCCGTCGATCACCGTGTTGGACCAGAGATGCCGGCGGATGTCGGTGACGAGCCAGAACCGGTAGAAGCCGAGCGTGACCAGCTCGAGCCCGGCGCCACGCGCCACGAGATGAAGGAACCCATTGCGGTCGCCCGTGAAATCGAGCTTCGCCGGCAGCGGCGGCGGGACGGGTGTGGGCGGCACTGGCTGGGCTGGCGGGGACACGATCGGCGTCGAGGTGAACTGGTTCACGGCGCAACTCCAGACGGCATCACGGGCTGATTAAAGCACGGATTGGTCGCTGGCGGTGTGATGAAGGTGTCACATGAACGCTGGACTCTGGACAACAATGGCTTTTGCCACGCGTTCACTTGTCATCACCCGCGAAGGCGGGTGATCCAGCATTCCAGGGACATCTGTTGAAACCGATGGGCTACGGCGTAGTGGAACCCCGCATGCGCAGAGTATGACAGCCGGCGGATGAGGCAACGCCGAGCGAAACGCGCTACGCCGTCTTGTCGAACAGCTCGCGGCCGATCAGCATGCGGCGAATTTCGCTGGTGCCGGCGCCGATCTCGTAGAGTTTTGCGTCACGCAACAGCCTGCCCGTGGGGTATTCGTTGATATAGCCGTTGCCGCCGAGCAGCTGGATCGCATCCAGCGCGCATTGCGTGGCCTTTTCCGCGGCATAGAGGATCGCGCCGGCGGCATCCTCGCGCGTGGTCTCGCCGCGATCGCAGGCCTTTGCCACCGCATACACATAGGCGCGCGAGGCATTCATCGTGGTGTACATGTCGGCGAGCTTGCCCTGCACAAGCTGGAAGGTGCCGATCGGCTGGCCGAACTGCTTGCGCTCGTGGATGTATGGTAGCACGACGTCCATACAGGCCTGCATGATGCCGATCGGGCCGGCCGCCAGCACCGCGCGCTCATAGTCGAGGCCGCTCATCAGCACGTTGACGCCTTTGCCGACGGCGCCGAGCACGTTCTCCTCCGACACCTCGCAATCCTCGAACACCAGTTCGCAAGTGTCGGAGCCACGCATGCCGAGCTTGTCGAGCTTCTGCGCGGTGGAAAATCCCTTCATGCCGCGCTCGATGATGAAGGCGGAAATGCCACGCGGGCCGCCGTTGGGATCGGTCTTGGCATAGACAACGAGCGTGTCGGCGACGGGACCATTGGTGATCCACATCTTGTTGCCGTTGAGCACGAAGCGGTCGCCCTTCTTGTCGGCGCGGGTCTTCATCGAGACCACGTCGGAGCCGGCGCCGGGCTCGGACATGGCGAGCGAGCCAACATGGTCGCCAGAGATCAGCTTCGGCAAATATTTGCGCTTCTGGGCCTCGCTGCCATTGCGGCGGATCTGGTTGACGCAGAGGTTCGAATGCGCGCCGTAGGACAGGCCGACCGCGGCGGACGCACGCGACATTTCCTCGACCACGAGGCAATGCTCGAGATAGCCGAGGCCGGCGCCGCCATACTCCTCTTCCACCGTGATGCCGTGCAGGCCGAGCGCACCGATCTTGGGCCAGAGGTCGCGTGGAAACTGGTTGGTGCGGTCGATCTCGGCGGCGCGCGGCGCGATCTCGTTGGAGGAAAAGTTGTACACGGTCTCGCGGATCGCGTCCGCGGTCTCACCGAGGTCGAAATTGAACATTTTGGGCGCGTTGGCGATCATCTGGTGTCCCTCCGGCGATGTGGCTTTGTTGCAAAGCCTTTAGCCCCTGGCGGTGCGGTTGTCACGGAAAAATGATACGGTACCGTATCATTTCAGGCGTAGCCTTGCGCAAAACTCCGCGCTTGCCGAAGGCCGCGGCTCGGGGTGTAATAGGGTAAAACATCGCTGCGCCGGCCATGTACCGGCAGAGTGACTCTCGGGAGAGGCGACATGCACGGAGCCATCGAACAGGCAGACGATACTCGTCTGCGCGAGGCGCGCGAAAAAGCCTGGTCGATGCCGATCGAGGAATTCGATCCGGGCGATCCCGAACTGTTCCGGTCCGATACGCACTGGCCTTACTTCGACCGGCTGCGCAAGGAAGCGCCGGTGCACTACTGCAAGGATTCGATGTTCGGTCCGTACTGGTCGGTGACCAAGTACAACGACATCATGGCGGTCGACACCAATCACGGCGTGTTCTCGTCGGCCGCTGCGCTCGGCGGCATCACCATCCGCGACGTGCCGCCGGATTTGCGCCGCGAAAGCTTCATCGCCATGGACCAGCCGCGCCACTCCGCGCAGCGCAGGACCGTGGCGCCGATGTTCACGCCGGCCAATCTCGACGAGCTCGCCGTCAACATCCGCAAGCGCTCGGCGAGCTGTCTCGACAATCTGCCTGTCAATGAAGTGTTCGATTTCGTCGACACCGTCTCGATCGAGCTGACCACCCAGATGCTGGCGGTGCTGTTCGACTTCCCCTGGGAAGACCGCCGCAAGCTGACGCGCTGGTCGGATATCGCCACCACCCTGCCCGGGGTCGGAGGACTGGTTGCCACCGAAGACGAGCGGCAGGCCGAACTCCTGGAGTGCGCGACCTACTTCGCGAGGCTCTGGAAGGAGCGCCTCAACGGGCCGCCGCGCAACGACCTGCTGTCGCTGCTGGCGCATAGCGAAGCCACCCGCGACATGGACCCGAAAAACTTTCTCGGCAATCTGATCCTGCTGATCGTCGGCGGCAACGACACCACCCGCAACACCATGTCGGGCAGCCTCTACGCCCTGCATAAGCATCCCGACCAATACAAAAAGCTGCGCGAGAATCCGGCGCTGCTCGACACCTTCGTGCCGGAAGTGATCCGCTGGCAGACTCCCCTGGCGCATATGCGCCGAACCGCGCTGGCCGATATCGAAATCGGCGGCAAGCAGATCAAGAAGGGCGACAAGGTCGTGATGTGGTACGTCTCGGGCAACCGCGACGAGGAAGTGATCGAAAAGCCCTACGACTTCATCATCGACCGCGCCCGGCCGCGTACGCACATCTCGTTCGGGTTCGGCATCCACCGCTGCATCGGCATGCGGCTCGCCGAGCTGCAGCTGAAGATCATCTGGGAAGAGATCTTCAAGCGCTTCGACAGGATCGAGGTGGTCGACGAGCCGAAGCGGGTTTATTCCAGCTTTATCAAGGGCTACGAGACCCTGCCGGTACGCATTGCCGCATAGCCAATAAAGGCGCGACAGCATGCCGCGCCTGCAAGTAAAATGACAGCAAATCAGTTCCGGGAACGAACACGATGAACGTTCACTCCGCCGTCCGCGCCGACAAGGCCGAACACCTGGCCCGCGCCCGCGAGGAGGCCTATGCGACTCCCCTGAAGGACTTTCATCCCGGCGCGCCGAGACTGTTCCAGGACGATACGCTGTGGCCGTGGTTCGAACGGCTGCGCAAGGAAGAGCCGGTGCATTACTGCACCAACGCGCCGATCGAGCCGTACTGGTCGGTCACGAAATACAACGACATCATGACGGTGGACACCAGCCACCATCTCTTCTCCTCGGATGCGGCGCTCGGCGGCATCAACATCCGCGACGCCCCGGTTGGCTATGACTGGCCGAGCTTCATCGCGATGGACCAGCCAAAGCATTCGGCGCAGCGCAAGACGGTGTCGCCGATGTTCACGCCGACGCATCTGGACGAGCTGGCAAAACTGATCCGCGCGCGCACCATCAAGGTGCTGGAGAGCCTGCCGCGCAACGAGACCTTCAACTGGGTGGAGCGGGTGTCCGTCGAATTGACCACGCAGATGCTGGCGACGCTGTTCGATTTCCCCTTCGAGGAGCGGCGCAAGCTGACGCGCTGGTCGGATGTCTCGACCGCGCTGCCCAAGAGCGGCGTCGTCTCTTCGCCCGAGGAGCGCCGGCGCGAGATGGACGAGTGCTACGCCTATATGTCGAAGCTGTGGAACGAGCGCGTCAACGCGCCGCCGCGCAACGACCTGTTGTCGATGATGGCGCACAGCCCCGCCACCCGGCACATGGACCCCGACAACCTGATGGGCAACATCATCCTGCTGATCGTCGGCGGCAACGACACCACGCGCAATACCATGAGCGGCTCGGTGCTGGCGCTGAACGAGAATCCCGACCAGTACAAAAAGTTGCGCGAAAACCCCGACCTGATCGAGTCGATGGTGCCGGAGGTGATCCGCTGGCAGACGCCGCTCGCCCATATGCGGCGCACCGCGCTGCAGGATACCGAACTCGGCGGCAAGAAGATCAACAAGGGCGACCGCGTGGTGATGTGGTACGTCTCGGGCAACCGCGACGAGGAAGTGATCGACAATCCCGACGCATTCATCATCGACCGGCCGCGCCCGCGCACGCATCTGTCGTTCGGCTTCGGTATCCACCGCTGCGTCGGCATGCGGCTCGCCGAATTGCAACTGCGCATCGTCTGGCAGGAGATCCTGCAGCGCTTCGAGAAGATCGAGGTGGTCGGCGAGCCCAAGCGGATCTATTCGAGCTTCATCAAGGGCTACGAAACCCTGCCCGTGCGCATCCCGGGCTAGTGTACTTGCGCAGAGGAACCGCGCGAGGCGGCGGACGGCAGAGAACTCATGGCCCGGGCCGGAGCTATGCAGGCCCGCGGCACGATAGGCGTTGCAAAGGCCGGGGCGATCTCCCAAGACAGGGGCGGAACGCGGTTTTCGCGTTCGCCACCGCGACATGCGCGGTCTATCTTTGACAGGCCCAGACCATTGACCCGAGCCCGATGACCCAGCCCGAACACGACCACGATTATTCCGACATTCGCGACGCCGTCGCCAAGCTCTGCGCGCAGTTTCCCGGCGAATACTGGCGCAAGCTCGACCGCGAGATGGCCTACCCCTCCGCCTTCGTCAACGCACTGACCGAAGCCGGCTACCTCTCGGTGCTGATCCCGGAGGAATATGGCGGCGCGGGCCTGAAGCTTT
This sequence comes from Bradyrhizobium sp., assembly GCA_036406295.1. Classification (GTDB taxonomy): domain Bacteria; phylum Pseudomonadota; class Alphaproteobacteria; order Rhizobiales; family Xanthobacteraceae; genus Bradyrhizobium. The sequence goes on from DASWVJ010000159.1 coordinate 12,557, forward strand.
CGGCGGCGACCGCGATCCTGGAAGAGATCCATCGCAACGGCTGCAATGCGGGTGCCTGCCACGCCCAGATGTACACCATGGGCACGGTGCTGCGGCACGGCAGCAAGGAGCAGAAGGAAAAATGGCTGCCGCAGATCGCGAGCGGCAAGCTACGACTGCAGGCGTTCGGCGTCACCGAGCCGACCAGCGGCACGGATACCTCCTCGCTGAAGACGGTGGCGCGCAAGGAGGGCAATGACAGCTACATCGTCAACGGCCAGAAGATCTGGACCAGCCGCGCCGAATATTCCGACCTGATGGTGCTGCTGGCGCGCACTACGCCAAAGGAGCAGGCGAAGAAACGCACCGAAGGCCTGTCGGTGTTCCTCGTCGACATGCGCGAGGCACGCAAGGCGGGACTTACTATCCGCCCGATCCGCACCATGATGAACCACTCCACCACCGAAGTGTTCTTCACCGACATGAAGGTGCCCGCCGAGAACCTGATCGGCGACGAGGGCAAGGGTTTCCGCTACATCCTCTCCGGCATGAATGCCGAGCGCATCCTGATCGCGTCGGAATGCATTGGCGATGCCAAATGGTTCATCGAGAAGGCCTCGAACTACGCCAAGGAGCGCGCGGTGTTCGGCCGGCCGATCGGCCAAAACCAGGGCATCCAGTTTCCGATCGCCAAGGCCTATGCGTCGATGCGCGCGGCCGAGTTGATGGTGAAGGAAGCCACCCGCAAATACGAGGCCGGGCTCGATTGCGGCGCGGAGGCCAACATGGCCAAGATGCTGGCGGCGGATGCGTCCTGGGAAGCGGCCAACGCCGCGATCCAGACCCATGGCGGGTTCGGCTTTGCCGAGGAATATGACGTCGAGCGCAAATTCCGCGAGACGCGGCTCTACCAGGTGGCGCCGATCTCGACCAATCTGGTGCTGTCGTTCATCGCCGAGCATGTGCTCGGCATGCCCCGCTCCTACTGAGAGGCGACCATGCTGCCACTCCAGGGAATTGTCGTCGTTGCGGTGGAACAGGCGGTGGCCGCGCCGTTCTGCTCCTCGCGTCTCGCCGATGCCGGCGCGCATGTCATCAAGGTGGAACGGCCGGAGGGCGACTTCGCCCGCGGCTATGACGCCGCAGCAAAGGGCCAGAGCAGCTATTTCGTCTGGCTCAACCGCGGCAAGGATTCGGTCGTCGTCGACCTCGCGACCAAGGAAGGCCGGCAATCGCTGGAGGAATTGATCGCGAGCGCCGACGTGCTGCTGCAGAACCTCAAGCCCGGCTCGATGGACAAGCTCGGCTTCTCGCTGGAGCGCCTGCGCAAGGATTATCCCTCGCTGATCACCTGCACCATCACCGGCTACGGCGACGAAGGGCCCTACGCGCATCGCAAGGCCTATGACCTCCTGATCCAGGCCGAGAGCGGGCTTGCTTCGATCACCGGCGGGCCGGAAGGCGCCTCACGCGTCGGCATGTCGATCGTGGATGTCGCAACCGGGGCCACGGCACACGCCGCGATCCTGGAAGCGCTGATCGGGCGCGGCCGCACCGGCAAGGGTGTCGACATCCGCATCTCGATGTTCGACGTGATGGCGGATTGGTGCACAGTGCCGCTGCTCAATGCCGAGGACGGCAAGCCGCCGCAGCGGATGGGCCTCGCCCATCCCTCGGTCGCCCCCTATGGCGTGTTTCGTTCGAAAGACGGCAAGGACGTCCTGATCTCGATCCAGAGCGAGCGCGAGTGGAAAAAGCTGTGCGCCGACGTGCTGGGCCAGTCCGGCCTGCCCGATGATCCGCGCTTTGCCAACAACGTCGAGCGCGTGCGCAACCGCATCCTTACAGACAAGACGGTGGCGGACAGTTTTGCCAGGCTTTCGCGCGATGAACTCCTAACGAAGCTGGCGGAGGCCGATATCGCCTTTGCCGAAGTGAACAGCATGGCCGATCTTTCCAAACATCCGCATCTGCGGCGCATCGAGGTCGACACGCCGAACGGCAAGGTGAGCTATCCGGCGCCGGCCATGATCGTCGTCGGCCAGCCGCGCACATATGGCGCGGTGCCTGCCATCGGCGATCACGACGAGCTGCCGAAAGCCCAACCTGTCAGGAAGTCGTCATGAGTGCTCCGGCCATCGCGGGCGAAAAGCCCGACATCGATCACTTGCGGCAATGGATCGGCCATACCGAAGAAGCGAGCGACATCGTCACCGCACAGCTCGTCAAGGGCCTGCGCGCGACCCTGTTCCAGGAGATCGGCCAGCCGAAGGCCGGCGACGCCGCGCCGTTCACCACGCATTGGTGCCTGGCGCCGCCGGTGTTTCCGATGTCGCAGCTCAGCCAGGACGGCCACCCGACCCGTGGCGGCTTCCTGCCGCCGGTGCCGCTGCCGCGCCGGATGTGGGCCGGCGGCGAGCTGGAATTCATCGAGCCGCTGCGCGTCGGCGACGAGGTGAAGCGCTCTTCGCGCATCTCGGACGTGACGCTGAAGAGCGGCTCCACCGGCACGCTGTGCTTTGTCGCGGTCCATCATGAAATCACGACGCCGCGCGGCACCGCGATCCGCGAACGCCACGACATCGTCTATCGCGAGGCGACCAGCGGGTCGCAGGTGGCGTCGAAGGCCCCGCCTCCGCCGCCGCCGGCAAGACATCGCGAGAGCCACGTCTCCGATCCCGTACTGCTGTTCCGCTATTCGGCGCTGACCTTCAACGGCCACCGCATCCATTACGACCGCGATTATGTGACAAAGGTCGAGGGCTATCCGGGGCTGGTGTTCCACGGGCCGCTGCAGGCTGCGTTCATCATCGAGTTCGCAGCAAAGCTGCATGGCGGCAAGCCGCCGAAGAAGTTCGTGTATCGCGGCGTGCAGCCCTTGTTCGAAGGCAGCGAGTTCTCGGTCAATGCCAACGACAATGGCAGCGGCGGCATGGACATGTGGACCGCGAATGCGGAAGGGCAGCCGACGATGAAGGGTGTGGCGACGTGGTGATATTTCCCACCGTCATTCCGGGACGATGCGCAGCATCGAACTCTGGAACGCAATTGCGCTCCAGAGAATCTCGAGGTTCCGGGTCTGGTTCTTCGC
>DASWVJ010000160.1:0-21376 GCA_036406295.1 Bradyrhizobium sp.
ACGGAAGCCATCAATTCGGTCGGCTCCTGGAGTTTTGTCCTGACCCGCGCCGATCTGCCCGACGACGTTGCCTATCGCCTGGCGCGCACGCTGCACGGAGTGGAAACGGCCTTCTGCAAGAAGCTCGCGCAGGCGTGCGAGACCACGGCCGCCAACACCATCGCCGCCGCGCCGAAGCAGGAGCTGATCCATCCGGGCGTGATGAAATATTTGAAGGAGATCGGGATGGTCAAGTGATGCGAATGGCGAGTGCAGATAGATAGGAGTCATTCCGGGGCGGTCCGCAGGACCGAACCCGGAATCTCGAGATTTTCGGGTTCGATGCTTCGCATTGCCCCGGAATGACCGCTACGCAGTCACTTCTTCACCAGTGAACATTCCGGGTTCGGCGGACCGAACGCATCCTGACCCGGTATCTTGGCGAGGATCTGGTAATAGTCCCACGGATACTTCGACTCCTCCGGCTTCTTGACCTGCACCAGCCAGAGGTCATGTACCATCAGATTGTCTTCGCGCAGTCTGCCGTTGCGGGAGAAGAAATCCTCGACCGGCTTCTCGCGCATCTTCGCCGTCACCTTCAGCGGATCGTCGGTGCCGGCATCCTTGATGGCGTTGAGATAGTGGATCACCGAGGAATAAACGCCGGCCTGCCACATCGTCGGCATCCGGTTCATCTTGGCGAAGTAGCGCTTCGACCATTCGCGGGTCTTGTCGTCCATGTCCCAGTAGAACGACGTCGTCAGCAACAGGCCCTGCGCGGCCGGCAGTCCGAGCCCATGAATGTCGGTGATCAGCACCAGCAGGCCCGCCATCTGCTGGCCGCCCTTGAAGACGCCGAACTCGCCGGCCGTCTTGATCTCGTTGGTATTGTTGGGCGGGCCCGCCGCGATGCCGATGATCTTGGCCTTGGAAGCCTGCGCCTGCAGGATGAAGGACGACAAATCCGGCGTCGCAAAGGGCGGGCGGACCGAGCCCAGCACCTTGCCGCCGTGCTTGGTGATGACCGTCGACGCATCGCGCTCCAGCGAATGGCCGAAGGCATAGTCGTCGGTGATGAAGAACCAGGTGTCGCCGCCGCGCTTCACGACCTCCTGCGCAGTGCCAACGGCGAGCGCGCGTGTGTCGAACACCCACTGGATGGCGTAGGGCGAGCAGAACTTGCCATGGAAGTCGGCAGATCCTGTGGAGTGGGTGATGAAGAGCTTTTTCTTCTCATTGGCTACGGTCTGTACCGCCAGACCCACCGCCGAAACCGGCACGTCCAGGATCAGGTCGACCTGATCGATATCGTACCAGCGCCGCGCGAGATTGCTGCCGATATCGGGCTTGAGCTGATGGTCGCCAACGATCAGGCTGATCGGTTTGCCGAGCACCTTGCCGCCGAAATCGTCGATCGCCATCTGCGCTGCCGTCACCGAGCCCTGGCCAGTCGGCGTGGAGGCCGGGCCGTTCATGTCGGTGAGCACGCCGATTTTCACAACATCGTCGGAAACCTGCGCGAGCGCCGCCGGCGAAGCGAGCAGCGCCACCGCGCTCACTGCAAGCGCGGAAAATTTCCTGGAAAACATTCCTTTTCCTCCCTGGAGCACCGGCGTTTTGGCCGTCGGCGGCTTGGCCGCTCTGATTGGTCCCAAATGCAACTATTTCCAGCTTTCGTCAACGGGGCCAAAGGTATCACGCCCGCGTTCGCCGGTATTTGGCTCTGTATTTCCAGCCGGATTCGGGGCATAGGCGAAGCATGACCTCGCTCCAGCGCCTGCCGGCGTCGCTGACCCCGCTCGACGTCGCGCTCAATGCCCTGCTGAACGGATTGCAACCGGTTGCACCGGTAGAATTGGCGCCGGCGGAGTCGCTACGTTGCATCGCGGCCGACATGCCGAAGCTTGCAGCGCACCCGCTGCATGACATCGCCGCCACCGATGGCTTCGCGTTTCGCGCCCGCGATCTCGTCGGCGCATCGTCCTATTCGCCATTGCCGCTGACGTCGTCACCCGCCTGGGTCGAGGCTGGCGATGCCATGCCCCATGGCTGCGACTGCGTGGTGGATGCGGACGCGGTTGATACGTCAGGCCCGATTGCGCAATTCATATCTGAATCCGCGCCGGGGCAGGGCGTTTGCCGTGCCGGCAGCGATATCGCTGCGGGCAGCGTTGTGGCCGCTCCAGGCCAATGCATCCGGCCGCGTGATCTCCTGATCGCGCGCGCGGCGGGGCTGAAGAAATTGCGCGTGCGCCGGCCGCGCCTGCGCATCGTCAATATCCCGGGCGGCACGTTGACAGCGGACTTGATCGCCGAAAGTGCGTGTGATGCCGGGGCCGAGGTGAACGTCACCGAGGCAACGGGACGCGATGCGGCATCGATCGCAAGCGCGCTCGATGCGGGCGGGTGCGATCTGCTCATCACGATCGGCGGCAGCGGCGTCGGCCGCCGCGATGCAACGGTGCTGGCGCTGGCCAGCCATGGCGAGGTCGTGGCGCATGGCATCGCCCTGCAACCCGGCCGTACCTCCGCGGTCGGACGCATCGGCAGCACGCCCGTCGTGGCGCTGCCGGGCGCGCCGGACCAGGCCTTGGCGGCATGGTGGACGCTGGCGCTTCCCGTGCTGGATCGACTGTCCGGCCGCCGGCCACGCGAGACGCTTGGCCTGCCGCTGGCGCGCAAGGTTGCCTCCAGTGTTGGCCTTGCGGAAGTCGTGCTGCTGGAGCGCAAGGACGGCGCCTGGGTCGCGCTGGCCACAGGCCATCTCTCGCTGGAAGCGATCGCCCGTGCCGAGGCCTGGCTGGTTGTTCCCGGCGGTTCGGAAGGATTTGCAGCGGGCACTGTGGTCGATGCCTATATGCTCAGGGAGTGAAAGAGGGCTTGCATGAGCCGCGATACCAACCAGCATCGTCATTGGCCGGCGGGCGCGAGCGCGAATTCGGAATCTCGAGATTCCGGGTCCGGTGCCGGCGCACCATCCCGGAATCACCTCGATCAGGACCAGTTCCTGACCATCCTGTCGCGCGAGGAGGCGGTTGCGCGTTTCGAGGCTGCGCTGTTTCCGCGGCCTGTGCCCGGTGAGCGGCGGAAACTCGCCGCCGCTCTCGGCTGCACGCTGGCGGAGGACGTGACCGCGCCGATCGACGTGCCGCCATTCGACCGTTCCAATGTCGACGGCTTCGCCGTGCGTTCTGCTGATCTGGCGTCTGCGGGCGAGGGGGCGCCGCTGCGCCTGATCCTCAATGACGAGGTGATCGCCTGCGGCACGGCGCCAGCTCGGCCGGTACTGTCGGGTACCGCAACGCCGATCGCAACCGGCGGTCCGGTGCCGCGCGGTGCGGATGCCATCGTGATGGTCGAGCACACCCAGCCCGCGGGCAACCGCGCCATCGAGGTTCGCCGGGCGGCTTCGCCCGGGCAGTTCGTTTCCTATGCGGGATCTGACATCGCGCGCGGCGAGGCGCTGCTGCGCGCCGGCACCGTGATCGGCTCGCGCGAGATCGGCATGCTGGCCGCCTGCGGCATTGCCGAGGTTGTCGTTGCGCGCCGTCCGCGCGTGGCGATCCTTTCGACCGGCGACGAACTGGTTCAACCGGGCGAGCCGCTGCGGCCCGCCGCGATCTACGACACCAATGGCGCCGTCGTCACCGCAGCGATCGCCGAGAACGGGGGCGAGACGAATTTCCTTGGCGCGATCCCCGACGACGAGCCGGCGCTGGAAGCGGCGATGCGCAGCGCGCTCGCAGCGAGTGACATGCTGGTGCTGTCGGGTGGAACGTCCAAGGGCGCCGGCGACGTCTCTCACCGCATCATCGGCAGGCTCGGCAAACCCGGCATCATCGCCCATGGCGTAGCGCTGAAGCCGGGCAAGCCGCTGTGCCTTGCGGTGTGCGACGGCAAGCCCGTGGTGATCCTGCCGGGATTTCCGACCTCGGCGATGTTCACCTTCCACGACATGATCGTTCCGGTGCTGCGCAAAATGGCCGGGCTGCCGCCGCGCAACGATACGAAGGTTTCTGCGCGCGTGCCGGTGCGCATCGCCTCCGAACTGGGCCGCACCGAATTCGTGATGGTGTCGCTGGTCGAGGGCGCCGATGGCCTGATTGCCTATCCCACCGGCAAGGGTTCGGGCGCGATCACGTCTTTCGCGCAAGCCGACGGCTTCCTCAAGATCGACGCACTGGCCGACCAGTTGCCGGCAAATTCGCAAGCCGAGATCACGTTGTTTACGCCGCATGTGCGCGTGCCCGATCTCGTCATCATCGGCAGCCATTGCACCGGCCTCGATCTCGTCACCGCGCCGATGGCGCATGCGGGCCTTGTCGTGCGTTCGATCGCGGTCGGCAGTCTCGGCGGACTTGCCGCCGCCAAGCGCGGCGAATGCGACCTGGCGCCGATCCATCTGTTCGACGAGAAGAGCGAGACCTACAACACGCCGTATCTCAGCGAAGGCCTCGAACTTGTGCCGGGCTGGCGGCGCATGCAGGGCATCGTTTTTCGCAAGGGCGATGCGCGTTTCGAGGGGCTGGATGCGGAAGGCGCAGTGCGCGCGGCGCTCGCGGATGCCGCCTGTATCATGGTCAACCGCAACCAGGGAGCGGGCACCCGTATCCTGATCGACCGCCTGCTGGGCGGCGCCCGGCCGGAGGGCTACTGGAATCAGCCGCGCTCGCACAATGCGGTGGCCGCTGCCGTGGCGCAGCAGCGTGCCGACTGGGGCATGACCATCGCGCCGGTCGCGCATGCAGCGGAGCTGGGTTTCATTCCCTATGCCGAGGAGCATTATGACTTTGCGCTGGTAAAGGCGCGCAAGCAGCGGCCGGCCGTGCAGGCATTTCTTGACGCGCTGGCGTCGGAAGCGGGCCGTGCAGCTCTGCAACAGGCGGGCTTCAGACCTGCATAGAGCATGATCCCGATCCGAAGGGCCGCGTTAGCGAAAGTGGGCACCGGCTTTCGGATAAGATCATGCTCCAACAATAAGCGGGGACGGGGATGCCAAGGCCTCTCAACGTGGCGATCGTCGGCGCGGGCATGGGCGGGCTTGCTACCGCCGCGGCGCTCCGGAAGGTCGGCATCGACGTCACCGTCTACGAACAGGCGAGGCAATTTACGCGGCTTGGCGCCGGCATCCAGGTCGGCTGCAATGCCATGAAGGTGCTGCGCGGGCTTGGCCTGGAGCAGCAGATGCGCAAGCAGTCCTTTTATCCACGTTCCTGGAACAATCGCGACTGGCGCACCGGCGAGATCAAGTTCGACATGATCTTTGGTGAGAGCGCCGAAGCGAAATTCGGCGCGCCGTATCTGCTGGCGCATCGCGGCGACCTGCATGCAGCGCTTGCCAGCGCCGTTCCCGAGCAATGTCTGCGGCTGAATCACAAGCTCGCCGGTCTGGATGAGGCGGCCGGCGGCGTGCGCCTGACGTTTGCCGACGGCGCGACGGCGATGGCTGACGCGGTTGTCGGTGCCGACGGCGTGCACTCGCTGGTGCGCGATATCCTGTTCGATACGCCGCCGGTAAGCTACACCGGCCGCATCGCCTACCGCACGACCTATCCGGCGGCGCTGCTCAACGGTGAGAAGATCGACGACTGCACCAAATGGTGGGGCGAGGACCGCCACATCGTCATCTACTATGTGAAGCCGGACCGCAGCGAGATCTATCTCGTCACCAGCCAGCCGGAACCGGAATTCCGCATCGAGTCATGGTCGGCCAAGGGCGACGTGCACGAATTGCGCAAGGCCTTCGCTGGCTTCGATCGCCAGGTCGAGCAGGTGCTGGCGGCCTGCCCGGACGTGCACAAATGGGCGATCGTCGACCGGGAAGCGCTCGAGCGCTGGGCGGACGGCAAGGTGACGCTGCTTGGCGATGCCTGCCACCCGATGACGCCCTACATGGCGCAGGGCGCGGCGATGGCCATCGAGGACGCCGCCGTGCTGTCGCGCTGCCTCGATGGCGTGGACCGCAACGGCGTCGCGAATGCCTTCCGCCGTTTCGAGGCGACACGGAACGAGCGCACCTCGCGCGTGCAGGCGACCTCCCGCGCCAACACGTGGCTGAAGCAGAAGACCGATGCCGATTGGGTCTATGCCTATGATGCGTGGACCGTGCCGCTGGCGGCGTGAAGGGCAATCCATTTGCCGTCGTCATTCCGGGGCGCCGCGAGGCGGATGGATATAGCAGCGCTAGCCCCCGTCCAGCGCCGCCAGCCGGTCGGCCTCGGCGATGTCTTGCACCGTATTCGCATTGAAGAACGGATCGAGCGGCGCAACCGGCCAGGTCACGGTGGCCAGCCGATAGCGCGCCGTCCAGCGGTCGATCTTCCGGATGTCTTCGACAACCAGCGAATGGCGAAGCTCTTCGCGCAAGGCGACGCTCCACAGCCCGATCACGGGATGCGATTGTCCATCGGAGGCGGCGACGGCAAGCTGTGCGTTCTCCTCGACAAGCGCCTGATACAGACGAACAACAAGATCGCGCGGCAGGAACGGACAATCCGCAGCGGCGCTCAGCACCAGCGATGCCTCGGGCCGGTTCGCCGCAACCCAGTCCAGCGCCGCCAGAATACCGGCCAGCGGGCCGGGAAAATCCGCCACGCTGTCGGCGACCACGGGCAGTCCGAATGACGTAAAACGCGCCGGATCGCCGTTGGCGTTGATGATCAGCCCGTCGCATTGCGGCGCAAGGCGCGCGATCACACGGTCCAGGATGGTGCGGCCGGCGATCTGGCGCATCGGCTTGTCGCCGCCGCCCATGCGGCGCGCAAGACCGCCGGCGAGCAGCACGGCTGGAATCCTCAAAGCGCCTTCGCGCGCAGCGTCAGTCGTCACGCGCTTCGCCCTTGCGCTTGTGGCGTGCGGATTCTTCCTCGACATAGTCGAGGTTCTGGTCGAACACGAGACGCTCCTGTCCCGACAGCGCGATGAAGCGCTTGCCTCGGGTACGGCCGACCAGTGTGAGGCCAACCTGCCGCGCCAGCTCGACGCCCCAGGCAGTAAAGCCCGAGCGCGAGACGAGGATCGGGATTCCCATCCGCACTGTCTTGATCACCATTTCAGAGGTCAGCCGTCCGGTCGTATACATGATCTTGTCGGCGGGATCGACGCCGTGCTGGAACATCCAGCCCGCGATCTTGTCGACGGCGTTGTGGCGGCCGACGTCCTCGGTGTAGCAGACCGGCTCGCCCTCCTTGCAGAGCACGCAGCCATGGATCGCGCCGGCCTCGAGATACAGCGAAGGCATCGTGTTGATCGCATGCGTCATCTGGTAGAGCCAGGAGGTGCGCAATTCCGCCTTCGGCAGATCAACGCTTTCGATCGCCTCCATGAGGTCGCCGAACGCGGTGCCCTGGGCGCAGCCGGAGGTCTGGGTGCGCTTCTTCAGCTTCTGCTCGAAATTGGTATTGTGCTCGGTACGCACGACCACCACCTGTAGATCGTCGTGATACTCGACCTCGGTGACGACGTCGCCATATCTAAGCATGTTCTGGTTGAGCAGATAGCCGAGCGCCAGGTATTCCGGGTAGTCGCCGATCGTCATCATCGTGACGATCTCCTGCGCGTTCAGATAGAGCGTCAGCGGCCGCTCGACCGGGACCTTGATCTCGACCTCCGCCCCGTGCTGGTCGATGCCGCGAACGCGCTCGGTCAGCCGCGGATCGTCCGGATTCGGCACGATCAGGGGGATTGGAGCCTTTTCGATCTTCATCATACCCATGACGTTAGCATGACTTTCCCTGCGCTCCGATATAAAGCAGCAATGGACAGGATTTAAGGGGTCGGTTCCGGCCTCTCTGGAGACGATGATGAAAGTGATTGGCCTCGCGGGATGGAGCGGCGCTGGCAAGACCACCTTGCTGACGCGCGTGATTCCGCATCTGCTCAGGGAGGGTCTTCGCGTCTCCGTGATCAAGCATGCCCACCACGAATTCGACGTCGACGTGCCCGGCAAGGATTCCTGGGTACATCGCCAGGCCGGCGCGTCGGAGGTGCTGGTGTCCTCGAGCCGGCGCTGGGCGCTGATGCATGAGTTGCGCCTCGCGGCCGAGCCGCGGCTGCAGGAACTCCTGGCCAAGATGGCGCCGGTCGATCTCGTCCTGGTCGAGGGCTTCAAGCGCGAGCCGCATCGCAAGATCGAGGTACACCGCGCCGCCAACGACAAGCCGTGGCTGTTTCCCGACGATCCCGGCATTGTCGGCATCGTGACCGATGCCAAGGTCGAAACGCGGCTTCCGGTTGTCCATCTCGACGACGTCAATGCGATCGCGGTCCTGATCAAGCGGTCGGCGATCTCGATCGAGGATCTTTTCTCGGAAGCGACCGCCTAGGGACCGGAATTCGCATGGCGCAACTGTCCGACGATTGCTTTGCCTTTGGCGGCCCGATGATGGCGGTGGACGAGGCCGTTGGTCTGATCGCCGCACGCGTCACCAGGATCGAGGAGGTCGAGACGGTTGCGCTTGCCGAGGCGGACGGCCGCATTCTCGCGCATGACATCGCAGCGCCGCTGCCGCTGCCGCCCTTCACCAATTCCGCCGTCGACGGCTACGCTATCGCAAGCCGCGATCTGCCAAAGGCCGAAGCCGAGGCATTTCCCGTGCTGGGCCGCGTGCAGGCCGGTGCATCGCCTGAGGACGTCATCAAGGCGCGCCACGCCGTGCGTATCTTCACCGGCGCACCGATGCCTGCCGGCGCCGACACCGTGTTCATGCAGGAAGACGTCCGTCTCGAGGGCGGCAAGGTAGTGCTTCCCGCCGGGCTGAAACCCGGCGCCAATGTGCGGCCCGCAGGCGAGGACATTCCGCTCGGCCATGCCGCGCTGAGGGCCGGCCAGCGGTTGCGGCCGCAGGACGTCGCGCTTGTCGCCGCCTTCGGTCTCACGCACATCGACGTGCGGCGCCGTATCCGCGTCGCGGTGTTCTCCACCGGCAATGAGCTGGTCTCGCCGGGCGAAGCGCGCGCCGCGCCGCAGCTCTTCGATTCAAACCGCTTCATGCTGATGGCGATGCTGCGCCGGCTCGGCTGCGAGGTCGGCGATCTCGGCATCTTCAGCGATGAGCCAAACGCGCTCGCCAGCGCCCTGAAGCGGGTGGCCGGCCAGCACGATCTCCTGCTCACCACCGGTGGCGTCTCGACCGGCGAGGAGGATCATGTCAAGGCGGCGGTGGAAAGTGCCGGAAAGCTCGTACTGTGGCGGATGGCGATCAAGCCCGGCCGGCCCGTCGCGATGGGCATCATCGGCGGCACGCCGTTCATCGGTTTGCCCGGCAATCCCGTGGCGAGCTTTGTGACTTTCGTCCATGTAGTGCGTCCGACGATTCTGGCACTGTCGGGTGCGCGGCAGGAGAAGCTCACGCCGATGCCGGTGCGCGCGGCTTTCTCGTACAAGAAGAAGATATCGCGCCGCGAATACGTCCGCGTTTCCTTGTGCGAAGGCGCTGACGGCGTGCTCGAGGCGATCAAATTCCCGCGTGAAGGCGCGGGCCTGTTGTCCTCGCTCAGCGATACCGATGGTCTTGCCGAACTCGGCGAGGACGTCACGCAGGTCTCGCCGGGCGAAACCATTGGCTTCCTGTCCTACGCCAGCCTGATCAACTGATCGTCGTTGACGATACCAACCCCGTTCGCCATCTTCATCGCATGACCACGACCAAACTCGACCTCGCCGGCCTGAAATGTCCGCTGCCGGCGCTGAAGACGCGCAAGGCGCTGAAGTCGCTCGCCGCGGGCGACCGGCTGGAAGTGCTGTGCACCGATCCGCTTTCGGTGATCGACATTCCCAATCTCATCCGCGAAACCGGCGACAAGGTCGAGATCACGGAACGCAATGAAAGTCGCATCGTTTTTCTGATCGAGAAGATAAATGCCCCGATAGGAAAATCCGATAGCGCGTCTTCGTCGCACAATTGAGGCTTGGTTTGTTGCGGTGTGCCGGTAGACTTCGCTGATCGACTGAAAGCGAAAAGTTCTGCCATATGAATACGAAGCGACGGGGCAGCCATTTGACCGGTTGCCGGACGTACGCACCGTCCTTCCGAACGAGCCCCTTCGCGGGCAGCCCTTTCAAAATGCCGATTTCCTTAAATCCTTATTTGGACGCAATAATTCGCTTGGCATCTGGCATGCCAGAGACTAGAGTCGGCGAAACTCAAGGCTAAGAAACGAGACGTTTTTCAATGGCTCACAACGTCCATCAGGTCCGCGAATTCGATCATCCCGGGGAGGGGCGCAAGCGCGCCAAGGCGACGCCAAAGGGCCGCCAGATCGATCCGGCCGCCGCGCATGAGATCGAGCTTCTGCTCGGCGACCAGCCGCGCCGCCGCGATCTGCTGATCGAATTTCTTCATCTGATCCAGGACAAGTATCACCAGATTTCGGCTGCGCATCTCGCAGCCCTTGCCGACGAGATGAAGCTCTCCTTTGCCGAGGTGTTCGAGACCGCAACCTTCTACGCCCACTTCGACGTGGTGAAGGAAGGCGAAAAGGACATCGCCCCGCTCACCATCCGCGTCTGCGACTCGCTCACCTGCGCCATGATGGGTGCGGAGAAACTGCTTGCGGAATTGCAGAGCAAGGCCGGCCCCGGCATCCGCGTCGTGCGCGCGCCCTGCGTCGGCCGCTGCGACACGGCGCCTGCTGCGGAAGTCGGCCATAACTTTGTCGATCACGCCACGGTTGCGAATGTGCTGGCCACAGCGAAAGCCGGCGATACCCATGCGCATCTGGCCGACTATGTCACTTACGACAAATACGTCGCCGGTGGCGGCTACAAGCTGCTCAATCGTTTGCGCTCGGGTGAATTGTCGAACGAAGACTTGCTGAAGTCCCTCGACGACGCTTCGCTGCGCGGCCTTGGTGGCGCCGGTTTCCCGACGGCGCGCAAATGGCGTGCGGTGCTCGGCGAGCCCGGCCCGCGACTGATGGCCATCAACGGCGATGAGGGCGAGCCCGGCACCTTCAAGGACCGCTACTATCTCGAGACCGATCCGCACCGCTTCATCGAGGGGATGCTGATCGGCGCGCATGTAGTGGAAGCAGGCGAGGTCTACATCTACATCCGCGACGAATATCCGGCCTCGCGCGAAATCCTGGCGCGCGAGATCGCCAAGCTGCCGCCGGGCGGCCCCGTACTGCATCTGCGCCGCGGCGCCGGCGCCTACATCTGCGGCGAGGAATCTTCGCTGCTGGAGAGTCTCGAAGGCAAGCGCGGCCTGCCGCGGCACAAGCCGCCTTATCCGTTCCAGGTCGGCCTGTTCGGCCTACCGACCCTGATCAACAATGTCGAGACGCTGTGGTGGGTGCGCGACATCGTCGAGAAGGGCGCCGACTGGTGGAAGAGCCATGGCCGCAATGATCGCCATGGCCTGCGCAGCTTCTCGGTCTCGGGTCAGGTCAAAAATCCCGGCGTCAAGCTCGCGCCGGCCGGCATCACCGTGCGGGAGCTAATCGACGAATATTGCGGCGGCATGGCCGAGGGCCACAATTTCCGCGCCTATCTTCCAGGCGGCGCGTCCGGCGGCATCCTGCCGGCCTCGATGAGCGATATCCCGCTCGATTTCGGCACGCTGGAGAAATACGGCTGCTTCATCGGCTCGGCGGCTGTCGTGATCCTGTCGGACAAGGACAGCGTGCGCGGTGCTGCGCTGAACCTGATGCGCTTCTTCGAAGACGAGAGTTGCGGCCAGTGCACGCCTTGCCGCGTGGGCACGCAGAAGGCGGCGCTGCTGATGGAACGCCCGGTGTGGAACACGGCGCTGCTGGACGAATTGAGCCAGGCGATGCGCGATGCATCGATCTGCGGCCTTGGCCAGGCGGCATCCAATCCGCTGACGTCAGTGATCAAGTATTTTCCCGACGAGTTCAAGGAAGCGGCCGAATGACCAGGATTACGTTCGAGCTCGACGGCAAGCAGGTCGAAGCCAAACCGGGCGAGACCATCTGGCAGATCGCAAAGCGCCAGGGCCGCGATATTCCGCATCTCTGCTATTCGCCGGCGCCGGACTATCGCGCGGACGGCAATTGCCGCGCCTGCATGGTCGAGATCGAGGGCGAGCGCGTGCTCGCCGCCTCCTGCATGCGTACGCCGACCGTCGGCATGAAGGTGAAGACGGAAAGCGCGCGTGCCGTCGCCGCGCAGAAGATGGTGATGGAGCTCCTCGTCTCCGACCAGCCTGGGCGCGCGACCTCGCACGATCCGGATTCAAAATTCTGGAACTGGGCCGAGGCTGTCGGGGTGACGGAGAGCCGTTTCCCCGCTGCGCAGCGCTGGGAGGGCGACGCTAGCCATCCGGCGATGCGCGTCAATCTCGATGCCTGTATCCAGTGCGGCCTGTGCGTGCGCGCCTGCCGTGAAGTGCAGGTCAACGACGTCATCGGCATGGCTTATCGCAATGCCGACTCCAAGATTGTATTCGACTTCGACGATCCCATGGGCGAGTCGACCTGCGTGGCCTGCGGCGAATGCGTGCAGGCCTGTCCGACCGGCGCGCTGATGCCGGCGGTGATGCTCGACGACAAGCAGACCCGCGTCACCTATGCCGACCGCAAGGTGGATTCGCTCTGCCCGTTCTGCGGCGTCGGCTGCCAGGTTACCTATCATGTCAAGGACGAGAAGGTGATCTATGCGGAAGGGCGCGACGGCCCGGCCAATCGCAACCGCCTGTGTGTGAAGGGCCGCTTCGGCTTCGACTACATCCACCACCCGCATCGCCTGACCAAGCCGCTGGTGCGGCTGCCCAATGCGAAGAAGGACGCCAACGATCAGGTCGATCCGGCCAATCCGTTCACCCATTTCCGCGAAGCGTCGTGGGAGGAAGCGCTCGACATCGCGGCCGGGGGCCTGGTCAGTATCCGCGATACCAACGGCGTGAAGGCGCTTGCCGGCTTCGGTTCGGCGAAGGGTTCGAACGAAGAGGCCTATCTGTTCCAGAAGCTGGTGCGCACCGGCTTCGGCTCCAACAATGTCGATCACTGCACCCGCCTGTGCCATGCCTCCTCGGTGGCCGCGCTGTTCGAAGGCCTGAGCTCCGGCGCGGTGTCGGCGCCGTTCGCGGCGGCGATGGATGCCGAAGTGATCTGGGTGATCGGTGCCAACCCGACGGTGAACCATCCGGTCGCGGCGACCTTTATCAAGAACGCGGCGAAGAAGGGCGCAAAGCTCTTCGTTATGGACCCGCGCAAGCAGATGCTGTCGCGTCACGCGACCGGGCATTTGCAGTTCAAGCCGGGCTCCGACGTCGCCATGCTGAATGCGATGATCAACACGATCATCACCGAAGGCCTGACCGACGACCAGTACATTGCGGGTTACACCGAGGGCTTTGAGGATCTGAAGGAGAAGATCAAGGAGTTCACGCCGGAGAAGATGGAGCCGATTTGCGGCATCCCGGCACAAACGCTGCGCGAGGTCGCCCGAACCTACGCCCGCGCGAAATCCTCGATCATCTTCTGGGGCATGGGCATCAGCCAGCACATCCACGGCACCGACAACGCACGCTGCCTGATTGCGCTCGCGCTGATCACCGGCCAGGTTGGCCGCCCCGGCACCGGCCTGCATCCGCTGCGCGGCCAGAACAATGTGCAGGGGGCTTCCGATGCCGGCCTGATCCCGATGTTCTTCCCCGACTATCAGCCGGTCAGCCGTGGCGACCTGCGCGGCAATTTCGAGAAGCTGTGGGGCCAGGAGCTTGACCCCGTGCGGGGACTCACCGTCGTCGAGATCATGAATGCGATCCATGCCGGCCAGATCAAGGGCATGTACATCGAAGGCGAGAACCCCGCGATGTCCGATCCCGATCTCCAGCATGCGCGCGAGGCGCTTGCCAAGCTTGATCATCTCGTGGTGCAGGATCTCTTCGTCACCGAGACCGCGTTCCATGCCGACGTCATCCTGCCGGCCTCGGCGTTCGCGGAAAAAGAGGGCTCCTTCACCAACACCGACCGCCGCGTGCAGCTCGCGCGCCAGGTGATCAAGCCGCCCGGTGACGCCAGGCAGGATCTCTGGATCATCCAGGAGATCGGCAAGCGCATGGGCCTGCCGTGGAATTATTCGGGCCCCGGCGACGTCTACACCGAGATGGCGCAACTGATGCCGTCGCTCAAGAATATCAGCTGGGAGCGGCTGGTGCGCGAAGGCGCCGTCACCTATCCGGCGGACGATCCGAACAAGCCCGGCAACGAGATCATCTTCACCGCGGGTTTCCCGACCGAAAGCGGTCGCGGCAAGATCGTGCCGGCCAAGGTCGTCCCGCCGGACGAACTGCCGGACGGCGAATATCCGATGGTGCTCTCGACCGGCCGCGTGCTCGAGCACTGGCATACGGGTTCGATGACCCGCCGCGCATCCGTGCTCGACCAGATCGAGCCGGAGGCGGTCGCCTTCATGTCGCCCAAGGACATGCGGCGGCTGAATGTGTGGCCCGGAGATTTAATCCGCCTGCAGACCCGGCGCGGCGCAGTCGAGGTCAAGGTGCGCTCGGACCGCGACGTGCCGGAGAACATGGTGTTCATGCCGTTCTGCTACGCAGAGGCGGCGGCGAACCTCTTGACCAATCCCGCGCTCGATCCGTTCGGCAAAATCCCGGAATTCAAGTTCTGCGCGGTGAGAGCGGAGAAGGTCGAACAGCGCATCGCAGCGGAATAGCGGCGGTCCTTGCGGAGGAAATCCGCGGTCGTTCTCCCACGCGCTTCACTGCGTGGGAAGAACAAACACCTGTCCGGGATAGATCAGGTTGGGATTGCGGATCTGTCCCCGGTTCGCCTTGTAAATGACGGCGTAGCGCGTGCCCGCGCCATACGAGAGTTGGCTGAGACGCCAGAGGCTATCTCCACGGGACACCGTCGTGGTCTTGATCTTCGGCACCACCACGGTAGAGCGCGGCGCGTCACTGTCCGGCAAGACGGTAACTCCTGCGGCCGCAAGCTGCGTCTGTTGCGTGGCCGCCGTTTCCGGACGCTTCAATGCCGTGGATTGCGTCGCCACGGACGCCGTTGTGTCGGGAGCGTTGAACGGCACTTCGGCGCGTGCACGCACCGACCCGGAACTTGACGCCTCGTCCAGCCTGACACGGTAATTTCCTGGCGCCACCCCTTCATTGATGGTGACTGCAAACCGCCCATCCGGGCCGGCTGTTACCGACGTAACGAAGCTGTCGTTGAGATAAAGCCTTAAAGGCGCGCCAGGGCCTGCCTGGCCGCTCACGTGAAATTTGCCGCCTGGCTCGATCTCGACGGTCTCCACGACCACGGCGCCGGCCGCCGGTTTGGGTGCCGCCGGTTGCGACAGCACGATGGTGGGTTTGTCCGGCGTGATCAGCGCTACGATCGGCCGGTCGGTCGACCTCGGCTCGATCGCCGTGGTCACGTGCTGTCTGGATGTGGCCTGCTTGCCGTCCGCCTGCTTCGACCGCAGCGTCAGGTCGTAAGTGCCGGGAGGAAGCTTGGGCGGAACCATGACGAATTGGCCGGATTTATCGGCGACCGCATGATCATGCACCTCGCCATCACGCAGCAGCTCAACCGTTGCGCCAGGCGATGCCCGACCCGCGACGACGGCTTCGCCCGTGGGCTCGATGGTGGCGACGTCGAACGTCGGCACGCCGTCACTGCTCTCCGGCCGTGGAGGTGATCCGATCAGAGCGTCTATGACGGCGCTTGTTTCCGATTTGGCCCTCGCGAGCGAGGCTGCGTTCCGCTCTGGCGCATCAGCGGCAGGCGTCGAGATCAGCGGCGCTGGCGTTGCCATCCTGGCGTCGACCGGAGGCTCGCGGCGGACATATTGGATGGCGAAGACAACGCCAGCGGCCGCAACAACCGCCAACAGCGGTACGACTATTCGGCTGATCGATGTGGCAGTCATAATACTCACCCCCTGCCGGGTCGCTAACTCATCGCCACCCTATACCTTCTCGAGCAAGGAGGGTACCGATTCGCGTGCTCGGAAAATGAGGTTTTACGCGAAGCTACCAGCTACAGGGGCGCAGGGTGAGCGGCCGGTATTTCGCACCGGCGACCCTCCGATCGATCTAGCCCGCCGCATCGTCTATGTCCGCCAGCTCCGCCAGAAGATCGAGGCTGTCTCCGCGGATAGGCACCCTCATCCGGCTTGCATCTGTCGATGGGAGCCATCTTCTCCCAAAAAGGGGAGAAGGCCCAGGTCAGATCGCCGTCATCTCGCCCTTGCTCCAGGCCTCGCGCAGCTTGAATTTCTGGATCTTGCCCGATCCCGTCAGCGGGAAGGCGTCGACCACGAACCAGTGTTTCGGCGTCTTGTGCGGGGCGAGCGAGCCGCGCATGTAATCGATCAGCTCTTCCTTCTCGATAACAGCGCCGGGCGCGGGGCGGATGAATGCCGCGACCTCTTCGCCCCATTTCTCGTGGGGTACGCCGATTACGGCAACCTCGCCGACCTTGGGATGCTTGAACAAGAGCTCTTCCAGCTCGCGCGGATAGATGTTCTCGCCGCCGCGGATGATCATGTCCTTGAGCCGGCCTTCCACGGTGCAGAAGCCGCGCTCGTCCATGGCGCAGAGATCGCCGGTGTGCAGCCAGCCGTCCTTGTCGATCGCAGCGGCCGTGGCGTCCGGCATCTCGAAATAGCCGAGCATGACGTGATAGCCACGGGTGCAGAACTCGCCGATGGTGCCGATCGGCACCGTCTCGCCGGTGGCAGGATCGATGATCTTGGTTTCCATGTTGGGCAGCGGCAGCCCGATCGTGCCGGCCTTGTCCTCGACGCTGTCATTGGTGCGGGTTTGTGCCGCCACCGGCGAGCATTCGGTCTGGCCGAAGACAATCGTGAACGGTGCGCCGAGCTTCTCCTCCAGCCGCCGCACCAGCGCGGCCGGCACCGTGGAGCCGCCGGAGCAGATCGCCTTCAGCCCGGACAAGTCTGTCGTCGCGAAGTTCGGGTGCTCCAGCATCGCGATCAGCATGGTGGGAACTCCAAGCATCGCATTGCCGCGATAGGTATGGAACATCTCGAGCACCAGCGCCGGGTCGAAAGCCTCGACCAGCACCTGTGTCGCCGCTTTCGAGACCGCGCCCATCACGCAGCAGACGCAGCCGCCGGTGTGAAACAGCGGCATGGTGGTGATGAAGACGTCGCCGGGATCGACACCCATCCGTTCGGCCGTGTCGGCGCCGTTGTTGAGAAGCCCGCGGTGGCGCAGCAGCGCTCCCTTCGGGAAGCCCGTGGTGCCTGACGTGCACTGGATCATCACGGGATCGTCGGGGCTGACGGCGGGAAGCTTGATGCTCGCGTCGTCGCCCGCGGCGATGAAAGCGTCCCAGTCGTCGAAGCAGATGATCTCGCGCAGCTCAGGGCAGTGCGGCTGCACCGCCTGCACCGTCTCCAGCATCGGATTGCCGCGGAAATTATTGACGACGAAGACGCCGGCCGCGCGCGACTGCTTCAGCACGTACTGCACCTCATTGGTGCGGAAAGCCGGATTCACCGTGACCAGCACCATGCCCGCCATGCCGGCGCCGAACTCGAGCATGATCCATTCCGGGATGTTTTGCGCCCAGACCGCGATGCGATCGCCCTTCTTGAAGCGAGTGAGCAGCGCGCGGGCGGTGCGCTCGGCGTCGCGGTACAACTCGGCGTAGGTCCATTTTCGCCGCAGCGCCGGATCAGGCACACCCGCGATCAAGGCGAGGCGATCGGGCGCGGATTCTGCCGCCTTGCGCAGGAGATCGCCGAAGGTCATCTCCCGCACCGCAGGCGTGGCCGGTCCCGCGATATGCGACATCGTCAAAGCCATCTTCGTCCTCCCCGGGGCCGCTCTTGTGCTGTCAGGCGGCATCTGTTCGGAAGGCAAAATGCCTTTGGTCGGAAATCAATGCAAGCGCCCGAGGCGAAGCTATTGCCACAGCCGTCATTGCTTCGTCGCTTTGCTTCCAATGACGGTGGAGGGGCCGAGGCTATCCCGCTCTTCGGTGCCGTGCCGTCGAGCGATGCGCCTTGCGGGCCGCGCGGCGGTGCGTGGTGCTGCGCCGCGCGGTTGAATGGCTGCGGCGCTTCGTACCGCCACCTCTCAGGCTCTGCTTCAGCGCATCCATCAGATTGACGACATTGCTCGGCCGCTCCTCGCGCCCGGGCGCCTTCAGTGGCTTGCCGGCAGCCTTGCGGCGGACCAGTGTCTTCAGCGCATTCTCATATTCGTCCTTGAATTCGGAAGGGTCGAAATGCGCGGCCTTGGTGTTGAGGATGTGGCTCGCCAGCTCGATCATGTCCTTCGAGATTTTCGGACTCTTAATGTCGTCAAAATAGTCAGCCTCCTCGCGCAGCTCGTAAGGGTAGCGCAGCGTGGTGCCTAGCAGTCCCTTGCCGAGCGGCTCGATGGCGACGATGTGCTCGCGATTGGTCAGCACGATCCGCGCCAGCGCGACGCGGTCCTGGTCCTTCATGGCATCGCGGATGACGGCAAAGGCATCGATGCCGGCCTTGCCGTCGGGCGCGATGTAATAGGGGCGGTTGAGATAGCGCTTGTCGATCTCCTCCCGCGGCACGAAGCTGTCGATGTCGATGGTGTGGTTGCTCTCGATCTGCACCGCCTCGAGTTCGTCCTTTTCGATCTCGACATACTTCCCCTTTGCCAGCTCAAAGCCGCGCGCCTTCTGGTCGCCTTCGACGACGTCGCCGGTCTCGGCATCCACCATCTGCTGCTTCAGCCGGTTGCCGGTCTCCCGGTTGATCATGTGGAAGCGTGTCTTCTCGGCAGCGGTGAAGGCCGGGTACAGCGCCACCGGACACGTCACCAGCGACAGCTTCAAGGAGCCTTTCCAATAGGCGCGGGGGGCCATTACAATCTCCGGCATGGGCTAAGGGTTCTGGAACCGCAACGGATGCCAGCCGTTTTCGTTCCGTGGGGCCTGCCGCCGCGGCGACTGTCAGGGATGCTTCGTGCACAAGAGCCTCACCACCTATCGGAAGAAGCGCGATTTCGAGAAGACCCCCGAGCCCTCCGGCGACATCAAGGTGGCGCCGTCGAAGCAGCGGCGTTTTGTCATCCAGAAGCACGCGGCGACGCGGCTGCACTATGATCTGCGCCTGGAATTCGACGGAGTCTTCAAGTCCTGGGCGGTGACGCGCGGGCCCTCGCTCGATCCCCACGACAAGCGGCTTGCGGTCGAGGTTGAGGATCATCCGCTCGGCTACGGCGACTTCGAAGGCACCATTCCCGAAGACCAGTATGGCGGCGGCACCGTGCAGCTCTGGGACCGCGGCTATTGGGATTCGCCCGATCCCGAGCGCGGCTTTGCCAAGGGCGACCTGAAGTTCGACCTTCATGGCACGAAGCTGCATGGCAGCTGGGTGCTGGTGCGGATGAAAGGCGACCGCTATGGCGGCAAGCGCACCAACTGGCTGCTCATAAAGCATCGCGACGAATATGCGCGCGAGGGCGAGGAAAACAACGTGCTGGACGAGGACCGCTCCGTCGCCTCCGGCCGCTCGATGGATCAGATCAGGGCGGGCAAGGGCAGGGCGCCAAAGCCGTTCATGCTGGCCAAGGGCAGCAAGACCAGGGCGGATGCCATCTGGGATTCCAACCGGGGTTCTACGGCCGAAGCACGCGCCAGGACCAAGGCGTCGTCTGCGCCGGCGAGGCCGAAGAAGGTTTCGGCCATGCCGGACTTCGTGTCGCCGCAGCTTTGCGCGTCGGTGGAGAAGCCGCCGAGCGGCGCCGCCTGGTGCCACGAGATCAAGTTCGACGGCTATCGCGTGCAACTGCGCGTCGAAGACGGCGAGGTCGCGCTGAACACGCGCAAGGGGCTGGATTGGGCAGACAAGTTTCCGGAGATTGCGAAGGAGGCGCACAGCCTGCCGGACGCGCTGATTGACGGCGAGATCGTTGCCGTCGATCACAAGGGTCTGCCGGATTTTTCAGCGCTGCAGGCGGCGATCGCCGACGGCAAGACTGGCAAGCTCATCTATTTTGCGTTCGATCTCCTGTTCGCCGGGGCTGAGGATTTGCGCACGCTGCCGCTGCGCGAGCGCAAGGAGCGGCTCAAGCATCTGCTGGATGCGCGCAAGGGCAGGGCAAGACTGATCCGCTATGTCGAGCATTTCGAGGAAGACGGCGAGGCGGTGCTGCAATCGGCTAAGGAGCTGTCGCTCGAAGGCATCATCTCCAAGAAGCTGGAGGCGCGCTATCATTCCGGCCGCACCGAAAGCTGGACCAAGGCCAAGGTGCGCGCCGGGCATGAGGTCGTGATCGGTGGCTGGAAGACCACCGGCGGTAAATTTCGCTCGCTGATGGCCGGCGTCTATCGCGGCAAGCACCTCGCCTTTGTCGGTATTGTCGGCACCGGCTTTGGCGCGGACAAGGTGCGCCGGCTGATGCCGCATCTGAAGGCGAATGCGTCGGACAAGAATCCCTTCAGCGGCGAGAACGTTCCGCCGAAGGCGCGTGAGGTGCATTGGCTGAAGCCGAACCTCGTCGCCGAGATCGAGTTTGCCGGCTGGACCGATGGCGGCAACATCCGCCAGGCCGCGTTCAAGGGCCTGCGCGAGGACAAGCCGGCGCGCGAGGTGAAAGCGGAGACCCCCTCCATGGTCAAGGTCGCAAAACCCGTCGTCGCCAAATCTTCGGCGAAAAAGGGCGCCGAGGTCATGGGCGTCGCCATCTCCAATCCGGACAAGGCGCTGT
The DNA here is from genome assembly GCA_036406295.1 of Bradyrhizobium sp. Classification (GTDB taxonomy): domain Bacteria; phylum Pseudomonadota; class Alphaproteobacteria; order Rhizobiales; family Xanthobacteraceae; genus Bradyrhizobium. The sequence continues at coordinate 20,628 of DASWVJ010000160.1, forward strand.
GGCCCGACGGCGGCGACGGCAAGCCGGTCACCAAGCTCGATCTCGCCCGCTATTTCGAAGCGGTCGGCGAGTGGATGATCGGCTATCTGAAGGGCCGTCCCTGTTCGGTGGTGCGGGCGCCCGACGGCATCGACGGCGAAACCTTCTTCCAGCGTCACGCCATGACGGGCACGTCAAAGCTGCTGGAGCTCGTAAAGGTTTCCGGTGATCGCAAGCCGTATCTGCAGGTCGACCGCATCGAGGGGCTTGCGGCGGTCGCGCAATCCGGCGGGGTGGAGCTGCATCCCTGGAATTGCGCACCCGATGCGCCTGACGTGCCGGGACGGCTGGTGTTCGACCTCGATCCCTCGCCCGACGTGGATTTCGCCGATGTGATCGAGGCCGCAAGAGACATGCGCGAACGGCTTTCCGCTGCGGGTCTCGAAAGCTTTTGCAAGACTACGGGCGGCAAGGGGCTTCATGTGGTCACGCCGCTGCTGTCAGGCGCAAAAGAGCGGGTGAGCTGGAAAGAAGCAAAGGCGTTTGCCCAGGGCATCTGCCAGTGGATGGCCAACGACAACCCCGAGCGCTATCTGCTCAACATGTCCAAGCAGAAGCGTAAGGGCAAGATCTTCCTCGACTATCTGCGCAACGACCGCATGTCGACGGCGGTTGGCGTGCTGTCACCGCGCGCGCGGCCCGGCGCCACGGTGTCCATGCCGCTGACCTGGACACAGGTGCGCGGCGGTCTCGATCCCAAGCGCTACACG
>DASWVJ010000161.1:0-11941 GCA_036406295.1 Bradyrhizobium sp.
GTGCCGAGCGCATATTCCGCAGCGAGCGCGATGTGGTCTTCACTATAGGCCATCAGTCCCAGTCCAAGGTCGTCCCATTCCAGTGGCTACAATCCGAGACACTCCCGGATGTCCATCATGCTCCGGCGCAGCCACGTCTTCACCGTATTCACCGGCGCATCGAACTTCGCAGCCAGCTGCTCGCGGCTCCAGCCGTTGTAATAGGCGAGAAGCACGAGTTTCTGGCGATCGGGTTCGAGGCGGCCGACGCATTCCAGGAGCCGCTTCAACTCTTCCGTCATCTCCCGCCGCGCCAGCGGGTCGGGAGAGTCGGCGGCCACTTCCATGGCCGAGGGTTCTTCCTCGAGGGAAGCTTCGCTCCGCTTGCGCACGACGTCGATGGCGCGATTGCGGGCGATCGAGGCCATCCAGGTGATCGGCGATGACAGCGCAGGATTGAACTGGCCCGCGCTATGCCAGATCTTGACAAAGGTCTCCTGGATGACCTCCTCGGCAAGATCCTGTCGGCGCAAGATACGGAGCACCACGCCGAAAAGTTTCGCGCGCGTGGCGGCGTAAAGGCGCTCGAAAGCCGCCTCATCGCCCTTCGCAACCGCGGCAATCAGCCAGACCAGCTCTGCCGGCGTCAGCATTCACACTTCCCCAATCGCGATCCCTCGCCGTCGGACCGGGAGCGCCGCTGTCCCGTTAGCATATCCTGCCCTGTACGAGCCACCAAGCCGCCGGTTTATGGACGTTATCAATGAAAAACCCGGGCCTCGCAGCCCGGGTTTTCGACTTCCGTCTTATTGATCTCGAGGCGCGTCAGGCAACGCCGAGGCGGGCGCGCATCAAGCCGATCGAGTCCATATCGGCCTGCTCGCGCGCGTTCTCTTCGGCGCGCTCGCGTGCCTGGTCGCGCTCGTCGAGCAGCTCGACCTTCTTCAGCTCTTCGAAAGCCTCGCTCAAGAGGGCCTTGGCGTCTTCGAGCTGGACGCGCAGTTCGTCCGCAGAGCGGGAAAGGTTCTCGCGGCGCTGGATCGCGGCCTTGGCATAGGTCGGGTAGGCGAAGTGCGAAGGATCGTTGATCCCGGCGCGGTCCTGCTCCGACTGGATTTCGCGCTCCAGCTCGACCGACATCCGCTGGAATTCGGCGATCATGCTTTCGATCTGGGCAACCCGGCGGCGCTTTTCGTCGACCTGAAATTTCTTCAGGCGGATCAGCGTTTCTCGTGACTTCATCGACTCATACTCCCCAGAAGTCCCCATTTGCACACGGGACACGGCCGGCTCCCCCTCGGGGCCCCACCGGCTTCAGCTAAACAGTGTCGCGGATGATGGCCTGACAAAGTTAGCGTTCCGTTTCCAAGCGCCCGAGTATTTGCTCGAGCAGGGCGTAACCCTCCGCTAGCGAGGACTTTTCATCCTTGGCCTGGCGCAGGAAGGCCTCCAGCGGCTCGTGCAGCCGGATCGCGTCGTCCACCTCCGCACTGGAACCGGCCCGGTAGGCGCCGAGCCGGATCAACTCCTCCATATCGGCATAGGTCGCCATGACCTGCCGGGTGCGGGTGATGGTGGGCAGAAAGGCCGGATCGGCCGATTTCGGCATGGTGCGGGACACCGACCTCAGGATGTTGATCGCCGGATAGCGCCCTCGTTCGGCGATCGAGCGCTGCATCACGATATGACCGTCCAGAATGCCGCGCACGGCATCTGCGATCGGCTCGTTGTGGTCGTCGCCATCGACCAGCACCGTGAAGATGCCGGTGATGGTGCCCTTGCCCATGCCGGGCCCTGCCCGCTCGAGCAGTTTCGGCAGTTCCGTGAACACGGTCGGCGTATAGCCCTTCGCGGTCGGCGGCTCGCCGGCGGACAGTCCGATCTCGCGCTGGGCCATGGCAAAGCGCGTCACCGAATCCATCAGGCACAGCACGTCGCGGTCTTCATCGCGGAAATATTCCGATATGGCGAGCGTCAGATAAGCGGCCTGGCGCCGCATCAGCGCGGGCTCATCCGAGGTCGCAACCACCACCACCGAGCGCGCAAGGCCCTCCTCGCCGAGATCGTCCTGCAAAAATTCCTGCACCTCGCGACCGCGTTCGCCGATCAGCCCGATCACCGAAATATCCGCGTCCACATTGCGCGCCAGCATCGACAGCAGCACGGACTTGCCGACGCCGGAACCGGCGAAGATGCCCATGCGCTGGCCGCGGCAGCAGGTGAGGAACGTGTTGAGCCCGCGCACGCCAAGATCGAGCGGCGGGCCGACGCGCTGTCTTGAATGTGCCGGCGGCGGCAGGTTCCGGTACGGCATGGGCGAAGCGCCCTGCACAAGCGGCCCCTTGCCGTCGATCGGCTCGCCCATCGCGTTGACCACCCGGCCAAGCCAAGCCGGCGACGGCCGCACCTGCCCCGCCGCGTTGGCAATGACCGCACGGCAGCCGCGCCGCACGCCTTCAAGTCCTGCAAACGGCATCACCACCGCATTGTTGCCGGAGAAGCCGATCACCTCGGCGGGGATGAAGCGGCTCCCGCCGGTCTCGATGACGATGCGCGCGCCCACCGACATGGCGTGGATAGGTCCTGCAATCTCCACCATCAGCCCGCGCACGCCCACGACGCGGCCATAGATATTGACGCCGTCGAGGTCACCGATCTGCTCGGCCAACGCTTTCAAGAGTTGGCCTTCATGCTGAGACCTTCATTGCGAAACCCTTAAGTTTCCGCACCTTTGACCCGTTCGCTTAACTTCGTGTTTACCCGCATCGTTAATCATTACGTCACTGTCTTTGGTAACTGAGAGCGCTCGCCCTCCCAGAAGGAAGGATGAGTCGCAAGAGTCCGTTAGAGCGGACTCTTAATGTGGAACTTGAACGCGGCGGGTGACAAAAAACTGGTCTGACGCAATATCTTAGGGCGATTCGAGAAAAATTGCACGGATAGTGCTTGCGCAACAGAATCAGATTTTGTTAACCATGTCCCTGTCAGGATCCGAATCAGTTGTTCAAAGGCGTTTTGTGTGCCGCAGTGTGCGGCCGACCTGACGCCCGGAGCGGCGGACTAAAGGGGACTGGCATGCGCGTTTTGCTGATTGAAGATGACAGCGCTGTCGCGCAGTCAATTGAGCTCATGCTCAAATCAGAGAGCTTTAACGTCTATACGACGGACCTCGGGGAAGAGGGCGTCGACCTTGGCAAGCTCTACGACTACGACATCATCCTTCTCGATCTGAACCTGCCCGACATGTCCGGCTACGACGTGCTCAAGCAGCTGCGGGTCTCCAAGATCAAGACCCCCATTCTGATCCTCTCCGGCCTTGCCGGCATTGAGGACAAGGTCAAGGGTCTCGGCGTCGGCGCCGACGACTACATGACCAAGCCGTTCCACAAGGACGAACTGGTCGCGCGCATCCACGCGATCGTGCGCCGCTCCAAGGGTCATGCCCAGTCGGTCATCCAGACCGGCGACCTCGTGGTCAATCTCGACACCAAGACCGTCGAGGTCGGCGGCCAGCGCGTGCACCTGACGGGCAAGGAATACCAGATGCTGGAGCTGCTCTCGCTCCGCAAGGGCACCACGCTCACCAAGGAAATGTTCCTCAACCACCTCTATGGCGGCATGGACGAGCCGGAACTGAAGATCATCGACGTCTTCATCTGCAAGCTGCGCAAGAAGCTGGCGAACGCCTCCGAAGGCCGCAACTTCATCGAAACGGTGTGGGGCCGCGGCTACGTGCTGCGCGAGCCGCACGAGGCCGACGAGCGCATCCCGGCCTGATCAGGGTTGTACGGCGAGCTGGTTAGCTCACTCCTCCCGACTGGACCCCGCCGCAAATGGCGGGGTTTTTGTTTTGCGGGAGCAAACGGTGCTAGTCTGGGCTTCGAACCCTGCTGGCCGGCAATGCGTTGACGGAGCGGCGCATGTCCAATCTCGATCTCGGACTGTCGGTTGCGCTGGGCATCGGACTTGCCGCAGCGACGGGCTTCCGGCTGTTCCTGCCCCTGCTGGTCCTCAGCGTCGCCGCCTGGACCGGGCATGCAAACCTCAATGACAGCTTTGCCTGGCTCGGCACCCCGGCCGCCGTCATCATGCTCGGCACCGCGGCCGTCGTGGAGGTCGCGGCGTTCTACATCCCCGGGGTCGACAATCTGCTTGACACGCTGGCGACACCCGGCGCCGTCGTTGCGGGGACAATCGCGTCCGCCGCCGTCATGACCGACGTGCCGCCGATGGTGAAGTGGACCACCGCCATCATCGCCGGCGGGGGCGTCGCCGGCGTAACCCAGGGCCTGACCGCGATGCTGCGGGCGAAATCCACCGTCTTCACCGGCGGCCTCGGCAATTCGGCGGTTGCCACCGCCGAGCTCGGCGGCGCGTCGCTGATCTCCATTGTGGCGCTGGCGGCGCCGGTTGCCGCGCTCGCGCTGATCGTCCTGTTCTTCTGGCTGGCATTCCGCCTGGTTCGAAGCCTCGCCCGGAGGGCGCCGCCGCAAGAGAAGGCCCCGCGGTGACGTTCCGCCGCGCGGGTTTTGCTTGGGATTGAACCCGCCCTCGCCTCGCCCCGACCAATGCTCCGTGCAAATCTGACCGCTAGCGGCAGATTCGGGGGTGACGTGATGGTTCTGCAATCCCTCGCCGGGCTTCCGGCGTTTCTGGTGTATTTCTGCGAGGCGATCGTTGCGGTGCTCGCCTATCTCTTCGTCTATACCCGCATCACGCCACACAACGAATTCGACCTGATCCGCAACAACAACCCGGCGGCGGCCATTGCGCTCGGTCTGTCCCTGCTCGGCTTCTCACTGCCGCTGATCAGCGCGATCGCGCATGCCTCCAATGTGTGGGACTGCATGATCTGGAGCCTGATCGCGCTGATCGTGCAGATCATCGTCTTCTTCATCGTCAGGATCCCGGTGCCGAACCTGCCGCAGCGGATCGCCGACGGCGAGCTCGCGCCCGCGATCTGGCTCGGCCTTGCCTCGCTCGCCTTCGGCGCGATCAACGCCGCCTGCATGATCTACTGACATGGCCGACAAACCGCTCTCCCAGTTCGAAAGACGAAGCCGGGGCTCGGTGCCAACGAACCCGCAGCGGCCGCCGGCGGCCAAACGCTCGCACGAGGTGCTGCTGCTGCTGATGGGCACGATCGCCGTCGGCAGCACGGCCTATGCGCTGATGCCGCGGGAATGCACGCCGGCCGAGCCCGGCACGATCCCGACCCTGTCGTCGCCGTCGGAATGTCCGCCGCGCGGCTCGTCTTCCAGCAGCCATGGCTCGAGCGGACGTTACGGCTACTCTTCCGGCGGATCATCCGGCTCGACAGCGGCAACCACCAGCACCGACGCCAGCTCCGGCGGGGTCAAGCGCGGAGGCTTTGGCGCCTTTGCTCAAAGCTTCTCGTCACACTTCTCATTCGGTAGCTAAGATGTCCCCTCAAAGAAAAGTCATCACGCTTTAGGACCGCGATGCGACGCATCATCTGCCCCGAGCGCGACGACTGGCGCGCCACTGCCGAGCGTGCAGGGTTCGACTTCCACACGATCGACGGCGAACGCTATTGGGACGAGCGCGCCTATTACGCATTCACGCTGGACGAGATTGAGCGCCGGATCGAGGCGCCGACCGGCGAAATCGACGCGATGTGCCTCGAACTTGTCGGCAAGGCGGTCGAGAACGAGCAATATCTGCAGCGCCTGAAAATCCCGCAAGCCTATTGGCCGCTGATATCGGACAGCTGGCACGACGATCAGCTCAGCCTCTATGGCCGGCTCGATCTCTGCTTCGACGGAAAAAATCCGGTAAAGCTGCTGGAGTACAACGCGGACACGCCGACCTCGATCTTCGAATCCGCCGTATTCCAGTGGACCTGGCTTGGACAGGCGATCGAGCGCGCCATCATCCCGAAGCGCGCCGACCAGTACAATTCGATTCATGAGCGGCTGATCGAGGCCTGGAAGAAACTCGGCGGCGCGCGCCACCTGCACCTTGCCGGCATGATGGAGAGCACGGAAGATCGCGGCACGCTGGCCTATCTCGAAGACACCGCCCGGCAGGCCGGACTTTCGACCACGCTGCTCGATATCGAGGATATCGGACTTGCCGGGAACCATCGCTTCGTCGATCTCGACAACCGTCCGATCGAACTCGCCTTCAAGCTCTATCCCTGGGAATGGATGTTCCACGACGAGTTCGGCGCGGAGATCGCGAAAGCGCCGACGCGCTGGATCGAGCCGCCCTGGAAGGCGATCCTCTCCAACAAGGGCCTGCTGCCGTTGCTGTGGGAGATGTTCCCCCGGCATCCGAACCTGCTGCCGGCCTATTTCGAGGACGATCCGAAAGCAGCCACGCTCGGCACGTCCTTTGTGCGCAAGCCGCTGTTTTCGCGCGAGGGCGCCAATGTCACGCTGGTGAGCGCGGGCTCGACATTGGTCGAGCAGCAGGGCCCCTACGGCGCGGAAGGATTCATCCGGCAGGCCCTGGCGCCGCTGCCGAATTTTTCCGGGCAGTATGCCGTCATCGGCAGCTGGCTGGTCGATCACACGCCGTGCGGCCTGTCGGTGCGCGAGGACGAGAATCCAATCACGGGCAACACGTCGCGGTTTCTCCCGCACGCGATCCTGTAAGCATGGTCCGGACCCGCAGGGCCGCGGTCAGCGCAAAGGGAAACCGGTTTTCCGAATCAGATCATGCGCAAATAAAGCTAGTGCGCGGCGGCGACCAGCTTCAGCGGGCTTGCCGATAAGCCCACCGCATGGCGCGGCGCGGCACGCACGGTGTTCACGCAGTACATGCCGCGACGGTCCGGATAGGGCTTGAAAGTGTCGGTGATCCCGACCACGGATTCGGCGGCACCCAGCACCAGCACGCCGTCGGACTCGATCATCCGCGACATCCGTTCGAAGATCGCAGCCTTGGTGTCCTGGTCGAAGTAAATCATCACGTTGCGGCAGAAGATCACGTCGAAGGTGCCGAGATGCGAACAGTCGTGCAGCAAATTGAGCTGCCTGTGCTGCACCATGGCGCGAATGTCGGGGTTGAGCTGCCAGATGTCGCCGTTCTGCTTGAAATACTTCACCAGCATCTGGATCGGCAGCCCGCGCTGCACCTCGAACTGGCTGAACACGCCGGCCTTCGACTTCTCCAGCACCGCCTGCGACAGGTCGGTGGCGACGATTTCGGTGCGCCAGCCCGACAGCCCCGGCGTTTCCTTCAGGATCATCGCGATCGAATAGGGCTCCTGCCCGGTGGAAGACGCCGCGCACCAGATTCGGATGGCGCGCCGCGCAGCGCGGGCCCGGATCAGCGCCGGCAACACCACTTCCTTCAGATGATCGAACGGAATCTTGTCGCGGAAGAAAAAGGTCTCATTGGTGGTCATCGCTTCCACCACTTCCACAACCAGCGCTTCCGCACTGCCCTTCATCTTCTGTACCAGTTCGGCAATTCCGGGCAGGCCCTCCTTGCGCGCCAGCGGCATCAGGCGGCTTTCGACCAGATATTGCTTGTCGGCGGACAGGTCGAGGCCGGAGCGCTCTTTCAGAAGCCTGCGCAGATACTCATAATCTGAAGGCGTCACGGACGAGCTCCGGAGAACAACTGAACGAGCTTCGGTCCGATCTGGTTGAGCGGCAGCACCGCGGCGCAGATGCCGGCATGGGCCGCCGCACCCGGCATGCCCCATACCACCGAGGTGGCTTCGTCCTGTGCGATCACGTTGCCGCCGGCAGCGACGATGTCCTTGCCGCCGCGCATGCCGTCGGAGCCCATGCCGGTGAGAATTACGGCGAGCGTCGAGCCTTGCCAGATGTCGACCGCGGAAGCGAATAGCGGATCGACCGCGGGCTTGCAGAAATTCACCGGCGGGCCGTCATCGAGCGCGATCACCACATCGGCGTGGTGGCGCACTACCTTCATGTGACGGCCGCCCGGCGCGAGATAGATGCGGCCCGGCTTGACGATCTCGCCGTCCACGGCCTCCGCGGCGGGCCTGCGGCTGGAACGCGCAAGGTGCTCGGCGAGAATCGTGGTGAAAGTCGGCGGCATGTGCTGGGTGATGAGCACCGGGTAGCGGTCGATCACCGCACCGATCTCGGTCACCAGCGACATCAGTGCTTGCGGACCGCCGGTCGAGGAGCCGATTACCAGCGCGCGCGGCGCGGTCGGGCCGAACTGGCGCCGCACCAGCGGTGCTGCCGGCGCAGCGGGCGCGGGCTTCGTCGCCGGCTGCGACCGCTCCAGCGCCGGCGCCAGCGGCGGGCTGGCCGCGCGGGTGCGGCGAACCTTGGCGCCGAGATGGCGGATCTTCTGGATCAGGTCGTGATGGAAGATATCGGCCGCGGCGGCCTCGCGCGTGCTTTCGGGCTTGGGGATGTAGTCGGAGGCGCCGAGCGACAAAGCCTTGAAGCTGATCTCCGCGTTGCGGCGGGTCAGCGTCGAAGCCATGATGATGATGAGATCGCGCTTCTTGGCGAGCAGTCTTGGCAGCGCCGAAATGCCGTCGAGCTCGGGCATTTCAATATCGAGCACGGCGACATCCGGATTGATCCGCTCGATCTGGTTGACGGCGTCGAGGCCAGTGCGCAGCGATGCGGCGACCTTCATGTCGGGCTCGGCATCGATCCAGCGCGAGATCATGCCACGGATCACGACGGAATCGTCGACCACCATGACGCGGATCGGCTCTTGCCGGATCGCACCATGGGTCGCTGAACTCATCAACGCAGTACTCATTTACTCCACCAAGGCAGGCACTAGCGGCACACAATAGAAACAAGATGCCGAAGGCCGCGAGACCGCCGGGATCGAACGCAATTCAGATCAGTCCAACTTCCTGGAACTTGGCGGTCACAATCTCCTTGTCGAACGGCTTCATGATGTATTCGTTGGCGCCGGCATGCAGCGCCCGGGCAATATGAGCGACGTCGTTCTCGGTGGTGCAGAACACCACTTTCGGCTGATCGCCACCGGGCATGCGGCGCAGATTGCCGAGGAATTCGTAGCCATCCATGACCGGCATGTTCCAGTCGAGCAGCACCGCATCCGGCAGCGCGCGCTTGCAGGCTTCCAGCGCCTTCTCGCCGTCCTCTGCCTCGACGATCTGGAAATCGAGGCCTTCCAGAATCCGGCGCGCGACCTTGCGGATGACGCTTGAATCATCAACGACCAGGCATGTTCTCATCTTCGGCCCCTTGCTTCTTCCAGTTCCCTGACGGGACGTTCCCAATTCACTCTTACGTCTTGCGGCTTGCCGTTCGGCTTATGCCGCTTTCATTTCCGGCGCGAGTTCGAGGACGCGATCGACGTCGAGGACGACCATGAGCTGGCCGTCGAGGCGGTGGACGCCGCCGGCGAGCTTCGCCATCCGCGGGTCGAGGTTGACGGGGTTTTCCTCGCGGCTCGCCTCAGGCAGGCGCAGCACCTCGCCGATGGTGTCGATCAACAGGCCATAGGACTCCCCGCGCAGGTCGACGCCGACCGCCATCGGCGGCTTGCCCTCGTCGGCCCGCGGCAGCCCCAAGCGCGCACGCATGTCGACCACGGTGACGATGCGGCCGCGCAAATTGAGCACGCCCGCGATCTCCTGCGACGATAAGGGAACCCGGGTCAGCCGCTCCGGCATGAACACATCCTGCACCCGCGAGATCGGCAAGCCGAACAGCTGGCCCCCGATCACGGCGGTGACGTATTCGGCCACGGTCCCCTCGATGGTCTCGTTCTTGCTGGTCATTTGCTCTGCTCTATCTCGTTCCCGTTAGGCCGCCCGATTCACTTCGGCGGTCTGCTCCTTCAGCGCCGCGATCAGGCCGGGCCGGTCGAACTTGGCGACATAGTCATGGAAGCCGGCCTGTCGGCCGCGCTCGATGGCCGCCGGCGAGACCATCGCCGACAGCGCGATGATCGGCATCTGGCCGAGATGGTGGTCGCCGCGGATGATTTCCGCGAACTCAAAGCCGTTCATCTCGGGCATCTCGATGTCGGTCAGCACGACGTCGAAGGCCTGTCCCGAGCGGAGTGCGGCAAGCCCCTCCTGCGCGTTCGGCGCGGTGCGCACCTTGTAGCCGGCGGCTTTGAGCACCGGGGCCAGCATGTTGCGGAAGAAGGCACTATCGTCGACCAAGAGCACCGACTGGGCATTCGAGGACGGCCGCATCTCCTTGCGAGAGAACCAGTCGGCAAAGGCCATGGGCAGGAAGTGGCCGACGTCGATCACCTCGGTGGCTTGCCCCTTGATCACGGCCGAGCCCAAAATGCCGTCCTGCGAGCCCGTCACCTCGATGTTGAGGCGCTCTTCGACGATGTCGATGATCTCGTCGACGACGAGGCCCATGGAGCGGCCGTCGTCGGCGAACACCAGGATGGGCTGGGCGCCGGAGGTCTGGACCGCAACGCCCGCCATCTGCACCAGGGGCATCAGCTGGTCGCGGTACTGCACCATGTGGCGGCCGTTGGACAGCTCGATCTTGTCGGTGGCGATCTCCTCAAGGCGCGTGACGAGGCCGAGCGGGACCGCCTTGGGCTGGCTGGTGCCGGCGCGGAAGACCAGCAGCGAGGTCAGTTGCTCGCCGGACGAGGCATGGGAAGCGGCGCTCTCTTCCGCCATGTCGTGGGAAGCATTGCCGGCGGCGCCCAACGCCTTGGCGATACCATTGGGGTCGATGATCATGATGACGGCGCCATCGCCCAAAATGGTGTTGCCGGAGAACATGTCGATGTGGCGCAGCTTGGTGGACATCGGCTTGACGACGATTTCCTCGGTATGGAAGACGCCGTCGACCACGATGCCGAAGGTCTGGCTGCCGACCTGGGTCACCACGATAAAGCCGTTCTCGGGATCGGAGGTGGAGCCGTCGTCGATCTTCAAGAGTTTCTTCAGGTGGATCAGCGGCAACAGCTTGTTGCGCAGCCGCAAGACCGCGGTGTCCTTGATGCGCTCGATGCGGTGTTCGGAGTTGGCCCGGGCCCGCACCAGTTCCACGACCGAGAGCTGGGGAATCGCAAAGCGGTCGCCGCCGGCTTCGACGATCAGGGCGGAGACGATGGCCAGGGTCAGCGGGATCTTGATGGTGACCGCGCAGCCTTCGCCGGCAACCGACTTGATGTCGATGGTGCCGCCGATCTGGTCGATATTGGTGCGCACCACGTCCATGCCCACCCCGCGGCCAGAGACCGAGGTCACTTGCGCGGCGGTGGAGAAGCCCGGCGCGAAGATGAACTTGTGGATCTGCGCTTCCGTCATCTTCTCCAGTTCGGCCTCGGTGACGAGGCCGTTGGTCAAAGCCTTGACCTTGATCCGCTCGGTGTTCAGGCCCCTGCCGTTATCCGCGATGCAGATGATGATATGGCCGCCCTCGTGATAGGCGGACAGGCGAATGGTGCCCTGCTCGCCCTTGCCGGAGGCCAAGCGCTCGGCGGGCGTCTCCAGGCCGTGGTCGGCGGAGTTGCGCACCATGTGCGTCAACGGATCCTTGATCAGGTCGAGCACCTGGCGGTCGAGCTCGGTGTCGGCGCCGTGCATCTCCAGTTCGATCTGCTTGCCGAGTTCGCCGGAGAGGTCGCGGACGATGCGCGGCAGCTTCTGCCAGGCATTGCCGATCGGCTGCATCCGCGTCTTCATGACGCCTTCCTGCAGCTCGGCGGTGACGTTGGAGAGGCGCTGCAGCGGCACCTTGAACTCGGTGTCCTCGTTGCGCCTTGAGATCTCCAGCAGCTGGTTGCGGGTCAGGACCAGCTCGGAGACCATGGTCATCAGGTGCTCCAGCGTATCCACGTTGACGCGGATCGACTGGTTGGCGATGCGGTCGCCTTCAGAGGCGCCCTCGTCGGCCATCGACTTCTTCGGCGCGGCCTTCTCCCTGGCGGGCTTTGCTTCCTTCGCGACAGGCGCGTCGGGGGCGGGCTCAGGCCTTGCTTCGGACTTGGCTTCAGCCTTTACTTCAGCCTTTACTTCAGCCTTTACTTCAGCCTT
>DASWVJ010000162.1:0-3929 GCA_036406295.1 Bradyrhizobium sp.
CTCTTTCCGGATACGGCTCTCGGCGAAGGCGAGATCCTCCGCGATCGAGGGATCGAGATGATGGCACACCATCAGCATGTCGAGATGCTCGTCGATGGTGTTGCGGGTGAACGGACGCGTCGGATTGGTAGACGACGGCAGCACGTTCTTCAGGCCAGCGATCTTGATGATATCCGGCGCGTGGCCGCCGCCGGCGCCTTCGGTGTGGAAGGCATGGATAGTGCGACCCTTGAACGCCTTCATCGTGTCCTCGACGAAGCCGGATTCGTTGAGCGTATCCGAATGTAGCATCACCTGCACGTCGTGATCGTCGGCCACCGCCAGGCAATTGTCGATCGCGGCGGGCGTGGTGCCCCAGTCTTCGTGCAGCTTCAGCGCGCAGGCGCCGGCCTTGATCATCTCGACCAGCGCGGCGGGCCGCGCGGCGTTGCCCTTGCCGGAGATGCCGAGATTGACCGGAAAGGCGTCAAACGACTGGATCATCCGCGCGACGTGCCAGGGGCCGGGCGTGCAGGTGGTAGCAAAGGTGCCATGCGAGGGACCGGTGCCGCCGCCGAGCATCGAGGTGACGCCGCTCATCAACGCGTGCTCGATCTGCTGTGGGCAGATGAAGTGGATGTGGCTGTCGAAGCCGCCGGCGGTGAGGATCTTGCCCTCGCCTGCGATCACGTCGGTGCCTGGGCCTATCACGATGGTCACATTTGGCTGGATGTCGGGATTGCCGGCCTTGCCGATCGCACTGATCATGCCTTCCTTGATGGCGACGTCGGCCTTCACGATGCCCCAGTGATCGACGATCAGCGCGTTGGTGATCACGGTGTCGACTGCGCCCTGCTTGTTCGTGGCCTGGGACTGGCCCATGCCGTCGCGGATCACCTTGCCGCCGCCGAATTTCACCTCCTCGCCGTAGGTGGTGAAATCCTTCTCTACCTCGATGATGAGATCGGTGTCGGCGAGCCGCACCTTGTCACCGGTGGTGGGGCCGAACATGTCGGCATAGACGGAACGCTTGATCTTCACGGACATGTCGGCCCCTCTATTCCCTGCGATCAGAGCACGCTCTTCGTGGCTCGGACAGCTTCGTCAAATTTGACATCAAGCTTCGAATTAACGCCGCAGCATCCGGCAACTACATTCTCGGCCCATATCGTGTAGGCAGCGAGATCGTTGCGCTGCTCCGGGCTTGGGTCGGTATGGATGCGCGCGCGGATATTGCTGATCTTGTCGGCGATCTTGATCAATTTGGCGCCCGGCGATTTGTGCGGGGCGTCCTCGATCTGCCTTTGCCGGCGTTGCGCTTGAGGAAGCGACATATCGTCGGTCACCTCATCCACCAGCACGGCGACACGATCGCCGAATTCCGTCCTGAGCTCGACGAGCGTGGCAAGTTCATCCTCGACGGTGTCGTGCAGCCAGCCGGCCGCGACCAGCTCCGCATCGGCACCGTCGGTGACCTCGGCGAGAATGCTCGCGACCTCGGCGAGGTGATTGATGTAGGGCTCGTCCGGGCGCGCCTTGCGCGCCTTTCCGTTGTGGCGGCGCGCGGCGAACTCGGCGGCCTTGGAGACAAGGCGGACCGGCTGCAGCATGGCGACCTCCATTGTTGCCTCAACCTTGCCGTTGCCCTGTTCGTTCCTGTCACAGCACGCCTTCGCAACTCACAGCTTGCCCATCACGTCGCCGCGGAAGCCGTAGATGGTGCGTTTGCCGGCGAGCGCGACGAGCTGGACGTCGCGGGTCTGGCCGGGCTCGAAGCGGACGGCGGTGCCGGCGGCGATGTCGAGGCGCATGCCGCGGGCCTTCTTGCGGTCGAATTTCAGCGCAGGGTTGGTTTCGAAGAAATGGTAGTGCGAGCCCACCTGGATCGGGCGGTCGCCGGTGTTGGCCACCGTGAGCGTCACGGTCTTGCGGCCGGCATTGAGCTCGATCTCACCGTCCTTGATGAAGAGTTCGCCGGGGATCATCTTTCTCTCTCCGTCATTCCGGGGCACGCGAAGCGTGAACCCGGAATCTCGTGAAACAACTTCGGGATTCCGGGTTCGTCCGCTTCGCGGCCGCCCCGGAATGACATGAATTATCTTATCGGCTCATGCACTGTGACGAGCTTCGTGCCGTCCGGAAACGTCGCCTCGACCTGGATGTCGTGGATCATCTCGGGAATGCCGGGCATCACCTGGTCGCGCGTCAGGACCTGGGCGCCGGCCTGCATCAGGTCCGCCACGGTGCGGCCGTCGCGGGCACCCTCGACGATGAAGTCGGAGATGATGGCGACGGCTTCCGGATGGTTGAGCCTGACGCCGCGCTCGAGCCGGCGGCGCGCCACCATCGCGGCCATCGAGATCAGAAGCTTGTCCTTTTCGCGCGGGGAAAGATTCATGCGGAGCCACTCGTCGGTTGAGAATTAGTTCAGCCACAGGCGGGGCAGCGGCGAAGGCGACGCACGGCCGAGCACCGTCATCACGTCGGCGCGCAGCCGGGCCGCATCCTGGGCACAGAAGCGCGCCATTGCAAAGCCATTCCAGGCGGAGATGCCGACTTCGCCGCCAAAGCAATCCGCGGCCTGCCGGATGCGCTCCACGACGGCTTCGTCCCCGGGCACGATCAGCGCGGTAGCAATGGCAACACCGCCCTTTGCGATCGCTGGCCTCTCCAGCTTCGCGCCGATGTCGCCATCGAGGCGGACCGTCTCCGCAAATACCAGCTTGCCGCCGCGGCGCAGGCGCCAGCGGTCGACAAACTCGCCCCTCTCCATGCGCTCGCCCATGGCGGCGCGGCCGAATACGACGATTTCGCAGAGCAGAAGCGAGGCATCCTCCGCCATGTCGATGTCGATCCGCCGCGATATTTTTGCGCCGTTGAACAGGATGGTCTCCTGCGGCAACCAGGCAAGACGCGCGCCGCTTGCGGCCTTGAGCGATATGTCGAGCTGCGCGGCGGCATCCGGCGCGCGATAGACCTTTTCGGCCGCTGCCGTCGTCAGCGTGAGGCCAGCCCCCTCGCCCGCCGATATCGCAATGTCGAAGCGGTCGCCGCCGGCGACGCCGCCCGCGGTATTGACGAGCACCGCCGAGAGCCCATCGTCCTCGGGCGAAGGAAAGCGCACGCGCCAGGAGCCCGATTCGTGCAGGCGTCCGCGCCTGGTGATGCCATCCTGACAGCGCACGTCGAAGCGCACAGCGCCTTGCGCGCGGTTGGCCGCAAAAATCGCAGAAGCTTCGCGCGTCTCCGTCCGCATCCATCCCTCGGCTGGCGGCCGCGTGCGGCCGCGCCAGATTATCATTGTCACAGGGCCATCTGGCGGCTGATTTCGCCTGGATCGAGGTTCTGGCGATCGCAGGAATACTTCACCGCGCCACGGTCCATGACCGCGAAATTGTCGCCGAGCTCGCAGGCAAAGTCGAGATATTGTTCGACCAGCACGATGGCGATGTTGCCGAGGTTGCGCAGATAAGAGATGGCGCGGCCGATGTCCTTGATGATCGAGGGCTGGATGCCTTCGGTCGGCTCGTCGAGCAGCAAGAGTTTCGGCCGCATCACCAACGCGCGTCCGATGGCGAGCTGCTGCTGCTGGCCGCCCGAGAGGTCGCCGCCGCGGCGACCGAGCATGCTCTCCAGCACCGGAAACAGCGAGAACACGTCGTCGGGAATGTTGCGCTGCTCGCGCTTCAGCGGCCCGAAGCCGGTCTTCAGATTCTCCTCCACCGTCAGCAGCGGAAAGATCTCGCGTCCCTGCGGCACAAAGCCGATGCCGCGACGTGCGCGCTCATAGGATTTCAGCGGGTTGATGTCCTCGCCGTCGAAGGTGATGCCGCCCGACGAGATCGGATACTGCCCGACCAGGGCGCGCAGCAGCGAGGTCTTGCCGACGCCGTTGCGGCCGAGCACGCAGGTTACCTTGCCGGGCTCGGCCGTCAGCGACACGCCGCGCA
>DASWVJ010000163.1:0-12495 GCA_036406295.1 Bradyrhizobium sp.
TCACCTTGATGACGCGCAGGTAATAGTAGGCCCCGACAACGGATGCGAGCACGCCGATGATGGCGAGTGCATAGAGCTGCGCTTCGATCGCCGCCATGAAGACGAAGTACTTCCCGAAGAAGCCTGCCATCGGCGGAATGCCGGCGAGCGAGAACATCAGGACTGTTAGTACGGTCGCCATGAAGGGGTTCGTCTGCGACAGGCCGGCGAGATCGTCGATGTTCTCGACGTTTTCGCCTTCTTTGCGCCGCATCGCCAGGATGCAGGCGAAGGTGCCGAGCGTCATGACCATGTAGATGAGCATGTAGAGCAGCACGCCGCGAACGCCCGCCATTGAGCCGGCAGCAAGGCCGACCAGCGCGTAACCCATGTGACCGATCGAGGAATAGGCCATCAGGCGCTTGATGTTCTTCTGCGCGATCGCAGCAAAGGAGCCGAGCGCCATCGAGGCGATGGCGACGAACACGACGATCTGCTGCCACTGCGGCACGATGCCGGGGAAGGCGGTCAACGCCACGCGGGTGAACACGGCCATGGCCGCGACCTTCGGGGCGGAAGCAAAGAACGCCGTGACCGGGGTCGGCGCGCCCTCATAGACGTCGGGCGTCCACATGTGGAACGGCACGGCGGAAATCTTGAAGCAGAGGCCGGCGAGCAGGAACACGATGCCGAACACGAGGCCGGCGCTGGCGGTCTTGGCCGCAGCCGCGATGCCGGCAAAGGCGACCGTGCCGGTGTAACCATAGATCAGCGAGCTGCCATAGAGCAGCATGCCGGAAGACAGCGCGCCCAGCACAAAGTACTTGAGGCCAGCCTCGGTGGACTTGGCGTTGTCGCGGTTGGAGGCAGCGACCACATAGAGCGCAAGGCTCATCAGCTCGAGCCCGAGATAGAGCATGATGAGGTCGCCGGCCGAGATCAGCACCATCATGCCGAGCGTGGAGAGCACCACCAGAATCGAATATTCGAAGGTGCGTCCCGACGGACTGGATACGTATTCGGCAGACAGGATCAGCGTCACCGCCGAGCCGATCAGCGCAAGGATCTTCAGGAAGCGGGCAAAATCATCGACGATGAAGCTGCCGCCGAAAGTCGTGAGCTTGCCGGCCGGCAGCATCAGCACCAGGAAACCGGTGACGATCAGCAGCACGATCGATAGCGAAGTGACGGTCCGCGTCGTGCCCTCGCCCCGATAGGCCCCGAGCATCAGCAGCGCCATCGCGCCGGTGGCGAGCACCAGCTCCGGCAGCACCGGCAACAACTGATAACCTGCACTCTGGAAATTCATGGCGCGTATCCTTGGGCTGCCGCGGTCATTGCAGCAGCGCGGCTGCCTTCACGGCAGTCACTGCAGTGTTGTAGTTGTTGACGAGTTGCTGGACCGAAACCGCCGACATGTCGAGCACCGGCTTCGGATAGACGCCGAACAGGATGGTCAGCGCCACCAGCGGGAACAGGGTCAGGCCCTCGCGGAAGGTCATATCCTTGATGCTGGCGAGCGACGGCTTTGTCAGCGCCCCGAAGATGATCTTGCGATACAGCCACAGCGCGTAGCAGGCCGACAGGATGACGCCGAACGTCGCGAAGAACGCCGTCGGGATCGAGACCTTGAACGTGCCAAGCAGCGTCATGAACTCGCCGACAAAGCCGGAGGTGCCGGGCAGACCGACATTGGCCATGGTGAATACCATGAACACGAAGGCGTAGAGCGGCATGCGGTTGACGAGGCCGCCATAGGCCGCGATCTCGCGGGTGTGCATGCGGTCGTAAACGATGCCGACGCAAAGGAACAGCGCACCCGACACGATGCCGTGCGAGATCATCTGGAACACACCGCCGGCGACGCCCTGCATGGTGCCGGCGAAGATGCCCATGGTGACGAAGCCCATATGGGCAACCGACGAGTACGCGATCAGCTTCTTCATGTCCTCCTGCATCAGGGCGACCAGCGAAGTGTAGACAATGGCGATCACCGAGAGCGTGAAGATCAGCGGCGCAAAATCGTGCGAGGCCAGCGGGAACATCGGCAGCGAGAAGCGCAGGAAGCCGTAGCCGCCCATTTTCAGCAAGATCGCCGCCAGGATGACCGACCCTGCCGTGGGCGCCTCGACGTGAGCGTCGGGCAACCAGGTATGCACGGGCCACATCGGCATCTTCACCGCGAAGGAGGCAAAGAAGGCGAGCCATGCCCACTTCTGCAGCCCGGGCGGCACCGCGGTGTGCATCAATGTCGGAATGTCGGTGGTGCCGGCATTCCAGTACAGCGCCATGATGGCGAGCAGCATCAGCACCGAGCCGAGGAACGTGTAGAGGAAAAACTTGAAGGACGCATAGACCCGGCGCGGACCGCCCCAGACGCCGATGATCAGGAACATCGGAATCAGGCCGCCTTCGAAGAACAGGTAGAACAGCACGAGATCGAGCGCCGAGAACGTGCCGACCATCAGCGTTTCCAGGATCAGGAACGCCATCATGTATTCGCGCACCCGGCTCGTGATCGCCTTCCAGCTCGCGATGATGCAGAATGGCATCAGGGCGGTGGTCAGGATCACGAAGGGCAGCGAAATGCCGTCCACGCCCATGTGGTAGGTGATCCCTGTGGCAAGCCACGACGCCTTCTCGACGAACTGGAAGTCGGCGCTGGAGGCATCGAAACGCCAGACCAGGATCAGCGAAATCGCGAAGGTGACGAGCGTGGTCCACAGCGCGATCCAGCGCGCATTGCGCTGCGCCGCCGCATCATCGCCGCGGATGGCATAGATGAGCAGCGCGCCGACGACCGGCAGGAAGGTGACGAGGGAAAGGATTGGCCAGGTTGTCATTACTGGCCTCCCAAGCCGAACATGAACCAGGTGATCAGACCCGCGACGCCGATCAGCATCGCGAAGGCGTAGTGATAGAGATAGCCGGTCTGGATTTTCACGACGTTGCGGGTGACGTCGAGCACGCGGGCGGAAACGCCATCGGGGCCGAAGCCGTCGATGATGAAGCCGTCGCCCTTCTTCCAGAGCTGATAGCCGATCCACTTCGCCGGACGGGTGAAGATGAGATCGTAGAGCTCATCGAAGTACCACTTGTTGAGCAGGAACTGATAGAGCAACGGCTGCTGGCTCGCGAGCTCCACCGGCAGATACGGCCGGCGGATATAGAACAGCCACGACACCAGGAAGCCTCCGACCATCATCACCGTCGGCAGGAACGCGATCACCGGGGAGATGTGGTGCATCTCATCGATGATGTGCGGATTCATCTTCAGGGACTCGCGGAAGAAGTCTTCCACGGCGTGGCCTGCGAACAGCTCCTTGAACGGGAAGCCGGCCAGGATCGAGCCGACCGCGAGAACGCCGATCGGCACCAGCATCCAGATCGGGCTCTCATGCGCCGCCTCATAGTGTTCCTGGTCATGCGGCTCGCCATGGAAAGTCTTGAAGACCAGACGCCAGGAATAGAACGAGGTCAGGCCCGCCGCGATTACCGTCATCAGGAAGGCGTAGTAGGCGAATGGATTGTGCGAGACGTAGGCGGACTCGATGATCGCGTCCTTGGAGAAGTAGCCGGCGGTCAGCGGGAAACCGGTCAATGCCAGCGTGCCGACCAGCATCACGAAATAGGTGTAGGGAATGCGATCCTTCAGGCCGCCCATGTTGCGGATATCCTGCTCGTGGTGCATCGCGTAGATCACCGAGCCGGAGCCGAGGAACAGCAGCGCCTTGAAGAAGGCGTGGGTGAACAGGTGGAACATGCCCACCGAATAGGCGCCCGCCCCCATTGCCACGAACATGTAGCCAAGCTGCGAACAGGTCGAGTAGGCGACGATGCGCTTGATGTCGTTCTGCACGAGACCAATGGTGGCGGCGAAGAATGCCGTGGTAGCGCCGAAGAACATCACGACCGCCTGCGCGTTCGGCGCGAGCTCGAACAGCGGCGACAGCCGCGCCACCATGAACACGCCGGCGGTCACCATGGTCGCGGCATGGATCAGCGCCGAGACCGGGGTCGGGCCTTCCATGGCGTCCGGCAACCACGTGTGCAGCAGGAACTGCGCGGACTTGCCCATCGCGCCCATGAACAGCAGCACGCAGGTCAGCGTCAGCGCGTCGACGTGCCAGCCCAGGAAGTTGATGGTCTTGCCGGTAAGCCCGGGCGCGGCATGGAAGATGGTATCGAAATCGGTCGAGCCTACCAGCATGAACACGGCGAAGATGCCAAGTGCGAAGCCGAAATCGCCGACGCGGTTGACGACGAAGGCCTTGATCGCCGCCGCATAGGCGGAGGGCTTCTGGTACCAGAAGCCGATCAGCAGATAGCTCGCCAGACCCACGCCTTCCCAGCCGAAGAACAGCTGCACCAGGTTGTCCGCGGTCACCAGCATCAGCATCGCGAAAGTGAACAGCGAGAGGTAGGCGAAGAAACGCGGCCGGTGCGGATCCTCGTCCATGTAGCCGATGGAATAGAGGTGCACGAGCGAGGAAACGGTATTGACGACGACCAGCATGACCGCGGTCAGCGTGTCCACGCGCAGCGCCCAGGCGACCTGCAGGTCGCCGGAATTGATCCAGGGCCGCAGCGAGATGTGGGCGTCGTGCTTGAGGAAGCCGACATCGACCAGCGCGAACCACGACAAGGCCGCGGAAACGAACAGCAGGCCGGTAGTGATCAGCTCGGCTGCGCGCGAGCCCTGCGCCGGCGGCTCCGAGACGTGATGGTCGTCATGGCCATGATCGTCGTGGCCATGGTCGTCATGGGCGACCGACGCATGGGCGTGACCGTGATCATCGTGATGGTCGACGGTATCGCCGCTGGGGTTGCGCGCATGCGCGCCATAGATCGAGATCAGCCCCGCCAGGATGGCGCCGAGCAGCGGCAGGAAGACGATTGCCTGATACATGCCCCCGCCCTAACCCTTCATCAGATTGACGTCTTCAACCGCGATCGAGCCACGGTTGCGGAAATAGACCACCAGCACCGCCAGCCCAATCGCGGCTTCCGCGGCGGCAACCGTCAGTACCAGGAGCGCAAAGACCTGTCCGACGATGTCGCCGAGGAAGGTCGAGAACGCCACCAGGTTGATGTTGACGGCGAGCAGGATCAGCTCGATCGACATCAGGATGACGATGATGTTCTTGCGGTTGAGGAAGATGCCAAGAATCCCCAGCGTGAACAGGACCGCGGCGACCGAGAGATAATGTCCGAGCCCGATGGTCATTTCACCCACTCCGCCGCATCCGCGTCCTGCAGGCCCTGGCCGGAAGCCACCTTGCGCACGCTCATGGCAAGCTCGGGCGTGCGCGCGTTCTGTACGTTGATGTCCTGCCGCTTGACGGCCGCCTTGTGGCGCAGCGTCAGCACGATGGCGCCGATCATGGCTACCAGCAGCACAATGCCCGCCAGCTGGAAGTAATGGATGTACTTCGTGTAGAGCACGAGGCCGAGGGCCTCGGTGTTGCTGACATTGGTCGGGATCGCGGCCGTGATTGCCTTCGGCACGCCGGGCTGAATCAGCCAGGAGCCGGCGACCAGCAGCAGCTCGAACAGGAATATCCCGCCGATCACCAGGCCGACCGGCAGGTATTCGATGAAGCCTTCGCGCAGCTCCTCGAAATCGACGTCCAGCATCATGATCACGAACAAGAACAGCACCGCGACCGCGCCGACATAAACCACGACCAGGATCATCGCCAGGAATTCCGCGCCCATCAGCACGAACAGGCCCGACGCGTTGACGAAGGCGAGGATCAAAAACAGCACGGAATGCACGGGATTGCGCGAGACAATCACCATGACGGCCGACGCCACGCAGACGCCCGCAAAGAGATAAAAGAACAGCGCGGGAAAGATCATCGAGCGACTCCCGTCATTCCGCGTCGCGGACGAAGTCTGCGAACCCGGAATCTGGAGATGATGGCGCGCGATTCCGGCTTCGCGCTACGCGCGCCCCGGAGTGACACTGGAGTGTCCGGAAAGATCATGCCCTCACCTCACCGATAAGGCGCATCGAGGTCGATCGCCTTGGCGATCTCGCGCTCCCAGCGGTCGCCATTGGCGAGCAGCTTGGCCTTGTCATAGTAGAGTTCCTCGCGCGTCTCGGTGGAGAATTCGAAATTCGGTCCCTCGACGATGGCATCCACCGGGCAGGCCTCCTGGCAAAACCCGCAATAGATGCATTTCACCATGTCGATGTCGTAGCGGACGGTGCGCCGCGTGCCGTCGTTGCGGCGCGGACCCGCCTCGATCGTAATCGCCTGCGCCGGGCAGATCGCCTCGCAGAGCTTGCAGGCGATGCAGCGCTCCTCGCCGTTGGGATAGCGGCGCAGCGCATGCTCGCCGCGAAAGCGCGGCGAGATCGCGCCCTTCTCGAAGGGATAGTTCAGCGTCGGCTTCGGCTTGAAGAAATACCGCATGGCGAGGAAGAACGCCGATGCGAATTCGGAGAGCAGAAGCGAGCGGGCCGTAGCGTTGATGTTGACACCCATAGCAACCTCACTTCGGCGCAATGCCGGCGAATTGCAGCACACCGGCCACAATCACCACCATTGCCAGCGACAACGGCAGGAACACCTTCCAGCCGAGCCGCATCAGTTGATCGTAGCGATAGCGCGGCACGATCGCCTTCGCCATCGCGATCAGGAAGAACATGAAGAAGAGCTTCAGCGAGAACCAGATCACGCCGGGGATCCAGGTGAACGGAGGCAGCGCGACCGGCGGCAGCCAGCCGCCGAGGAACAGGATCGTCGCCAGCGCGCACATGGTGGTGATGGCGACATACTCGCCGAGCATGAACAGCAGATACGGCGTCGAGCCATATTCGACCATGAAACCCGCGACCAGCTCGGATTCGGCCTCCACGAGGTCGAAGGGCGGACGGTTGGTCTCCGCCAAGGACGAGACGTAGAACACCACGAACATCGGGAACAGCGGCCAGACATACCAGTTCAGGATGGTAAGCTGTGGCAGGCCGATCAGGCTGGCGAGCCCCCGCGCGTTCTGGGCTTCCACCACGGCCGAGAGATTCAGCGAACCGGCGCACAACAGCACGGTGATGATCACAAAGCCGATCGAGACTTCGTAGGACACCATCTGCGCCGCCGATCGGAGCGCGGCAAGGAACGGATATTTCGAGTTCGACGACCAGCCGGCCATGATGATGCCGTAGATCGACAGCGACGAGATCGCGAAAATGTAGAGGATCCCGACATTGATGTCGGAGATCACCCAGCCGAGATTCACCGGGATCACGGCCCAGGCGGCAAGCGCCAGGACACAGGACACCAGCGGCGCCAGCAGGAAGACACCCTTGTTGGCGCCGGATGGGATGATCGGCTCCTTCAGCACGAACTTCAGCAAGTCCGCAAAGGATTGCAGCAAGCCCCACGGGCCGACCACGTTGGGGCCACGGCGGATCTGCACGGCCGCCCAGATCTTGCGGTCGGCGAGCAGGATGTAGGCGATCGCGACCAAGAGCACGACGAGCAGCAACACGCTCTGCGCCACCATGATGATGAGTGGCCAGAGGAAGCCGGTCCAGAGGTCGCTTGCGAGGAAATCAGCCATCAGCGCACGCTCACTCCGCTGCGGTCAGCGTCCGGGCGGAGGCAAGGCGGGAACATTCCGCCATCACCGCCGACGCCCGCGCGATCGGGTTGGTCATATAGAAGTCCTCGATGGCAGGCTTGAACGCCGCCTTGTCGACTTTGCCGCCCTTGCCGGCCAGCGCCTTCACGTCGCCGGCCTTGCCGGGCTCGATCTGCTCGAGCCGCGCCAGGTGCGGCGTCACCCTGGAGATCGCCTGCCGCAACTGCGCCAGGGAGTCATAGGGCAGCTTCTTGCCCACCACGTCCGACAGCGCGCGGATGATTGCCCAATCCTCACGCGCCTCGCCCGGCGGGAACGCGGCGCGGTTGGCCATCTGCACCCTGCCCTCGGTGTTGACGTAGATACCGGATTTTTCGGTATAGGCCGCGCCCGGCAGGATGACGTCGGCGCGATGCGCGCCGCGGTCGCCGTGGGTGCCAATGTACACCACGAACGTGCCGTCAGCCACCTTGGTCTCATCCGCGCCGAGCAGGAACAGCAGGTCGAGCGTGCCGAAAGTCGCCATCTGCGCGATCGAGAGGCCACCGCCCGGCGCAAAGCCAATGTCGAGCGCGCCGACGCGAGACGCCGTGTCGTGCAGCACGCCAAAGCCGTTCCAGCCGTCCTTGATCGCGCCGATATCCAGCGCAAGCTTGGCGGCCAGCGACAGCACTGCCGCACCGTCCGAACGCGTGAGCCCCGCTGCGCCGACCAGCACGATCGGATGCTTGGCGTTCTTCAGCACCTCGGCGAAGGAATGCTTGCCGGCAACGAGATCGTTCAGCGAGTCCGTGCCCGCGCCAATATGGTCGTAATCGTACGTCAGATCCGCCTTCGGGCCGATCACGCCGACCTTGAGCTGACCGGTGCGCCAGCGCTTGCGGATGCGCGCGTTGAGCAACGTGCCCTCGCGGCGCGGGTTGGAGCCGACGATCAGGAGCGCATCGGCCTGCTCGATCCCTGCGATGGTGGGATTGAAGATGTAGGAGCCTCGTCCGGCCTTGGGATCAAAGGCTTCACCGCCCTGCACCGCGAGGTTGGCGGAGCCGAACTTTGCCAGCAGTTCCTTCAGGGCGAACATTTCCTCGACCGCCGCAAGATCGCCGGCAATCGCGCCGATACGCGCGCCGTGGAGGTGGCCGGCCTTGGCGGAGATGGCCGCGAAAGCTTCTTGCCAGGAAGCCGGACGAAGCTTGCCGTTTTCGCGGATATAGGGCCGGTCCAGCCGTTGCGTGCGCAGGCCGTCGACGATGTGACGGGTCTTGTCGGAGATCCACTCCTCGTTCACGGCTTCGTTGATGCGCGGCAGGATGCGCATCACCTCGCGGCCGCGGGTATCGACCCGGATCGCCGAGCCGATGCCGTCCATGACGTCCACCGACTGCGTCTTGCCGAGTTCCCACGGACGCGCCGCGAACGCATAGGGCTTCGAGGTCAGCGCGCCGACCGGGCAGATGTCCGCCAGATTGCCCTGCATCTCGGAGGTCAGCGCCTGCTCCAGATAGGTCGTGATCTCCATGTCCTCGCCGCGGCCGGTCGCGCCCATTTCCGGCGTGCCGCAGACTTCGGCGGCGAAGCGGATGCAGCGCGTGCACTGAATGCAGCGGGTCATCGAGGTCTTGACCAGCGCGCCGAGGTACTTGTCCTCGACCGCGCGCTTGTTCTCGGCGAAGCGGCTGGTGTCGACGCCATAGCCCATAGCCTGGTCTTGCAGGTCGCACTCTCCGCCCTGGTCGCAGATCGGGCAATCGAGCGGATGGTTGATGAGCAAGAATTCCATCACGCCTTCGCGCGCCTTCTTCACCATCGGCGAGCGGGTGGAGATTTCCGGCGGCTCGCCCTTGGGACCGGGACGGCAGTCGCGCACGCCCCAGGCGCAGCTTGCGACCGGCTTCGGGCCGCCCTTCACCTCGACGAGGCACATGCGGCAATTGCCGGCGATCGACAGCCGCTCATGGTAGCAGAAGCGCGGGATTTCCGCGCCCGCCGCCTCGCACGCCTGCAGCAGCGTGTACTCCGGCGGGACGTCGATCTCTTTGCCATCGATGATGAGTTTGGTCATTCTTGCTACTCCGCCGCGACCATGTTCACGGGATCGCGCACGCCTGCATCGTCGATATCGGCCTTGTGGCTGTACTGGGCGATCCGCTCCTCGATCTCGTGACGGAAATGCGCGATCAGGCCCTGGATCGGCCAGGCCGCAGCATCGCCGAGCGCGCAGATGGTGTGGCCCTCGACCTGCTTGGTGACTTCCAGCAGCATGTCGATCTCGCGCTTGTGGGCGCGGCCCTCGGCCATGCGGGTCAGTACACGCCACATCCAGCCGGTGCCCTCGCGGCAGGGCGTGCACTGGCCGCAGCTCTCATGCTTGTAGAAATAGGAGATGCGCGCGATCGCCCGGATCAGGTCGGTGGACTTGTCCATCACGATCACCGCCGCGGTGCCAAGGCCCGAGCGCAGCTTGCTCAGGCTGTCGAAATCCATCGGCGTGTCGATGATCTGCTCGGCCGGCACCATGCGCACCGACGAGCCGCCGGGGATGACGGCCTTGAGGTTATCCCAGCCGCCGCGGATGCCGCCGCAATGCCGCTCGATCAGCTCGCGGAACGGCAGCCCCATCGCCTCCTCGACGTTGCAGGGCCGCTCGACATGGCCGGAGACGCAGAACAGCTTCGTGCCGACGTTGTTCGGCCGGCCGATCGAGGCGAACCACGCCGCGCCACGCCGGAGAATGTCGGGCGCTACCGCAATCGACTCGACATTGTTGACGGTGGTCGGACAGCCGTAGAGGCCGACATTGGCCGGAAATGGCGGCTTCAGCCTCGGCTGGCCCTTCTTGCCCTCGAGGCTTTCGAGCAGCGCGGTCTCCTCGCCGCAGATATAGGCGCCGGCGCCGTGCGCGACATAGAGATCAAACGGCCAGCCGTTGACATTGTCCTTGCCGATCAGTTTGGCCTCATAGGCCTGATCGATCGCCGCCTGCAGGCGCTCGCGCTCGCGGATGAACTCGCCGCGCACATAGATGTAGCAGGTGTGCGCGCCCATCGCGAAGCTCGCGAGCAGGCAGCCCTCGACCAGCAGATGCGGATCGTGCCGCATGATCTCGCGGTCCTTGCAGGTGCCGGGCTCGGACTCGTCGGCGTTGACGACGAGATAGCTTGGCCGCCCGTCAGTCGATTCCTTGGGCATGAACGACCATTTCAGGCCGGTCGGGAATCCGGCGCCGCCACGGCCGCGCAGGCCGGAGGCTTTCATCTCGTTGATGATCCAGTCGCGGCCCTTGTCGATGATCGCTTTGGTGCCATCCCAGGCGCCGCGGCGCCGCGCGCCCTCGAGCCCCCAATCGTGGAGGCCGTAGAGGTTCTTGAAGATGCGGTCCTTGTCGTCGAGCATGCCTAGAGCTTTCCGAACATCAACGGTTGACCTGGGAGTAAGCGAGGCCAGCGGCGCATCCGCCGAAGGTCAGCGCCCACAACAGGCTCGATTCCAGCGTGGCGTTGAGGCCGTAGCGCTGCAGCAGGAAGATGAATGCCGCAGCCGCCACCGCATGCAGGGCGATGTAGCGCAAGTTCTTCATCGTACCGACCTCCGCCATCCGATTCACTGCAACCGCACGTGCGCGCTTCATGTCACTTCCTTCAGCGTGGTCGGCCCACCCACCGGCGCCGAGAGCTGCCGGTCGATCTGCGGGCCGGGTTTTGGCGGATTGCCCGAGGCAAAACCGTCCAGCACCTTGCCGAAGCTTTCCTTGGTCAGGTCCTCGTAAGTATCCTTCCAGATCAGCACCATCGGCGCATTCACGCAGGCACCCAGGCACTCGACCTCTTCCCAGCTGAAATTGCCGTCCTTCGACAAATGGAAGGGTTCGTGATGGATGCGGCTCTTGCAGACCTCGATGATATCGCCCGCACCGCGCAGCCGGCACGGGGTGGTGCCGCAAACCTGAACATGCGCCTTCTTGCCCACGGGAGCGAGCTGGAACATGGTGTAAAAGGTCGCCACTTCCAGCACGCGGATGTAGGGCATTTCGAGCAAATCGGCGACGGCGCGGATCGCGGCCTCCGAGACCCAGCCCTCATGCTGCTCCTGCACGCGCCACAAGATCGCGATCACGGCCGAAGCCTGCCGGCCCGGCGGATACTTGGCGATCTCGCGCCTGGCCCAGGCGAGATTCTCGTCCGTGAACGTAAAGCTCGCGGGCTGCACTTCCTTCGGGGCGAGGCGGCGGACGGACATCGTTCAGTCTTTCATTGCAAACGGGCGTTCAGCGCGCTGATGCGGTCCTGCCAGAACGCACTTGCGGTGCCGAACACGTTGTAGCCGACATGGGTGGAAACCTTGATGCGGTCGAGGATCGACAGCTCGGTCACGGTTTCCATGCGATTGCTGCGCGGATCATAGACGATCAGCTTCAGTGGAGTTTGTTCCAGAATAAAGCGCGAGACGGTATGCTTGGGATCGTTGCCGTGCTCCTCGCAAAGCAGGACGCTGTCCTCTTTCAGGAGCCGCGCGCCACCCTTGATCGCCTCGATCTCGACGCCCTCGACGTCGAGCTTGATCAGCAATTTGGCGCCGGTAAGGACCTTGCCGTCGTCAAGCAGGTTGTCGAGCGCGATGACGGGCACTTCCTCGCCGTCGTCCTGGCTTCCCGCGATGCTGAAGGCCTCATGCTTGGTGCCGGAGAGCCGGGCGGTGCCGCGCGCAGCGCCGATCGCGCACTTCATGACCTCAAAGCGGCCGTTGTTGATGTCAGCGTTGTTGGCGAGCTGGACGAAATTGGCTGACGACGGCTCGATCGCGATCGCCTTGTGCGAGCCGTAAGGCTTGCTCGAGACCAGCACCGACCAGTAGCCGTAATTGGCGCCGCAATCGAGCAGCGTATAGTCGACGTCGGCCGACGCCTTGAACAGCAGGTCGAGTTCG
>DASWVJ010000164.1:0-4499 GCA_036406295.1 Bradyrhizobium sp.
CAGACTTTGTAGAACGCTGGGGACGCAAAAGCCTGATCGATCGTTTCGATCAGATGACGCAGACAAATCTGGAATCTCTCCAAGTAAGGTCGTGGCGGAGCAGTTGTTTGCGCGGCATCAAATAGCGCGCACCGACCGGTCAATATCTTGCCGACGATCGCAATCGGCGACTTGTCATGCAGATCAAGATCCGACGACCGCTGCGAACAGACGCGGCGATTGGAACGATTCCAAAGAATGAGACGTAACGCCTAGGGGGAATGAAATGGTGGCGCGCGCGGGCATCGAGAAAGTGGAAATTGTTGCAGGGAGCAGGCCGGGTATCGTTACGGCAGGCTGCCTGCGTGGAGCGACCGCAGCATTGATGTTGTCCTCCGCTATCGGCACATGTTTTGCGCAATCGGCAACGCCCGGAGCGGCGGTCGAGCTCGATCCGATCGTGGTCGAAGCGCCACGCCAGCCGCAAGCGGCGCCAGCTCGTGCAGCGGCACGATCGGCGCCCGCCCGCGCATCGGCACGGTCGGCGCCAGCTCGTGTATCGGCATCATCGGCGACAGTGCCGGCGAGCGGGCCGGAGCCGGCCGCCACCGTGCGCGAACGCTTTGATGCGCTGCCTGGGGGCGTCGCGCTTGTCACGCAGCAGGAAATTCCCGACAGCGCCAATCTCACCGTGTCCAAAGCGCTGAGCAGCGTGCCGGGCGTCGTGGTGCAGGATTTCTTCGGCGGCAACGACCAGCCGCGCATCCAGATTCGAGGTTCCGGCCTGCAGCAGAATCCGGTCGAACGCGGCGTGCTGATGCTGCAGAACGGGCTTCCGATCAACCGCGCGGACGGATCCTACATCGTGGGCTTTGCCAATCCGCGCTTGGCGGAATCCATCGAGGTCTATCGCGGCTATACGGCCAACCGGCTGGGCGCGACCGTGCTCGGCGGAGCGATCAACTTTGTTTCGCCGACGGGAACCAGCCAGCCCGGCGTGCAGATGACGTTGAGCGGCGGCAGCTTCGGTCAGATCGGCGGCACCGGACAGGCCGGTTTTCACAAAGACAATGTCGACGGCATCATCCAGTTCGACGCGAACCACCGCGACGGCTTCCGCACTTACAACAACTCCGATCGTGTCAGCGTAAGCGGCAATGTCGGCGTTGCGATCTCCGAAAACGTGAAGACGCGCTTCTTTATGGGCTATACGGATCTCGGTTTCGACGTCGCCGGACCGCTCACCAAGGCGGCGATGTACGCCGATCCGCGGCAGGTCTCAACGGGCCCGACGGCGGTGCCGGGCGGCGCGATCAATCCAGGACCCAATGTGGTACGAGACAAGCCTCGCCGCGAGGCGAGCCAGTTTCTGGTCGGCTCGCGTACGACGGCGACCTTCGATGCGCATCTGTTCGACTTTGCTGCCGGATATACCTACACGGACGACATGTTCCGTTTCCCGATCTCGTCCGGCGTACGCACAACGCAGGGCGGCGACCTGACCGGATTGATGCGCTATGCCTACAACCCCGCGGCAGCCGCGCTGCCGTTGTTCGAGACCACCGCGCAATATACCATTGGCTCGGCCGATCGCGGCTTTTTCCTCAACCAGGGCGGCCTGACCGGCGCACAGTTTGGCCGCACCGAGCTGAACGCTTCCACGTTGTCGACCTTTGCCGGCCTTAACCTGCCGGTCTGGCAGAACGTGACCTTGTCGCCGGCAATCGCCTATGCGCATGCGACGCGCGATAACGACGATCTCTACAAACTCGCGACGCGGCCGACCATCGCCTACAATCCAGCCAATCCGTCCATGCTGCTGCCGAACGGCGCGGTGCCTACCCAGGACACCAGTTATGCGCGCACCTATGACGGCTGGAGCCCAAGCGTCGCGCTGTCCTATCGCCCCGACAAGATGCAGACCTTCTTCGTCGCCGGCAGCCGGAGCTTCGAGCCGCCGAGCCATGACGACCTGCTTGCAACCGTTAACGGCACGCCGAACTCCAGCGCCGGGCGGCCTAACCCCGCCAACCCTGCTCTGGCGGCCCCGGCCTTCACCACTCCAGATCTGAAGGCTCAGACGGCGACGACGATCGAAGGCGGCTGGCGCGGACGCGCCGAGCGCGTCTCCTGGGATGCCGTCACTTATTTCTCCTGGCTCGACAACGAACTCCTCAGCCTGCGTGATGCTACCGGCGCCTCGATCGGCGCGATCACTGCCGGTCGCACCACCCATTTCGGCGTCGAGCTCGGCGCAGGCGTCAAGCTCGCCGAGCAATGGTCGGCGCGCCTCGCCTACACCTATCAGGACTTCCGCTTCGTCAATGATCCCGTACGCGGCAACAATCGTCTTGCCGGAGCGCCGCCGCATCTCATCTATGCCCTGCTGCAATATCAGGCGACGCCGGCGTGGATGATGCAGGGCGCGGTGCGCTGGAGCCCGGCCAGCGTTCCCGTCGACAACATGAATACGCTCTATGCCGACCCCTATGCGGTCGTCGACCTCCGGACGGAATACAGGCTCGACAAGAATTTCCGCGTGTTCGGCGAGATCACCAACCTGTTCAACAAGGTCTATGCGTCGTCGACCTTGATCGTCGATCAGGCGCGTCCCGACCAGGCGGCGTTCCTGCCCGGTGACGGCCGCGGCTTCTATGCCGGGGTCAAGGCAACATTCTGAGCGAAAGAACCACGTGCCGATGGATGTCAACAGCTCCAGCGCAATGCTGACCCGCCGCGCTTTTGTCCTGTCCGCCGGCGCGGCGGCGATTGCTTCGCCCTACGTTGCCTCCGCAGCCGAGCCGTTGACGTTCTGGGGCCCGCCGGCGGCGCCTTCGATCGTGCTCGCCCAGGCCATCGCAAGCGGGGCAATGCAGGCCATCGCGCCCGCAGCCGCTTTCAAAACCTGGCGCACGCCGGACGAAATGCGCGCTGGCCTCAGCTCCGGCGCGATGCAGGCGGTCATCGTCCCCAGCAATGTCGCGGCGAATCTCTATAACCGCGGGCTTGGCGTTCACCTGCTCAACATCATGACACGAGGGCTCCTTTACGGAGTTGCAGGCGACGGCATCTCGCGGGTCGCCGATCTCGCCGGCAAGAAGATCGCGGTGCCATTCCGCAATGACACGCCGGATTTCATCCTGCGGCGCCTGCTCGTCAAGGCAGGCCTCAAGCCCGGCAAGGATCTGCAGTGCGACTATGCCGGCACGCCGCCGGAAGCGATGCAGATGCTGCTCTCCGGCCGCGTCGACGTCGCGCTCCTGGCCGAGCCCTCGGCCACCGCCGCGATTCTGCGGGCGAAGCTCAGTCTGAAACATCTGACGCGCGCGATCGACTGCCAGAAGGAATGGGCGGAGGCGGTCGGCGGCAGCAGCTTCATCCCGCAGGCCGGGCTCGCGGTTACGCGCGCCCTTGCCGACAGGATCGGGCGCGACGGACTGACGACGATTCAGAATGCGCTGCAGGCGGCTGTCGGCTTCGTCGTGGATCATCCCCTGCGCGCGTCGCTTCCCTCCGCGCTCGAGCTCGGCGCGATGAGCCCGATCATCGCGGAGGCGATTCCCTACAGCAACCTCGCGGTTTTGACGGCGTCATCGGTTCGTCCGGAGCTGGAGTCGTTCTTCTCCATCCTTTCCGAGGATGAGCCGCGCATCATCAATGGCAAGCTGCCCGACCCGGCATTTTACCTGCTGTGAGACCCTTCGCACACTCATTGGCATTTCTCGGCTGGTCAGGCCGCTACGTCTGGTCGGCCTGGGCCGGTGCAGCCGGCCTGTTTTGCGTGGCGGCCGCCTGGCAGGCGGGGCATGAATTCTACGGCTCCTTCGTCCTGCCGTCGCCGCTCGAAACCTTGACGGCGCTTTCCGTCATCATGCGCGAGCCTTCCTTTGCCGTCGCTGCGGGCGAAACAGCGCAGCGGTCGCTTGCCGGATTTCTGCTCGCGGCCGGAATCGGCACCGCGGCGGGCGCCATTGCGGGATATTCCTTCGCGGCCATGCGGCTGATGCGGCCGGTGGTTACGGTCATTCTCGGCGTTCCGCCGATCGCGTGGATCGTGCTGGCGTTGATCTGGTTCGGATCGAGCGGGGGCACCGCCGTCATGACCGTGGTCGCCGCGGCCGTGCCCATCTCGTTTGCCGGCGGGCTTGAAGGCGTGGCGACGCGCGACCGTGCGCTCGACGCCATGGCCCGTTGTTTCGGCGCCGGCGCCTGGATGCGCTTTCGCACCATCACCGCGCCGCATCTGATCTCCTATCTCTTTCCGGCCTGGACGACGACCGCGGGCACGGCCTGGAAAGTGACTGTCATGGCGGAGCTCCTGTCCAATTCCGGCGGAATCGGGGGTGAGCTGGCTACGGCGCGTTCGCTGTTCGATATCGAAAGGGTGATGGCCTTGATCGTGGTGGTCGTGACCTTCGCGCTGGTCAGCGAATACGCAATCCTGCAGCCGCTGCGCGACCGGCTCGAACGCTGGCGCG
Source organism: Bradyrhizobium sp. (assembly GCA_036406295.1). Lineage (GTDB taxonomy): Bacteria > Pseudomonadota > Alphaproteobacteria > Rhizobiales > Xanthobacteraceae > Bradyrhizobium. The sequence goes on from DASWVJ010000164.1 coordinate 4,458, forward strand.
AGGCCGGCCTGCCGTGGGGCATCAGGCGATGAAGCTTGCACT
>DASWVJ010000165.1:0-32506 GCA_036406295.1 Bradyrhizobium sp.
GGTGATGCGGATGACATATTCCGGCGCGGCGCGGCCGACCGACATGGGCACGTTGGGCTGGTCGATCTCGCCGACGATGCCGTGGGTGATGGTTTCGGTCATGCCCCACCAGCCGATCATCTTGACGCCGAAGGCGGCAAAGGCCGGCGGCTCGTTGATCGCGGTGCCCCAGAGCCGGAACTTGTGGTGCTTGGGGATCTCGTGCTCGAGCAGCGCCTTGATGCAGAAGGGAATGGTCGAGGTCCAGGTCGCGCCGTGTTCCAGCGCGACCGGCCAGAAGCGGCTCGCGGAAAAACGCGGCTGGATGATGCAGCTCGCGCCGACCCACAGGCTCGCCAGCATGGAATAGGCCAGCGCATTGGTGTGGAACAGCGGCAGGTAAGTCTGGTGCACGTCGCCCTGGTGCAGATCCTCATGCGCGGCGTTGATCTTGGCGCCCCACAGCGCGTTGGCATGCGTCCACAACACCGCCTTCGGCCGCGACGTGGTGCCCGACGTATATTGCACGCTGCAGGGCGCAAGCGGATCGGTGGCGCGGCGGGGCCGGTCGGTGCTGTCCGCGAACAGGGACTCGAAATTGTCGCCGCGCTGTGGCGCCTGCGCAGGCCGCACTCCCGCATCGTGCGAGGTCACCGCCATCCAGCGCAGGCCCTTGCAGTTCGCCGCCACCAGCTCGGCATAAGCCGGCTGCGTGATTGCGGCGACCGCGCCGCAATGGCCGGCGAAATATTCCATCTCGGCCGCGGCCGAGCGCGTGTTGGTGGTGACGGCGATAGCGCCGATCTCGACACAGGCAAACCACGCCAGCAGCAGCTCGATGCAATTGTCGAGATGGATCAGGACATAGTCGCCCTGCCTGATGCCGCGCTTCGCCAGCCCTGCCGCGAGCGCGCCGACGCGCTCATGGAATTCGCCGTAAGACCATTTTCGCGCCGGTGCATCGAATGGCGCCCAGATCAGGAAAGGGTGGTCGCGCCGCGTCTCGGCGCGCATCCTGAGCAGCCAGGGTACGTCGAGCCCGTCAAAGGGAGTGACGACGCCCGGCGCTTGCCGTGAATGGACCATGCTTCCTCCCGCGCGGCCTTCGGGCCGCTGATTGTTGTCTTGGGCGAAAGTCTTTCTGCCACTGGATCGTGCGGGGAGCAAATGGCGCAATTTGGCGCCGTCATTCCGGGATGGTGCGCATGCACCAGACCCGGAATGACGTCACGCCTCATACGATGAAATCTCAATGAGGCTCCCGTCCGGATCGCGGCAATAGACCGAGCGCAGCGTGCCGCGGGCGCCTTGCTTGGCCACCGGGCCTTCCTCGATGGCCACGCCGTTCGCCTTGAGATGGGCGACCACCTGATCCGGCGTGCTCGAGGTGAGGAAGCAGAGATCATCGCTGCCGGGGGTCTCGTGATCGGCGGTGAACCAGTCCACCTTGTCGGCGTCGCGCGGCCGCACATTAATCTTCTGGTTACCGAATACGAGCGAGGTGCGTGGCGTCTTGCCGGGGCCGGGATCGAATACCTTGATCTCCATGCCCAGAATGGTTGCGTACCATTTTGCGGAACGCTGCACGTCCGAGACGTTTATCACGAGGTGATCGAGCGCGTTGACTTTGACGGACATGGCTCATCCTTTGGTCGTGGTTTTCGGCCTCCCTGTCGCACTGGCCGCCTCGGGCGTTGTTTGTTACAACGCGCCCCGCTTCGACTTCAACAGACAAGAGCCGGGCACAGCACCCGGTCCGCAGGGAGAACCTTTATGATTTCACGCCGTTCCGCCCTTGGCCTCATCGCGCTCGCCGTCACGGCCTCCTTCCCGACCGGCAGCGCGCTGGCACTGGATTATCCGACCCGGCCGGTGAAGTGGGTGGTCGGCTATCCGGCCGGCGGCGCCACCGACATCATCGCGCGCCTGATCGGCCAGCGCTTGCACGAAAGGCTCGGCCAACCCTTCGTGATCGAGAACAAGCCGGGTGCCGGGAACAACATCGCAACCGAGGCCGTCATCAATGCGGAACCCGACGGCTATACGCTGCTGCTGGTCAACCCCGCGAACTACGTCAACACCTCGCTCTACGCGAACCTGAAGTTCAACTTCCCGCGCGACATCGCGCCGGTGGCTTCGTTCAACCGCGTGCCAAACGTGATGACCGTCAACAAGGACGTGCCGGCGAAGACCGTTGCCGAGTTCATCGCCTATGTGAAGGCCAATCCCGGCAAGGTGAACCTGGCTTCGTCCGGCAACGGCACCTCGGTGCATCTGTCCGGCGAGATGTTCATGGCGATGAGCGGCGCCAAGATGACACATGTGCCCTATCGCGGCGCAGCGCCCGCGCTGACCGATTTGATCGGCGGCCAGGTGCAGGTGATCTTCGACAACATGCCGTCCGTGATTCAGCACATCAAATCCGGCACGTTGCGTGCGCTGGCGGTGACGACGACGCAGCGCTCGCCGCAACTGCCCGACACGCCAACGGTTGCCGATACCGTGCCCGGCTATGAGGCGAGCGCGTTGTTCGGCATGGGCGCGCCGAAGAACACGCCGAAGGAAGTCATCGCCAAGCTCAACGCCGAGGTGAATGCGATCCTTGCCGAGCCTGCAATCAAGGCCAGGCTGACCGAGCTTGGCGGCGAACCGCTGATCCAGACGCCGGAGCAGTTCGGCAAGGATATCGTCGCAGAGACCGAGAAATGGAGGAAGGTGGTCGAAGGCGCCGGCCTCAAGGTCGACTGACTGTGATCCGGCGCACGGAACCTGTCCGTGCGGTACGGCGTATCTGAAGGCAGGGCGATGCGGCTATTCAGGAGAATGCCCATGCGTAAAACAGTGTTGGCTGTCATGACCTTGCTTGCGGCAGGCGCGGTAAGTCTGGCCGGTTCGGCGCCGGCCGCGGCCTTTGATTATCCCTACTGCCTGCAGGGCCGCGGCGTCGGCATTCCCGGCGACTGCTCCTATCCGAGCTACGAGGCGTGCATGGCGGCGGCCTCCGGCCGCGCGCTTTACTGCAACATCAATCCGCGGGTGGCATTCGGCCAGCAGCAGCGGCGGGCCCCGCGCGGCTACTACCCTTACTGAAATGTGGAGCGAGTCGCTTGACTCGCTTCGCTTTGCGCTTATACTAAACTTCATGGTTAAGTATCAAGATACGGCGCTGGACCGCACCTTTGCAGCTCTTTCCGATCCGACCCGCCGCGCGCTGCTGGCGCGGCTGGTCGAGAAGGAGAGCCTCTCCGTGAGCGAGCTGGCGCAGCCGTTCCCGATGTCGCTGCCCGCGATCATGAAGCATCTTGACGTGCTGTCGGATGCCGGCCTGATCGCGCGCGAAAAGACAGGCCGCACGGTGGCCTGCCGCCTCACCGCGCAGCCGATGGAGCAGGCGATGAACTGGCTCACTCGCTATGCGCGCTTCTGGTCGGAGAGTTTTGACCGCCTTGCCGCCCTCCTGGAGGAAGAACCATGGCCCAAACCGCAGCCGCCAAGCCCCTTGCCGAGCGTCCCAGCCTCACCCTCACGCGGCGTTTCCGCGCGCGCCCGGAAAAAGTCTGGGCCGCGTGGACCGACCCGGAAAAGCTGATCGCCTGGTTCGGCACGTCGAAGGCCAAACCGGGCTCGCTCCGCGCCGATCTCGATGTCCGCGTCGGCGGACGCTACCGCATCAGTTTCGACATGGAATCCGGTGAGCATTCCGAGGTCGGCGGCATCTACCGCGAAGTGGTGCCACATGAGCGGCTGGTGTTCAGTTGGGCCTGGTATTCGACGCCCGAGCGCGAGTCGCTGGTGACGGTATCGATCAAGCCCGACGGCGACGGCGCCCTGATGGTCTTCACGCATGAACAGTTCTTCGATGAGACGGCGCGCGACAACCACGCCAAGGGCTGGAACGAGCTGTTCGCGCAGCTGGAAAATCTCCTCACCTGAACTTCGGGAGCAAGCCATGCAACCGCGCAGGATCGTCTCACGCGAGGAATGGATCGAGGCCCGCAAGGCGCATATGGCGAACGAGAAGCAATTCACGCACGCCCGCGACCGGCTTGCCGAGGAACGCCGCGCGCTGCCGTGGGTGAAGGTCGACAAGGACTATGTGTTCGACGGCCCGCACGGCAAGGCCGGCCTCGCCGATCTCTTCAAGGGGCGACCGCAGCTCATCGTGCAGCACTTCATGTTCGCGCCCGACTGGGATGCCGGCTGCAAGAGCTGCTCGTTCTGGGCCGACGGGTTCGAGCGGATGATTCCGCATCTTGCCGCGCGCGACACCACGCTGGTCGCAGTCTCGCGCGCGCCGCTGGCGAAGCTCGAAGCCTTCAGGAAGCGGATGGGCTGGACCTTCGACTGGTATTCCTCGGAAGGCGGTGAATTCAACTACGATTTCGCGGTGTCGTTCACGCCCGAGCAGATCAAGGCTGGCCATAGCAGCTACAATTTCAGCACTTCCGGCTTCGGCATCGAGGATGCGCCCGGCATCAGCGTGTTCTACCGCGACGAGGCCGGCCACATCTTCAACACCTATTCCTGCTATGCCCGCGGCCTCGACATGATGAACGCCGCCTACCACTATCTCGACCTCACCCCGCTCGGACGTCACGAGGAGGGTTTGCCTTATCCGATGGATTGGGTGCGACTACGTGACCAGTACCAGCCGGCCGCCACTCAGGCATCATGCTGCCAAAAATGACGCGCGCACAGCGCGCGTCATTCCGGGATGGTGCGCCAGCACCAGATGATGCTGTCGTATCGCCCTGGAATGACGATAGAAGGGAACCTCCCCATGGCCTATGTCGATGGTTTCATCGTCGCCGTTCCCAGGAAGAACATCGCCGCCTACAAGAAGCTGTCGAAGCGGTGCGGCAAGGTCTGGCGTGAGCATGGCGCGCTCGATTACCGCGAATGGGTTGCCGACGACGTCAAGGTCGGCAAGTGGACCTCGTTTCCGCGCGCCGTGAAGAAGAAGCCGAACGAAACAGTCGTATTCGCCTGGATCACCTACAAGTCGCGCGCCGCGCGCGACCGGATCAACGCCAAGGTGATGGCCGACCCGCGGCTGAAGTCGATGACGGATACAAGCAAGGCGCCTTTCGACGGCAAGCGCATGATCTACGGCGGCTTCACCAATCTGGTGACGGCCTGACGCAACTTGCCGGACGGAATTTGACAAAGCCCTTTGGATAACCGGCCGTGCGCGCTGGACGCTCGCGCGGGCAGGAAGATATTCTCAAACGCATTTTTCTGGCTGCACAGAAAAACAAGAACCGCTGCGGTCCGGAGCGTCATTTGAGCATTCAGGTTGCGATCTTAAAGGTATTGGCGAGCCATAGTAGCGGTCGCGCGAGCCTTTCCTCGCTTCGCCGGGATATTGCGATCCTCACTGCCAGCGGCTCCGAATGGAGCGCGCGGATCAGGCGGCTCGCCGCCCGCGTGCCTTCGATCGACATTTTCGGCAACGGACACGTGCTGCGCGATGACGAGGGCTGGGAGATCACGGTCGAGGGGCGCGATTTTCTCGCTATGCTCGAAGCGGTCACGCAGGACAATCTGCCGTCGGATGCAGAGCCGCATGGCGCGGATCCGAACAGTTCTGCTGAACGCGGCGATCTGATCGTCGTCGGGCATCGGTTCAAGAGCAGGCTCCATCGCCCCGGCGCGACGATGCGCAAACCCCGCGCCGCCTCATGCGCGGCCAATGGATTGCGCGGCGAGAACGCATCGAGTTGATCGCGCTCACGTCAGCAACAGCGTCATCCCGGGATCGCCCTTTTGCATCGCGCGCCGGTAGGCCGGGCGCTCTCCGATCGCGGCGAGATAGCGCAGGATGTTCGCGCAGTGGCCGATATTATAGGGCAGAAAATACCGCATCGTGGTCAGCGAAAAGCCGATCATGATGTCGGCCGAGGTGAATTCGTGTCCCGCCAGATATTCCGCTTCGCCGAGCCGCGCATTGACGAGGTCGAAGGCGCGACCGACCCGCGCTCGGGTCGCCTGTAGCACCGGATTGTCGTCGGCGAGATTGAGCCGGTTCAAAATCATGTTGCGGCCCATCTGGGCCTGCAGCGTGCCATTGGCGAAGTGGAACCAGTAGAGGTATGCCGCGAAGTCCGGATGATCGGGCGAGAGCGCGAGCCGCCCCTTGCCGTATTTTGCGATGATGTATTCGACGATGGCTCCGGATTCCGCCAGCACCAGCTCGCCATCGGTGATCACCGGCGCGGTGCCGATCGCGTGCAGCGCCTTGTAGTCCGGCGGCGCCAGCAAGGTGACGGAATCGCGCGCATAGCATTGCAGCATGTAGGGGATTTCCAGCTCCTCGCACAGCCAGACGATCCGCTCGGATTGCGATCTGCCGAGATGGTGGACGGTGAGCATGGCCGGACTCCAGCGCCAGGGGCGCCGGCATTGTTTGCGGTGACCGGCAAAATTACAAGCCGCATGCGGCTTTGCGGGTTGACACCGCTTGCCCGGCGGGGACACTGCGCGGCATGCGCATCACCCTGGTCCACGCCCTGAAACATTCGATCGTGCCGATCGAGGCTTCCTTTGCAAGATTGTGGCCGCAGGCGCGGCTGATGAACCTGCTCGACGATTCGCTTTCGGCGGATCTCGCGCGCGGCGGCGGCCTCTCCGATGCCATGACCGCGCGCTTTCTCGATCTCGGGCGCTATGCCAGTTCGACCGGGTCGGATGCGATCCTCTTCACCTGCTCGGCCTTCGGCCCCTGCATCGAGGCGGTGGCGCGAGCGCATGCGCCGATGCCGGTGCTCAAGCCCAATGAGGCGATGATCGAGCAGGCCGCTGCGCAAGCCCGCCGCGTCGGCTTGCTCTCCACCTTTGCGCCGACGCTGGCCTCGATGCCGTCGGAATTTCCGACCTCGATCGAGCTTGTGCCGAGACTCGTCGAAGGCGCGCTGGCCGCGCTCGACCGCGGTGACCGCGCCGGTCACGACCGCCTGGTGGTGGAGGCTGCGAAGGATTTGCGCGATTGCGACATCATCGCGCTCGCGCAATACAGCATGGCGCCGGCAGCCGAACTGGTGGCGCAGGCGACCGGCCGGTCGGTGCTCACCACGCCCGATAGCGCAGTGAACAAGCTGAAGAAGTTGCTCTGCTGATCACGGATCATCCATGCGCATCCCGCCTGCATGCGTGACAAGCTCGCTCGTCGTGTTGCTCATGCTCGCTGGCGCGGGTGCGGCCGGCGCGATTCCACTGACGCCGTTTCGCAGCGAGGGGCAGGCGCAACGCTATTGCCCCGCCGACGCCGTGGTGTGGCTCGATTTCGCCAAAGGCATCTACTACGCCAAAGGCCAAAAGTTTTATGGCCGCGGCTTCAATGGCAGCTTCGTGTGCCGCCAGGAGGCCCGGAGCAGCGGATATCGCCGCTCCGTACTCGGGCTACGCTAGGCCAGCTTTTTGGGTTTTGACGCAAGGCGGCACAAGCTGCCGATGGCGGCGGCCCGAAAAAGTGGCTAGGCTCAACGGGTCGGGCTTGAGGCCCGCGACAGTGCCCTCTCCGTGTATTGAAGGGAGAAGCAGCCATGTTGCGCAAGATGATTGTTGCCGTTCTCGCTATAGCCGTCATTGCCGTGTTGTCGGTGACGGGCGCGCTGGCCAGAGGCGGTTTCCCAGGTGGCGGCGGATTCCGTGGTGGCGGTGGCTTCCGCGGTGGCGGGTTCGGCGGCTTCCGCGGCGGAGGCATCGCCCGCGGCGTCGGCATCGGCGGCATTCGCGCCGGAGGTATCGGCTGGCGTGGCGGCGGCTGGGGCTGGCGTGGGGCAGGATGGCGCGGACGCGGCTGGGGACGCGGCGTGGGCCTCGTCGGCCTCGGCGTCGGGCTCGGTTATGGCCTGGGCTCTCCCTGGTACGACGACTACGGCGGCTATCCCTATTATTACGGCAGCTATTACGGCGACTGTCCCTTTGTGTACCGCACCGTCATAACGCCGTGGGGATGGCGCCGCCGTCTGGTCCAGATCTGCTACTGACCGGCGTGAACCGCCATCGTGACGTTACGCGGCATCGGCATGGCGCGGCCGTTGATCGGAATCGGCGCACGGCGTAATGCTGGCCGCTTCGATTTGTTGCGCAGGGCTTGCAATTGAAACAGGCAGTTTCCGCTTCGCCGGCGTCGCCGCGGTCGATCCGCGAGGTCGTGAAATCTTTTTCGCTGTTCAGCCAGTCGATCCGTCGCAAGATCGTTGGCGTTGCGCTCGGCCTGATCATCCTGATGGTGATCACCTCTGCGCTGTCGATGTTCATGTCGGCGCAGGTCGGCCATCTCCTCGACGAATTGACCAACCGCTATATCCCCGCCTACGGCAATCTGGCGCGCGCCAATATTCGCTCGCTGGAGCGCGCGCTGGCCCTGCGGCGGATGGTGATCGCCAGGATGCAGGTGCCGCCGGACGAGGAGGGTTACAAGACGCGGCTGGAAACATTCCTCGCCAAGGACGGCGAGGTCGAGAACGAGACCGCCGCCGCCCGAAGACTGATCAACGAAATCATCAACGATCGATCAACGCCGTCAGACAATGCCGCGTTGGCGCGGATCGAGACCCGAATCGAGATTGCCGTCACCGATCTGCGCCGCGAGCTCGCCGCCGAAGATGCCAGGCTCATGAAGGCGCTCGAGACCGGAAAATTCGAGGAGGCCCGCAGCACCCTCGCGCAAATCGATGAGTTGCGCGACCAGTTCGTCGGCAAGATCGAGGCGATCCGCGCCGATATGCTGTCGCAGGTGTTTGCCGCCACCGCGACCGTGATGGGCAACCAGCGCCGGGCGATTATCGTCTCGGCCATCGTCACCGCGCTCGCCGCCGCGGTCGGCTGGGTTTTCTCGCTGCTGGTGGCCAGCGGCATCACCCGTCCGGTGCGCCAGCTGTTGCAGGGAACGCGCGAGATCGAAGCCGGCCGGCTCGATAGCTCCATCGCCATCTCCACGCAGGACGAGATCGGCCAGCTCTCCGCCGCCTTCAACCGCATGGTCGAGCAGCTGCGCCGCAACGAGCGCATCCGCGAAACCTTCGGTCGCTACATCGACCCCAAGGTGGTCGAAGGCCTGCTCGACCGGCCCGAGGTCGCACTCACGCAAGGCCAGCGGCGGGTGATGACCATCCTGTTCTGCGACATGAAGGGCTTTACGGTGATGAGCGAAGGCATGACGCCGCAGGGGCTCGTCAAGGTCGTCAATTGCTATCTGTCGACGATGTCGGAACCGATCCGCGGCCACTGTGGCATCATCGACAAATATATCGGCGATGCCATCATGGCCTATTGGGGCCCGCCCTTCATCGATGAGGCCGACCAGGCGCGCCTCGCGTGCGCCGCGGCCGCCGACATGGCCGAACGTGTGCCTTCGCTGCGCAGGCAGCTGCCGGAGCTGCTCGGCATCCGCTCGATTCCCGTCGAATGCGATATCCGAATCGGCATCGCCACCGGCGAAGTGCTCACCGGCAGCATCGGCTCGGAATTCATGATGAGCTTTACCGTGATGGGCGACGCGGTGAACCTCGCCTCGCGCCTGGAGAGTGCGAACAAGGTGTATGGCACCCGGGTCCTGATCGCGGAAGGCACCGCGGCAGCGCTCGGCGCCGCCTTTGAGCTGCGCGAGATCGACCGCCTGACCGTGGTCGGCCAGAGCATGTCGCAGACGGTCTTCGAGATCATGTCGCGCGGCGGCGAATTGACGCCGCAACAGCGCCAGCTCCGCACCCGCTATGCGGAGGCGCTCGCGGCCTACCGCGCCGCGCGCTGGGCCGAGGCGAGGGCCGCGTTCAATTCAGCGCTGGAGATTTCCCCCGGCGACGGCCCGTCGCTGGCGCTGCTCGCGCGCATCGATCACCTCGCGAAGAATCCGCCGCCGGGCTGGGACGGGTCGTGGCAGATGGAGCATAAGTAGGCCTGCCCATCGCCGGGCCGCGTCCGGTTCCAGCCGCTAAAATGTAAGGTTGTTCACAATCCAAAACACATCCGCGTAGTAGCCTCGGATCGTCGCCGGTCCTTGGCGGTGCACGCCTGGGACCGGCGTTTCGAGCTCTGGCCGGAACGGCCGGGCAATTTGACAAAGATCGATCCAGGAGGGGCGGCATGAGCTTGCGCATTGCGACGTTCAATGTTGAAAACCTGTTCACCCGCCCGCTCGCGATGGACCACGATCAGGCTCCGAACGGACAGAATGCGATCGACGATCATGCCGAGCTCAATCGCATCATCAGCAAGACGGCTTACGATGCGTCTGACAAGGCACGGCTGATTGCGCTCGATCAGGTCTACCATTTCAGTGCGCTCAATCCGCCGTCGAATGCGCTGGTGCAACTGAACAAGGTGCGCGGGCAGCTCTATTCGCGGTCGCATGCGGGTGTCGTGACCGTGGTAGCCAATGGGCGCGCCGACTGGACCGGCTGGTTTTTCCTGCTTGCGACCGACGTCACCTGGGAGGCCACGTTCAACACCGGCCGTGTGATCGCCGAAGTCAATGCGGACATCCAGGTCTGCATCGAGGTCGAGAGCCGGCCCACCCTGCTGCGCTTCAACGAGCAGGTGCTCGGCGCCAAGTTCAACAAGGAATATCCGCATGTCATGGTGCTCGACGGCAATGATGACCGCGGCATCGACGTCGGCATCATGAGCCGACACCCCATCCGCTCGATCAGAAGCCATGTCGACGACCGCAACCTGAACGGCGAGCGCACGTTCTCGCGGGATTGCCCGGAGTACCTGATCGATCTGCCCGGCGGCAGCCAGGTGCTCGTCCTGCCGAACCATTTCAAGTCCAAGCGGGGCGGCAATTCAATCTCCATGCAGGAGCGTCGCAAGGCTCAGGCATTTCGCGCCCATGAGATTGCCAAGGAGGGCCTGGCCGTAACGCCGCTGGTGTTGATCGCCGGAGACCTCAACGATACACCGAGCACACCATTGTTTGCATCGCTTTGGGAGGACGGATTCGTCGATGTCAGCAGTCACCCGTCTTATCCGACCGATCGGCCGGGAACGTTCGACACCGGGACGGCCGCCAACAAGATCGACTACCTGATCATGTCACCCGGATTGCGACAGAAGCTGACCGGCACCGGGATCGAGCGCCGGGGTTCATTCCATCCGCATACCTGGGTGCCCTTCGACACCGTGACGAAGAAGGCTGACGAAGCTTCCGATCATCATGTGGTCTGGGGCGATTATTCCATCTAGCCGCAGCGAAGGCTGGCGCACGCATTGAAGCCGCGCAACGCCGGATCACGGGCGACCTGAGCAGGCAAAGAGGGCTTGGCACAAGGGGTCGAATGCAATTCCGGCTTGCGCGCCGGCGTCGGCCTTATCCTCCCCGGTCCTCGTAGGGATTTTCGTCATCGGGCTTGATGGTTGCCGCCCGCGCGGCGTTTCCAAGATGATCCTTGAGCCTGGCGAGCGCGTCGGGGGACCAGTGGTGGACATCGGCCACGGCAACCCAGGCGTCGACATAATGCTCCGGCGCGTAAACGTGGCCATAACCCATCGGAGTGCCGTTCGCGACGGCCATGTCGAGCGCAATCTGGAGCATCGTGACGACGGGATACCATTGCAGGTCCGGCGAAACGTCCGGACCGCGCGGCGCATTCATCCAGGCTGGGCGCCGGAATGCATCCCGATAGTCGAAGAGCACGATCGCGTCACTCGCATATTGCAGATAGACGACGCGCATCGCTCCCCATGGCGCGTCAGCGGGCACGGTTGGTCCGTTCTGGTTCATGAACCGCACGAAGCGGCCGTCACGAAATTCCGGCAGCCAGGCCGGAGACCCTTGGTTGCGGTTCTCGGTGATCGAGCGCCAGATGCGGCTCGCGAATGGTGGCCCGCTCCACAGGGCTCCGGCAATGGGATCACCGATCGTCTCGAACAGTTCCGCCGATCTCGCTGAGTTCAAGGCCCCGAGACTCAGGCCGTGCAGATATAGTTTCGGGCGCGCGTCCTTCGGCAACGTGGTCCAATAGCCGTAGATCTCCGTGAACAGGGCTTGAGCGGCCTCTGCGCCGTATTCGGGCTGAAACAGCAGCGACAGCGGGCTGTTGAGATAGGAATACTGCATTGCGACGCTGGCGACGTCGCCATCAAGCAGATATTCGACCGAATCCATTGCTGCGGGGTCGATCCAGCCGGTGCCGGTCGGCGTAATCACGATGAGAGCGGAACGCTCAAAGCCGCCCTGGCTCTTGAGCTCGTCCAGCGCCAGCCTTGCACGCTCGCGCGCCGTATCGGCGCCGCGCAGCCCCACATACACCCGAACGGGCTCCCGGGCCGGGCGTCCCGAAACGGCGCTGATCTCTGCAGCGGTCGGCCCGGACGCCACGAACCTGCGACCGGTCCGGCCGAGTTCTTTCCATCGCACCAGCGATGCCATGCTTCCGGTTTTTCCGGGCGCAGTAGGCTGCTGCCGCTCAGGCTCAAACAGCGCGTCAAATTCGCGGAAGGAGGAATCCAGCGCTTGAAAGGCCATGCTGATCAGAAAATTGTTGGCGATCGACCAGAACAACACGGCTGCCACGAGCAGACCGATGGCATTGGCAATCTTTCGCGGAATGAAGCGCCGGATGGGCGCAGACAGCAAATGGCGCACAAGATTGAACAGCCGCGCCAATGCCAGCAGTGCGAAGAACGTGATCAGGGCGATCGCGCTGACCTTGAGGGGATGGGCCGTTTCGACCGGTTCCATTTTCATGGCGGCACGGATTGAATTCTGCCATTCCGCCGCGCGCCACAGAAATACGATGACCACGAGAAGGCAGGCGGCCGCGACCAGCGTGTTGGCGATGGATCGCATGCGCGGTGAGGGCTCGGGCAGCTCGAGGTAGTGCCACAGCCAGCGCCAGAGGACTCCGCCGGCGTAGCCGATGGCAAAGCAGGCCCCGGCGAGCGCACCCTGGGTCAGATAGCTTCGCGGCACGAGCGTCGGCGTGAGCGCGGCTGCGAAAAACAGGGCTCCCAGGACCAGGCCGACGCCAGACAGCGACTGCATTTGCCGCCCGACGATCCCTGCCGCAGATCTCACAACGGCTGCTGTGCGACTTTCCCTCAAGGGCACTCCACCAAAGTACCGGTGCGCAGTGTCCGATCAATAGACGCGAGCCGGGCATCGTTGTCCAGCCTTCGAGGCCGGGAGGGTACTCTTGCGGCGTCCGCCGGCCGCAGTCCAATGCCTTGGATGAAGAAGAGGCGGCGGCTCCTCCGCATTTTCCGAGCAGTTCTGCAAGTTCCGCCTTGCGCGTCCTTACCGCCAGAGTCTCACGCCGCGTGAATCTTCGTCAGGAAGCCTTCCAGTTCCCCGCGGATCTGCCCGGAGCGCTGCGAGAGGTCGTGTGCCGCGTGCAGAACCTGCGATGCCGCGCGGCTGGTTTGGGTCGCGCCTACGGACACGTCGGAGATGTCGCGGCTGACTTCGCCCACACCGCGCGAGGCCTCCTGAAGGTTGCGGCTGATCTCTTGGCTTGCCTGTCCCTGCTGCTCGACGGCACTGGCAATGGCACCGGCGATTTCATGGATTTCGTGAATGGTGCCGTGAATGCCCCTCAGCGCCTGGACCGCGGCGCCGGCCGCCTCCTGGATAGTTCGGATCTGGTCGCCGATTTCGCCCGTCGCCCGAACGGTTTGATTGGCCAGGTGCTTCACTTCCTGTGCGACCACGGTGAAGCCTTTGCCGGCCTCGCCGGCCCGAGCGGCCTCGATGGTGGCGTTTAGTGCCAGCAGATTGGTCTGGCTGGCGATCTCCTCGATGATGGCGACCACCGTGCCGATACGCTCGACGGCCTGGGCCAAAGTGCTCACGATCGCGTCGGTGCGCTTCGCCTCGTCCACCGCCGAGGAGGCGATGGTCGTTGCCTGGTTCACCTGCCGGCCGACTTCGCCGACCGAATCCGTCATTTCCGCGACCGCTGCGGCGACCGCGCCGATATTGGTGCTGGTCTGCCCGGAGGATGCGGCAACGGCTGCCGACCGGCCGGTCGTTCCGTCAGCAATCCGGGTCATCTCGTTGGCGGTGCCGACCAGTTCGGTCGCTGACGACGCAAGAACGCCGACGAACTGCAACATCTTCTCATTGAAGCTCTCGGCCAGGTCCTCGCGATGCTTGGTCTGCATCGTGCGGAATACCGCCTGGACCGCCTGGTCGGCCTGCAAGACGTCGTTGGCGAGCAAGGCGCGGCGAAAGACAAGGACGGCCCGCCCCACGTCGCCGATTTCGTCCCTTCGGTCGACCCCGTAGACGTCGTTGTCCCTGGTGCCATCGGCGAGCGCGGCGATGGTGCCGGCGAGGGCGGAAAACGGTCTCGCCACGCCGCGCGTCATGACACCGGCAAGTCCCAGCGCCAGTGCCAGGATGGCCCCCACCACGGGCCAGGCGGACACCAGACCGGGGGCGAGCGCGGCCGCAGCGCCCATGGCAAGCAGCACGGGAAGCAGGGCGACGACGAAAATCCGTGTGCGCAGGGTAAAGCGGGAAAGGAAAATCTCGACGCCATCGAGGACGCCATGCCCGGCGGCGATCGGCCTTGCTCCCAGGTGCAGGTCCTTGCCGATTACATGATCGACGAACCAGCGGCCGAGATAGTGGGCGACCGCTTTGATCACCTCACCCGTGGTGTCCGATTCGACATAGCGGATCAACTGTGCCAGACGGACGTTCGCCTGCCGGTGTTCTTCTTGGCGCGCGGCCAGCGAGGACGACCTGGCGGCCCGCATCGCCTCCTCTTCGCGGAGGCAATGTTCGCTGAAGAAGTCGCGCATCCGCGACAAAAGCGCCGGCGCATCGGCCAAACGACCGGTAGTCAGGGTGGCGTCAAGCTCATTGACCATTCCCACCAAGGTACGATGATCGCTGTCGATGGTGTCGATTCCGGTCTCGTAAATACTCTTCCACTCAATCGCCGTCATTCTCGCTTTCCCAACATGGACAGGGATCTTGGTCGTCCGCACAGACAGCACCGGATATTCCAAACGTCAGCATCCAATGCTTTTTCACAAAGCTATGCCCAACGGGAATCCAGTTCGGCCCAGCGCGTGCGCGAGAAATGTCTCATATCGTCGCGCAAAAGATATATATGAAATATATCATTTCGCGCGACTAGGTAAAAAAACGCTTTAGACGAGATCGGGCGCTCGTGATGAACCCGGCGCGCAGAGAGCCCGAGCGCATGCGCAGTCAGGATTAAAGTGCACGTTCGGAAGATCTTGATATTCGCAATCTCTTGCGCAACGACGCGCCGGATCTACGCAGTGTCTGATCAACAGACGCGAGCCGGATACCTTTGGCGGCGTCTGCCAGCAGCCGCACAGCAACGGCGTGAACCAATAGGGGCCATTCTAGGGAAGCATTTCGGACAATGGTCCTCGCACGAAAAACAAGGTCACTATTGGACAAATTTTCTGAACCGCCACAGAGAGAAACTGAACAGAGCCGCGCCGATCGCAACGAGGGCGGCGATCTGGGGCCAGATGACTCCAAGACCGGCGCCGCGAAACAATGTGGCTTGTGCAAGTATGACGAAGTGGGTGTTCGGCGCGGCCAGCATGATGTTCTGGATGATCTCCGGCATGCTCTCGCGCGGCGTTGTGGCCCCCGATAGCATCTGAAGCGGCATCAAAATCAGCATCATCAGCAGACCGAACTGCGGCATCGAGCCGCCGACCGTTGCCAGAAAGACACCAAGGCTCGTCATTGCAAACAGATAGAGCGCCGTTCCGAATAGAAACAGCGGAATCGAGCCCGCGATCCTGACGGCCAGCAAACCCTGCACGACGAGAATAAGGGCAACGGCCGAGGCCACGAGAACGACCAGTCCCATTGACCAGATCTTGCTGGCCATGATCTCGAACGGCGTCACCGGCATGACCAGCAGATGCTCGATTGTACCGTGTTCGCGCTCGCGGATCAGAGCCGCTCCGGTCAGGATGATCGACAGCATCGTGATGGAGGAGATGATGTTGTTGATGGAGCCGAACCAGGTCTTGTTGAGCTCCGGGTTGAAGCGCGCTCGTAGCGCAAGATCGATCTGTGGTGCGGCGCCCGAACGATAACGCGACAGAAACTCGGTCACCTCGCCGGTCGTGATGGATTGGATGTAGCTGCTCCCGGTGAAGGCCTGCGACATCCGCGTCGCGTCCACGTTGAGCTGGATCGCCGGCGATCTTCCGGCCAGCAGATCGCGCTGGAAGTTGGGCGGAATGTTCAAGGCAAAGATGTCGAGGCCGGCATCCAGGCGCGCCATCATGTCGGCCTGGGAAACGAGCTTGGGCATCGCAAAGTAAGGCGGATTGAACGCCGTGATGATCCGCGTGGAAACCGGCGAATTGTCCTCATCGACAACGGCAAGTGCGGCCCGATTCAGCGTCTCCGGCTGCGCCCGAGACGATGTATAGATCGAAAGCGTGAAGGCATAGACGATCAGGATCAGGAGTGCAGGATCCCGCGACAGTCCCCGCAATTCCTTCAAGCCGAGCTGGACGATGTTGGAAACACGCATGTCTAGTTTGCCTGTTTGCGCAGCAATATCGTTCCAAGGCCAACCAGTATGGGAACAGTCACGATCAAGGCAACGAATGGCGCCGAAAGATCTTCGAAGCCAAGTCCTTTGGAAAAGGTGCCGCGCGTAATCGTGATGAAATGGGCCGTTGGATAGATGCGGCCGACAATGGCGCCGGCACCCTGCAGCGACGATACGGAATCGACCAGCCCGGAGAATTGTGTTGCAGGGATCATCGTGAGCAATGCGGTCGCGAAGATCGCGGCGATCTGGCTATTCAGGAACGATGAGATCAAAAGCCCCATAGCCGTCGAGATGATCACGTAGAGGCACGCGCCCGCCGTAAAGGCGGGGAAACTCCCGGTGAATGGAACACGGAAAATGAATACGGCGAAGGCCGTCAGCAGGAAGAAATTCAGCATGGCGAGCACAACGTAAGGGATCTGCTTGCCAAGCAGGAATTCGAGCCGCGTGACGGGGGTGACATAGAAATTTATGATCGATCCGAGCTCTTTCTCGCGGACGACGCTCAAGGCGGCCAGGATCGCCGGGATCATCAGAAGCAGGATGGGGATCACCGCGGGAGCCATCGCGACGATGCTCTTGACGTCGGGGTTGTAGAGAAACCGGACTTCGATCTGAAACGCCCCGGCTGTGGCGCCGGCACCGGAAAGCTCCCGGGCCCGCTGCGCCAGCCAGGTCGCGTGCATGGCCTGGACGTAGCCCCTGACGGTTTCTGCACGAGAGGGATTGGATCCATCGATCCATGCACCGATCTGAACATTGGAGCCGCGCGCCACGTCGCGACCGAAGCCCGGTGGGATCTCGATCGCAAGGCTCAACTCGCCACTACGCATGCGCTGGTCGAGATCATCGTAGCTTGTGATGGGGGATTGCTCCGTGAAGAAGCGGGAGCCGGAAATCTGCAGCGCGTAATCGCGACTAATCGTTGTTTCGTCGTGATCAAGGACGGCAAAAGCCAGGTTCTCGACGTCCGTGTTGATGCCATAACCCATCACAAACATCAGGATTATGCTGCCGACGATGGCCAGCGTCGCGCGGATCGGATCGCGTTGAAGCTCCAGCGTCTCGCGCTGCGTGTAGGCGAACATGCGTCGCGGATCGAACGATCCAAGCCGACGATGTGATGAGTGGGGTTCCTCGATCGCTGGCGGCGCAACCTCGGGAACGGATACCTCCGCGGCCGGCGGGGTGGCCTTGTCGATCGCATCCTGCAGATAGGCGACAAAGGCCTGCTCCAGGCTTCCATTGCCCCGTGCCGCGCCGATTCTGGCGGGGGTGTCGCTGATCAGGACCTTGCCCGCATGCATCAGCGAGATTCGGTCGCAACGCTCGGCTTCGTTCATGAAGTGGGTCGAGATAAATATAGTGACCCCGTCCTTGCGCGAAAGATCCGACAGGATCTGCCATAGCCGGTCACGCGCGATCGGGTCGACGCCGGAGGTCGGCTCGTCGAGGATGAGGATGTCCGGTGCGTGGATCATCGCGACTGCGAGCGATAGTCGCTGGCGCACGCCGAGGGGCAATGCGTCCGGCAAGGCGTCGATGATCCCGCCGAGATCAAACCGTGCGACCATCTCCTGCACGCGCCTCTCGATCGTGTCAGCGGAAAGCTGGAACAGGCGCGCATGCAGCTCGAGATTTTGCCGAACCGTCAGCTCGGCATACAAGGAGAAGGCCTGCGACATGTAACCGACGCGCGCCCGAACGTTCATGTCTCGGGGATCGACCTCGCTGCCGAACAGCCTTGCATCGCCCGCGCTCGCGGGTAGCAAGCCGGTCAGCACTTTCATGGTCGTGGTCTTGCCGCAGCCGTTTGATCCCAGAAAGCCAAATATCTCGCCGCGGGTAATCCGGAAGCTCACATTGTCCACGGCAGTGAAGTCGCCGAACTTGACCGTCAGGTGATTGGCCTCGATGGCGATGTCTTCGTCGTGTGCGGCCGCGCGAGGCGGCATAACCACCTCCTTGTGGCCTCGCCGCTGTTCCTCCGGAAGCAGTTCGATGAAGGCCGCATCGAGGTTGTCGGTACCGGTCTGCCGCAACAGATCAGACGGCGTGCCGGTGGCCAGTATCCGCCCATCGTCCATCGCCACCAGCCAGGCGAACCGCGCCGCCTCCTCCATGTAGGCGGTTGCGACGATGACGCTCATCTCGGGACGGCTTTTTCGGATGTTCTCGATCAGCTCCCAGAACTGCCGTCGCGAAAGCGGATCCACGCCCGTGGTTGGTTCATCGAGGATCAGCAGATCGGGATCGTGAATCAGCGCGCAGCAGAGACCGAGCTTTTGCTTCATGCCGCCCGAGAGCTTGCCCGCCGGTCGATCGACAAAGGGAGAAAGGCCCGTATCCCTGAGAAGCGTCGCGATCCTGTGCTCGCGCTCACGCCGATCATGGCCGAACAGACGGCCAAAAAAGTCGACGTTTTCGAAGACGGACAGCGTCGGGTAGAGATTCTTGCCGAGGCCCTGAGGCATATAGGCAATCCGCGGACAGGTCCGCCTGCGGTGCGCGGCATCGGCCATGTCGCCGCCGAGCACATGAACCTGCCCGGCCTGAATCTCGCGAGCTCCGGCAACAAGCGAAAGCAAGCTCGATTTGCCGACCCCGTCAGGTCCAATCAATCCGACTACGCATGCGGACGGAATGTCGAGCGAGATGCCGTCAAGCGCGCGCGTCGAACCGTAGGACAGACTGACCGTGCCCAGATGGACCACAGGTTCTGATCGATCCGGCGGCGGGCTGCGCGACAGCTCGCTCATTTGACCAGCCTGTTCGTCAGGCTCGCCGGCCATTGGGCGTTTGGGTCGAGCCGCACATACGCTCGGCCCGGCAGACCCGTCTTCACCTGTTCAATGTGTCTGCGCAGGAGGTCCGGAGAAATATGCGCCCTCACGCGGAACATGAGCTTTTCGCGCTCTTCCTGAGTTTCGACCGTCTTGGGGGTGAATTGCGCGACACTGGCGACAAAAGTCGCTTGGGCGGGAATCACCCATTGTGGTGCGGCGTCGAGCACAAGGCGAACTTCCGAGCCGATCGCAACGCGTCCCGCCTGCGCCGTCGGCAGGAAGAAGGTCATAAACACCTCGGAAAGATCGACCATGTTCAGCACGCGTCCGCCAGCGGCCAAAACTTCACCCGGTTGGGCGACGCGGAATTGCACACGCCCATCTCGCGGCGCGCGCAGCGTGCTGTCATTGATGTCGGCCTTGATGCTCTCGATGGCGGCCTTGGCCGATTCAACGGATGCCTCGGCATCGACCACCGCAGCCTTGGCGGCGTTGATCGCGGCGTCCGACGCGGCAAGTTGAGCTTCTGCCGCGGCTACGGCGGCGGTTGCGCCGTTGGCGGCGGCCCGGTCGTCATCCAGCGTCTGCTGAGGCACAGCATTGGTCCTGATCAAAGTCTCCGAACGCTGGAGCTTTCGTTCCGCCGCATCGAGTTCGGCCTTGCGTTGCGCGATTACCGCGGCTGCCGCTTTTCTCTCGGCCTCACGCTGGACAACGAGGCTTTTTGCGGTGTCGATGCCGATGGTCGCGCGGCGAAGCTGGGCCTCCGCCTGCCGGAGCTGCGCTTCGAGCTGCAGCGTATCCATTTGTGCCAGAACCTGCCCGGCTGAGACTAAATCGCCTTCCCTCACCATTATGTCTCTGACGCGTCCGGGTGTCTTGGTCGCGATGTCGATTTCGGTGCCCTCGATCCGACCATTGCCGCTGGCAAATCCCTCTGGAAGACCGCTGCTTCCAAGATTCCGCCAAAGGAAATAACCACCCGCGGCGAGAGCCACGACAACAAGAGCAGCCAGCCAGCGCTTTCGATTGGTCGCCATGCCAAAACCGATCCCAAGGGTTACAATGAGCCTGCTCGACGTTCGTTCACACGAGACTAGCTTCCTTGCACCAAAAGTAGAACATCACATGTCTGTATGATGGAAGGCCGGATCAGTGCACGCCGCAAGGTGACCGGCGTGCGTGATCATGCCGACCAAATTGTCCGGCTCGCTCGAGCCGGAACACACGGGAACGACTGTTGGACCGCTAGACCAAGTTAAAGGAATTCGGTTCTAGCTGATGCGCGTCATCTTAGGACTAGACGAAGGCTTGTTTGGTGCGAATTGTTGCTCATATCGCCCGCAACCTGCTCAGCTCGCGAGCATCGAGCTTGGTGGCTTGGCAAGGCGCAATTCGAGATCAAATGTAAAGTTCTCGATGTGTTGATCCGTGGCGTGAATTGCTTCTGCAACATCGCGATTCTCGATCGCCCGGACCATTTTCAAATGTGATTCCTCAAAGGATTCCGGAGTGTGGCCTTTAAAGACCTGCGGATACCAAAGAATGGTCAGGCGCGGCAGCAGCGTGCGCATCATAGCGATAAGCGTCGAGTGGCCAGAGGCTTCGCAGATCCGCAAGTGGAATTTCAGGTCGAGGTCGATCAGCTTCATCGCCTCGCGAGCACGATGCGCTTCGCGCATCTGTGCTGCGAGGTCCTTTAGCTCGGCCACGACTTTTGGGTCGCTGGAGAGCGCCGCGTTGCCAATCGCAAAATACTCGACTTGGCGGCGCAGCGTTACGATCTCGGCGACCTCGGTCTTGCCTATCCGCACGACACGCGCACCGGAATAAGGGCGGATCTCAAGCAGCCCCTCCCGTTCGAGAATTCGTAGCGCCTCCCGTGCGGGCCCTCTGCTGGCACCGAGGAGCTGGGCGACATCCCGCTCCTTGACACGGTCGCCGCCGGCCAACTGCCCGGCTGCAATCTGTGATCGTAGATGGTCGGCAATACGGTCAGCCGTTGTCGTTGACGTTGTCATTGCCCTCACCTTCGATTTGCCATGCAGAGATACCCGACAGTGCAGGTTGTGTCAGCCTCGGCCGATTTGGTAGACCAAATAATATAGATGGTTGACAATATAGCATATATGGAACACCATCCTAAAAGCAACGTGACACTGGGGGGCATGATCCATGCAGTACGCAGACGTGTTTGTTGGCGGCCAATGGAAGGGGCCCTCCAGCAGCGCGATCTTCGACAGTATTGATCCCTTCACCGGGAAATCGTGGGCCACTTTCCCGGATTGCGGTGTGCAGGATGCGGACGATGCCATCGCCGCAGGCAAGCGCGCCTTCGAAAACGAGGCGTGGCGCAATGATGGTTTCCTGCGCTCCCGCCTTTTGCTCCGTCTCGCCGATTTGCTCGACAGGGAGGCGCCGCGTCTTGGCGCGATCGAAAGCCGGGACAACGGCAAGACCGTTGTCGAGAATGTCGGGCAGGCGAAGTTTGCAGCGCGGGTCTACCGGTATTTTGCTGGACTGGCCGACAAGATCGACGGACGGGTCGTGCCGGTCGATGTTCCGAACGCATTCGATTTCACGGTCTGCGAGCCTTATGGCGTTTGCGCGTTGCTGCTTGCCTGGAATTCGCCTCTGCAATTGCTTGCGAACAAGCTCGCACCCGCGCTTGCGGCCGGCAACACGGTGGTCGTCAAGCCATCAGAGGTGGCGCCGGCCTCTATCTTGGAATTCGGGAAGCTGGTCGAGGAGGCGGGATTTCCGCCCGGCGTCGTTAACATCATCACCGGCATGGGCCCGCGTATCGGCCGCAGGCTTACGGAGCATCCCGACGTCGAACTCGTCAGCCTCACCGGCGGCGTAGGCACCGGCCGGGCGATCGCGTCGATCGCAGCCCAGGCACCCAAGAAGGTTGTTCTCGAGCTCGGCGGCAAATCCCCGAACATCATTTTTGACGACGCAGACCTGGATTTGGCGGTGAAGGGCGCCGTGGCTGGCATCTTCAACGCCTCCGGGCAGACATGCATCGCTGGGTCGCGGCTCCTCGTTCATGAGCACATCGCTGACGAGGTCGTGGACCGGTTGACGGCGCGTGCGTGCGCAATCCGGCTTGGCGATCCTGCCGATCCCGCGACGGAAATGGGCCCGCTGGCGACGGAGCCGCACATGCAGCGCGTGCTTGGCGCGATCCGCGGCGCAGTCGAGGAGGGGGCGAAGCTTGCTGCCGGCGGCAAACGCGCCAGCCGCGCCGATCTCAGCCAGGGCTTCTTCGTCGAACCGACGGTCCTCACCGACGTGCTGCCGCACATGAAGGTCGCGCAAGAGGAGGTATTCGGGCCGGTCCTTAGCGTGTTTCGCTTCCGGACCGAGGCAGAGGCGATCGCGCTTGCGAACCAGAGCGAGTTCGGCCTGGCATCCGGAATCTGGACCAGCAATCTCGATCGGGCCCTGATGGTTTCCCGCGCGATGCGGGCTGGGACGGTCTGGGTCAACACCTATCGTTCGTCCTCGCCCGCCGCGCCTTTCGGCGGCTTCAAGCGCAGCGGCCTTGGTCGGGAGCGCGGAAGGGAGGCGCTGTACGAATACCTTCAGGTGAAGAACGTGATGATTTCGCTGGGCGCAGCAACTCGCAAAATGGAGGCCTCGCACCCATGAGTTCCCCGGCTGGCGTGCTTGTGGGTGTCGATGTCGGTGGAACCTTCACCGACTGTGTTCTGATCGACGTTGCGACCGAGACCGTGCGTATCGAGAAAGTGCCATCGACTCCCCAAGACCAGTCGATCGGCGTCGTGAATGGGATCGATCAGCTCTTTGACGGGAAGGGATGGGATTTCGACGTACTCGTCCACGGCACGACCGTCGCCACCAACGCGGTCATCGAGCGCACTGGCGAGGCCGTTTCTCTCGTTACGACATCCGGTTTTCGTGACGTGCTCGAACTCCGGCGCCGCGACCGGCCGCATCTCTATGGGTTGAACGGCAGCTATAATCCGATCGTGCCCCGAAATCTCGTCGCGGAGGTCCGGGAGCGTACCTCGGCCGGGGGCGCGGTCGAGGAGAGTCCGAGCCGGGACGATCTTGACGCCGCGCTGGAGATCATCAGGCGAGCGCGCATCTCCACCGTCGTCGTCTCCTTCATCAATGCCTACGCGAATCCGCAGAACGAGCGCGCCGCCGCGGCTTATCTCCAGGAGCGGGCGCCGGAGCTGCAAGTCACCTGTGCCTGCGATGTCAGCCGCGAGCACCGGGAATTCGAGCGCACCTCCACGGCTACCGTGGATGCCTACATCCATCGCAAGATGAAGAATTATCTCGGTGCGCTACGCACTCGGGCGAAAGACCGCGGATTTGCTCACGACATCTGGGTGAGCCAGTCCAATGGCGGCCGGATGTCGCTCGACATAGCGACGCAGTCGCCAGTCAAGACGCTGCTGTCCGGTCCTGCCGCCGGAATTGTCGCCGGGCAGCACATCGCACAGCTTGCGGGCTATCGCAATGCCGTCACGATGGACATGGGCGGCACGAGCCTCGACGTCGGTGTGCTTGTCGATGGCAGGATCGCGATGCTGCCGGAGCGCCTGATCGAGTTCGGTATTCCCATCCGGCTGCCGATGGTCGATATCCAGACCATCGGTGCCGGAGGCGGCAGTATTGCGCATATCGACCTCGAAGGTTTGCTCGAGGTCGGTCCAGAAAGCGCTGGCGCGGTGCCAGGCCCGGCCTGCTACGCCAAGTCGGGAACGCGGCCAACAATTACCGATGCAAACCTGCTGCTTGGACGCCTCGGCGAGGGGCGCCCGCTCGGTTCCGGTGCCGCGTTGAAGCTTCATCGCGACCTTGCCGAACGAGCCGTGATGGACGGCGTCGGCAAGCTTGGCGGCACGCCCATCGAACTCGCCGGATCGATCATCGATGTAGCCGTGCGTAAGATGGCGTCCTCATTGCGGCTGGCGACGACCGAGCGCGGGCTTGATCCGGAGCAGTTCGCGCTTGTCTGCTACGGCGGCGCCGGCCCGCTGCATGTTTGCGATGTTCTCAAGGAGGTGCCATTCCGCGAGGCCATCGTGCCCTTGTTTCCAGGGATCACCTGCGCGCTCGGCTGCCTCATCGGAGAGGCGAAACATGACTTCGTGCAGACGGTCGACGCGAACCTCTACGATCTCGCCCCCTCAACCATTCCCGACATCATAGACAGCCATCTTCGCAACGGCCACGAGCTTCTCGAACGCGAGCGTATCGGCGCGGACGGTTGCGTTGTGCTGGTCGAGGCCGAGATGCGGTTCCAGGGCCAGACCCATACCATCACGGTCCCGCTCAACAGGCAGGATCTTTCGGCTCCTGCGATCCTCGCCGTGATGGAGGCGAACTATCTCCGCCGCTTCGGCCGGATGTTCTCCGGCCGCACGCCCGTCGTCAGTTCGATCCGCACCACCGTGATTGGGCCTGCGCCGTCTCTTTCGCTGGAAGCGCTCAGTGCCCGAATCGCGAAGGACCGCCGTTCGGCGCGGACAGCCGCTCCGTCGCTCTCGCGCCGTCTGCATATCGGTCCAAGAAGTGTCGACTGCCCCGTCTACGCCCGCGATTCGCTGGCGATCGGACAAACGGTCGTCGGCCCCGCCATCATCGAGCAGCGTGATACGACCTGTCTGATCGACGAAGGATTCCGTGCGTACGTCGATCCACATCTCAATATCCGCGTCCAGTCCGAAAAATACGGGGATTATGTCCGCAGATGACTGAGATGCTCCTGAACGCACGAGAGGCCGTTACGTCCGGGCAAGCGCCGCTCGACCTGACCCAGCTCGCCCTGCTGCGCGGCGCGTTGCGTGCGGCTGCCGATGAGATGGATACCATCCTCAAGTTGACAGCTTTCTCGCCTGTCATTGCCGAGGGCAACGACCGGGCAAGCGGCGTTTTCCATCCGACGACCGGCGGCGTCATCGCGCAGGGCGAGGACGGATTGCCGGGCTTCGTAGGCAATATGCAATTTGCCGTGCAGCACGTTCTCGCCACGGTCAAGGAGCTGGCCGATGGCGACGTGGTGATCGTCAATGATCCCTACGAATGCGGCACACATCTCATGGACATGAAGCTGGTCGCGCCGGTGTTTGTCGATGGCACGCTTGTCGCGTTCGTCTCCAATACCGGGCATTGGCCGGACGTCGGCGGGAGTGTTCCCGGAGGCTTCAGCGCTCGCGCCACGGAGATTTATCAGGAGGGCGTTCGCGTGCCTCCGCTGAAGCTGATTGAGCGTGGCCAGCTCAACGAGCCGATGCGAGACCTGATGATCTCCAACATGCGCATTCCCGAAGAGCGGCTCGGTGATCTCGACGCCCAGCTCAACGCTCTGGAGAAAGGGCGCCAGCGGGTCGCCGAAATCGCCAGACAGTTCGGTGTGAAGACCGTAATGCGCGGTATCGAGGATCTGGCGGATCGTTGCGAACAGGCGATGCGTCATCGGATTCGTCAACTGCCGGAAGGTCGTTACGAGTTCGAGGATTTCTTGGACAATGACGGCATCGTCGACGCGCCGCTGGCGATCAAGCTCGCGATGGTGATCCGCGACGGAACGATCCTTTTCGATTTTACGGGGTCGTCTGCCCGCTGTCGCGGCCCGATGAACAATCCGGCCAGCAATACAAAATCCGCCTGCTTTGTGGCGCTGAAGCATGCCTTCCCCGACATCCCGATCAACGAGGGGACACTGCGGCCCGTTGAGTTCCGCATTCCGGAAGACTCTTTCCTTTGCGCGCACTTCCCGTCGCCGACATCGGGTAGCTCCGCGGAGGTGTGCCAGCGCATCATCGATGTCTGTTTCGGAGCCTTCGCAAAGGCGTTCCCCGGCCAGAGCTACGCGCAGGCGTTCTCGACATCGTCCAACCTTGGCATCGGCGGCTTCGATCCGGAGACCGGCCGTCCCTATGTGCTCTACATCTATCTGGGCGGCGGGCTCGGTGCGAGCCCGCAGGGCGACGGCATCTCCAACTCGACCGCCACCCACAGCACGGCGCGCGTCGCGCCCATGGAGATCATCGAGCGCGCCTATCCGTTCCGCGTTCGACGGTACGCGTTGCGGGCGAATTCGGGAGGTCCGGGGCGCTTTCGCGGCGGGCTCGGAATTGAACTTGAGCTCGAACTCTTGCGCGGCGAGGCGGTCGCCTCCGTTGTCGCCGACCGCACCCGCCAGGGGCCTCGCGGCGCCCAAGGTGGTGGCGACGGCAGCGCCGCAAGATTCAGTTTTATGTGCGGCGGCAAGCTTCACGTGCCGTCGCTCGGAGGCAAGGACCAGGACATCAAGCTCCACCCTGGCGACCGCATTGTCATCGAGACACCCGGGGGCGGCGGTTGGGGTCATGCCGCCGAACGTGCCGTGGCGAGCGTCGCGGCCGATGTCGCTCGCGGCTACTACGATCGCGCCATGGCCGATGCATTCTTCCCAAACCAGCTCGCATCACGGAGACCGGAATGACAGCAACTTCTCATCCAGAGCCTGCTCACGCCAAGGACCACGCCTTGGGCATCGCCTATGTGGGCGGTCGCTATATCCCCGCGGCAGAGGCTACGGTGTCGGTCTTCGACCACAGCTTCCTCTACGGCGACGGCGCATTCGAAAGCATCGTCTTCCGAAACCGGCGCTTCTATGCTTTTGAACCCCACTATAACCGCCTCGTCGACTCCTGCCGCTACATCAAGCTCGAGCTCACCGAGGACCAGAGCTCGCTGCTCAAGATTGCGAACGAGCTCGTAGCACGAAACGATGTTGACGATGGCTATCTGCGCATCGTGGTCAGCCGCGGCGAGGGATATCCGCTGTCGGACCCGCGCAAGGCCTTCAGTCCCAACATCGTTGCGACGATCCAGCGCCAACCGCCGAACAAGAAGGCGGCCAACGGCATCCGCCTCATTGTGGCCTCGACGCGGCGCACGCCGCCGGATTCGCTCGATCCGCGTGCCAAGCTCAACAACTACGGTAACCACATCATCGCCAAGCTCGAGGCGATCGGCGCGGGAGTTGACGATGCAATTATGCTCGACCGCAATGCGAATGTCGCTGAGCTTCCGGGCTGCAACATTTTCACCGTCTCCCGCGGCGTCGTCACGACGCCGCCTGCCGGCAATATTCTCCTGGGCATCACGCGTGCGACTGCGCTGAGCCTGCTGCGCAGCGGCGAGATCAGGGGTGTCGTGGAAGCCAGGGAAGCCCATTTGAGCCCGCTTGATCTTTATGCCGCCGACGAAGTCTTTGTCACGGGTACCGGCACGGGGATCGGGTTCGTATCCGAAATCGACGGTCGCAAGATCGGAGACGGCAAGATCGGATCGATCGTATCGCAGCTTGCCGCCGCCTACGACAAGGTGCTCGATCGCGGCGATAATTTCATTACTTGCAGCAAATCATAAACGGAGGAAAGTCGACATGAAACTCGAAGTCCTGATCGGGAAGGCGGCCGGAGCGATAGCCGCGTTGTCACTTGTTAGCTTGACGCTCGTTTCCACACCGGCGCGGGCCGCCGAACCGATCAAGATCGGTGTCACGCTTGCCATGTCTCCTCCGGGCTCGGTGATTCAGGGCACCCAGTTGCGCGATGGACTTGATGTCGCGAAGAAGATTATCAATGACCAGGGGGGCGTTCTCGGCCGGCCGGTCGAGCTGATCTATGAGGACACCCAGGGCATTCCGGAGAAGGCGCGGGCGGCTGCCGAAAAGCTGATCACCAAGGACGGTGTCGTCGCGATCACGGGCGAGCATCAGAGCTCGAGCGGACTAGCCGCCATTGAAGTCGCGCACCGCTACCATATCCCCTACCTCAACTCGAACGCATGGGCCGATGCGCTTCGCGAAAAGGGATATCCGGAGGTCTTCAATCCCGGCAACTACAATACTCGCGTCGCGCTGGCGGTCGCGGAGGTCATGGCCGACCTGAAGCTCAAAAAGATCGTGGCGATCGCCGAGAACACCGACTACGGCATTGGCCTCGCTACGCTGATCCGCGACCTGCTCAAGGAGCGGTCGCCCGGTACGGACTATCGCTACGTCACGGTCGATCGCGCTGGAAAGGATTTCCTGCCGGTCATTCTGCCGCTGCGCGCCGATCCGCCTGATGCCATTGTGCAGCTTCTGCTCCCTCCTGCAGCCTATACGATGATCAACCAGCTTCACGAGCAGGGCGTCGCGCCTTCCAAGAAGACGTGGCTCTATGAGGCTTCCGGCGTCGCCGACTATCCGGACTTCTGGAAGAACGTGCAGGATTCGGCGAAGAGCATGCTGACCTTCGGACTCTATCATCCCGACATGCCCTTGCTTCCCCTCGGCCAAACGGTCGCGAAAGCCTACCAGACCGGCACCAAACGGCCGCTCAATCGCCTGATGTTCCAGGGGGCTGACAGTCTGTTTCTTATCGTCGAGGCCATCAGGGCGGCGGGATCGACGGCTCCTGACAAGATGATCGCCGCGCTGCAGAAGATGGAGTGGGCCGGAACACGCGGCACGGTCAGCTTCTCGCAGGAGAAGGGCTACAAGTATCAACAGTGGCTCAACGTTCCCTATGTCACGTTGCAGGTGACCAAGGTCAACCAGCCCATCGACGAGATGCAGCTCGTGCAAGGCCCAGGCAAGCCGATCGATCCCACCAAGCTGAGCAAGGCGGAGTAGTGCCTGAATCAGCCTGTGCTCCGGGGTACGTAGCCTTGCCGCGTACCCCGAAGGGAGACTCCGCATGCTCATTGCCGATCTTGTTGTCAACGGACTAATCACTGGCCTGCTTTACGCGCTGATGGCCATCGGCTTGTCGCTGATTTTCGGCGTCCTGCGCATCGTCAATTTCGCCCACGGTGAATTCTATATGGTGGGCGCCTACACCTATTCTCTCGTCACGCTGGGTTCGGGCATCTCGCCCTGGCTCGCTCTTCCCCTTGCCTTCATGGCGGGTGGGCTTGTCGGCCTTCTGAGCGAGCGGCTGCTGATGCGTCCGCTCTACGCGGGTTATACGAGCTGGAACAATATGCGTGACGAATATTCCGTCATCGTGACCTTCGGCCTTTCGCTGCTTCTTGTCAGCCTTGCCGACAAGATCGTCGGTCCTTTTTCGTATCGTGGACCATCGCTCATGTCGGCGAGCCGGCTGGAGTTCGGCCCGATACTGCTTAACGGCAACCGCGTGCTGGCTGCTGCTCTGGGCGTCGCCATTCTCGCACTCGTCGTCGGCTTCATCCGATATTCGTATTGGGGCAAGCAGATCCTGGCCGTTGCGCAAAACCGGCTCGGCGCCTCGCTCGCCGGTATTAACGTCAACGTCACGAGCAGCCTTGTCTTTGTAATCTCGGGCGGCCTGGCCGCATTGTCCGGCGCGCTGCTTGCGCCCTTCATTGCTGCAACGCCCGATGTCGGGCTGTTTCCTGCGGTCAAGTCCTATGTCATCGTCGTGCTGGGTGGTCTCGGCTCGATTCCCGGCAGCATCGTCGCGAGCCTGCTTCTCGGCTCCGTCGAAAGCATTGCCGCTGTCTACATCTCCTATGATTATCGAGACACGTTTGGACTGGTCGTTTTGATCCTCGTGCTGCTGTTTCGGCCGCAAGGCTTGTTTGGCCAGAAAGGGCGCGAGGTCTGATCGTGGATACTCGACGCCGCCTAAATCTGGAGCTGAGCGCAGCCACGGCCGTCCTGATTGCCGTAGCGCTGATCCCGGTCATCGTAACGAACGACTACTGGCTGGGTGTCATCATCGTGGCGATGTATTTCGCCATGGTGGCGATCGGCTGGAACCTGCTCTCCGGATATACCGGACAGTTCTCCTTCGCACCCGCTACCTTTGGCATGCTCGGGGCCTATGTTACGGGTCTTGCCGGTTATCACTTCAAGATACCGGCGAGCCTCGGAATCCCGGCAGCGGTCTTTGTTAGCGGAGCCATCGGTCTCGTCCTCGGGCGCATCGTTTTGCGCTTGCACGGCCCGTATCTCGCGCTGACGACGTTGGCCTTCGCGGAGGTGACGCGCATCGCGATCGGCAATTCTATCACGATCACCCGTGGCGACCTTGGATTGAACGTGGACGCTATCCTGGTTTCGCGTGTCGGGTACTACTATCTCTTTCTCGCGGCACTCTTTCTCACGCTCGTGGCTGTCTTTGCGCTTTTGCGCTCGCGGATTGGACTCTATCTCCAGGCGATCCGTGACGACGAGATTGCGGCTGCCAGCCGCGGCGTCAACGTCGTAAGCTGGAAGGTTATCGCATTCACGATCAGCGCGGCAATCGGCGGGTTCGCAGGAGCGCTCTACGCGCATTTCGCGCAACTGATCAGCCCGGAACTCGGGCTCCTCTCCCAGAGCGGCATGATCGTGAGCATGGTCGTGATCGGCGGGATGGGCTCTCTCGTCGGCCCCGTCATTGGCGCGCTGATCGTTTACTTCCTGACCGAATTCCTGCGCGACGCAGGCGGATATCAGCACATCGTCTTCGCGCTGCTGGTCATTGTGTTTGCACGGTTTTTCAGGGAAGGCCTTTGGGGATTCGCGCGAGCACTGCTTCCTGCGCGGCCTGCGCCGGCGACGGAATCTTGCAGCAAGAGCAACGCGGCGCCGGAGCGAGTTGTTCCTTCCGGGAAACGAAGCGGATCGGTGCCTATTCTGAGCGTCGAAGGCGTCAACAAGAGCTTTGGCGGCCTGAAGGCCGTTCACAATGTCTCTTTTGCCGTTACTGAGGGCGATATCGTGGGTCTCATTGGGCCGAACGGATCGGGAAAGACCACGCTTCTCAACATTCTCAGTGGGCACTATCGGCCGGATTCGGGGATCATTCGCCTCGATGGCCGCGCGATCCAGAACCTCGGGCCCGACAGGCTCGCGCTGAGCGGCCTGTTGCGCATGTTCCAGTTGACGCGGACGTTTCGGCGGCTATCTGCGTTCGATAACCTCATGGTGGCGGGACGGGCGCTCGGCCTGACCGAGAAGGACGCCGAAGCGCGAGCTGCTGCGCTGCTCGACGAGCTTGGACTCGCGCGCGTCGCCCATCTCGAAGCCGGGCGGCTATCGGGCGGACAGGCAAAGCTTGTAGAGTTTGGGTGCTGCTTCATCGTGCCGCCGCGCGTGGTGCTGCTCGATGAGCCCTTCGCCGCGATCCATCCCACGCTCAAGGATATCATGGCCAAGTTCATTCTTGCCCGCCATGCGCAAGGCCAGACCTTCGTAATCGTGAGCCATGATATGCCGATCATCAACGAGCTTTGCACCAATTCGGTCTGCATGAGTGCTGGCGAGGTTATCGTGACCGGCAGGACGCGCGACGTGCTCACCCATCCAGATGTAATCGAGTCCTATCTTGGCGAACAGCATGGCGAGCCTGCTTACTCTTGATCGTGTAACCGCGGGCTTCGTCCCGGACATCGACATCCTGCAGAACGTGTCGCTCGAAGTGGCCGAGGCGGGCATCACCGGCCTGATCGGTCTCAACGGTGCAGGCAAGTCGACGATCATGCGCACCATCTGCGGCTTCTTGAAGCCGAAATCCGGCCGGATCATCTACAATGGCGACGAAATCGCAGGAATCGCCCCGCATTCAACCATCGCACGCGGCATATGGTACATCCCTCAGGAATCCAGCCTTTATCCGCGAATGAGTGTCAGCGACAATCTATGGCTGCCGCTAGAGCATCTGCGGCGCTGTGGCATCCTGTCCCGCGATGAAACCCATCACCGGGTCGACGAAGCGACCACGCGATTTCCGGTGCTCAAGACCAAATGGTCTGCCAATGCGGGCGATCTCAGCGGTGGACAGCAGAAGCTGGTCGAGTTCGCCAAGGCCTTTGTCATCCGTCCACGCTTGTGTCTTATCGACGAACCGAGCATCGGATTGTCGCCCAAGGTCGCCGGCGAAATCTATGACTGCATCGACGCGTTCGTCTCTGGAGGCATGACTGTTCTGCTAGTGGACCACAATGTCAGGCGAGTGGTCCGGACTTCTCATCACATCTATGTTCTTAGCCTCGGGCAGATAACTGCCTCCGGCAGTCCGGCCGACTTTGCCGGCGATCTGCACGAGCAAGTCAAGAGCTGGTTAGGAATCGAGTTCTAGAGCATCCGCCGATCGTGCTGTGCTGTATCCTGCGGCAGTGCTTTGTTTCATGCGCTTGCGCCTCCCGGCTCGCATCAGCCGAATGGTTTCGAGAAACGCCTGCAAGATCGGCGACGCGTCATCGCGGCGATAGATGCAATTGAAGTCGACGGTGACCGGC
>DASWVJ010000166.1:0-5065 GCA_036406295.1 Bradyrhizobium sp.
GCCGGATCCGGCTCGATCACCTCGCGATAGAGATGCCAGGTGGCGTGGCCGAGCAGCGGAATGACAATGGCGAGCCCCAGGAAGAACGGCAACGTTCCCAGCACCAGCAGCACGGCGACGATCAGGCCCCATGCCACCATCGGTACGGGATTGCGCAGCACCGCGCGGATTGATGTCGCAATAGCTTCGCCTGCGCCGGTATGGCGGTCGAGCATGATCGGGAAGGAGACCACGCTGATACAGAGCGCCGCGAGGGCGAACAGGAAGCCGACGCCACAGCCGACGATGATCAGCCACCAGCCTTGCGATGTCATGAATATGCGGTCTGCGAAGTCGGGAATGTTGGCTGCAGTCTCATAACCGAACGCAGCGGTGTAGATCGCCTGGGCCGTCATGATCCAGGCTACGAACAGCGCGAACAACAGCACGCCGAGTCCCAGCATGGCGCCAAACGAAGGTGAGCGGAATATCTCGAACGCATCCCATGCAGTGGCGGGCTCGCCAGCCTCGCGGCGACGGCTGAGTTCGTAGAGGCCGATCGCAGCGAACGGGCCGAGCAGGGCGAAGCCGGCCGCAAGCGGGAACAGCAGCGGCAGCACGGCATAGCCGTGTACCAGCCGCGCCAGCACCAGGCCGATCACGGGATAGATCACGCAAAGGATGATCGCGTGGCTGGGTACTGCCTTGAAATCTTCCCAGCCAAGCTGCAGCGCGCGATGCAGATCGGAAATAGTGATGCTGCGGACGACGGGGCCTGCCGTCGCGTCGGCTGGGGCGACATTTGTGACATTTCCTTGATATGGCGTGGCCATGGTCGCTATCTCCCTTTTGGGATAACGGCCACAAGCTGATGCCACGCGAATGGCACTGCTGCGCCGTTCTCGCAAAGCGATCACGATCAGACCAGACGCGAAAGGAAACCGAACTGGCCGTGTCGCGAACTGTGTCACATAGCGTACTCCCAATTGTGGTCATTGTCTTGCTCAAGCTTCGGTGATTGTCGCACTGGCAACCCTGTTGGCCGTGGAGTAGAGTTGCGATGCGGCCGGGTGCTGCCGGTAATCCACGAAAGCGCCACGAACCTCCACGGCATCTTCAAGTTTATTGGGAGTGAAGGATGAGTATTTTCGGAACGATCATGAACGCGATCTTCGGCAGCAAAGCCAGCGCAACGCCGGCAGGCGGTGCGGCGTCCGGCGGCGCCGCATCTGGCGGCACGGCCGCAGCGCCCGCGTCGGCACCGGCGCAGACCGTCGACGTCGCTCCCATCCTCGACAAGGCAGTCGCCGCCAAAGGGGAAAAGCTCGATTGGAAACACTCCATCGTCGATCTGATGAAGGCACTCGATATCGATTCCAGCCTTTCGGCGCGCAAGGAACTCGCCAAGGAGCTCGGCTACACCGGCGACACCAGTGATTCCGCCAGCATGAATGTCTGGCTGCACAAGCAGGTGATGGCCAAGCTCGCCGCCAATGGCGGCAAGCTGCCGCCGGAGATCAAGCACTGACATCTGTGCTAGACTGATATTTGTGCTAGCTGGCAAAAAGGCCCGCGTCCGGCGCGGGCCTTTTTCGTCACCACAATAACAAGAGCAACGGGAGAAGACCCATGGACGGTTTCGATCGCAGAACCATTCTGGCCACGGGCGCGCTGGCGCTGGCGGGCGCCGCCGCAACCACGCCGGCTGACGCACAGGCCGGGCCCAAATCGATCTTTCCGGTCGCGGTCACGACCATCCCGATCGTCGGCGAGACCGACGTCTTTGCAGTACGGCGAATCTATTGCATCGGGCGCAATTACGCGGCGCATGCGCGCGAAATGGGCTCCGATCCGAACCGTGAGCCGCCATTCTTCTTCCAGAAGCCGACCGACGCCATCCAGAATGTCGCGATTGGATCGGTGGCCGATCATCCTTATCCGTCGCTGACCAAGAATTATCACTACGAGGTCGAGCTGGTTGCGGCGCTGAAATCCGGCGGCACCAAGATCCCTGCGGAGCAGGCGCTCGACCACGTCTATGGCTACGCTGTCGGCCTCGATATGACCCGGCGCGACCTGCAGCGCGCCATGGGCGACGAGAAGAAGCCGTGGGAGATCGGCAAGAGCTTTGACCGCTCCGCCGTGCTCGGTCCGATCCATCCCGCCGGCAAGACCGGACATTTCACCAAGGGCGCGATCTCGCTCGCGGTCAACGGCAACGTGAAGCAGAACTCGAACCTGCAGAACATGATCTGGAGCGTCGCCGAGCAGATCTCGAAACTGTCGGAAGCCTTCGAGCTGAAGGCCGGCGACGTCATCTATTCCGGCACGCCGGAAAATGTCGGCCCGGTCGTCAAGGGCGACGTGCTGCTCTGCAAGATCGAGGGGCTGCCGGATATGTCGATCAAGATTGTCTGACCCGATCAGGCCATCAGGTCCGCATATTCCGGATGCTTGTAGAGATAGTCCACCACGAAGCCGCAGCCGGCGATCACTTTGTGACCGTCGGCGCGGATCAGCTCAAGCGACCCCTTGATCAGCTCTGAGGCAACCCCGCGGCCGCGCAGCGCCCGCGGGGTCTCCGTATGCGTGATCACAACGGCCTGCGGCGTCACGCGGTAATTGGCGAAGGCCACAGAGCCTTCGACGTCGAGCTCGAAGCGGCCCAAAACCTTGTTGTCGCGTACGGCAGAAGCTTGGTGGGAAGCCATAGGGCCGGGGCCTCAAACGTTCAGCAGGTCGGCATAAGCGGGATTCTTGCCGATCCACGCTTTGACGAACGGGCATTGGGCTACGACCTTCTGCCCGCGTGTGCGCACCTGATCCAGCGCGCCTCTGACCAGGCTGGAGCCGACGCCCTTGCCGCCGAGCTCGGGTGGCACCTCGGTGTGCTCGAAGGTGATGACATTGCCCTTGCGCGTGTAATAGGCGGCGGCGAGGTGACCCTCGACCTCGAGTTCGAAGCGGTGTTTTTCGATGTTGTTGTTGACCGTATCGATCATGTCATCCCGTCCGTCATGTCGCTTCGGCCAGCTTGCAAGATTGTTCCCGGCCGCTCTTGCAAGGACCGAATTGGTTCCCACGTTTTGGTGAGACATACGCCCCCGATGCGGCCGGACCGGTCGCCTGACCATCGGGGTGTGGTGCTCGCCGGCCGCAGACGTATGCCTTCTTCCAGAGGAGGTCTACAATGTCGGACTTTCGACTTTTGGGTACTCACCGAACGTGGGAAGACTGGTGCGGCATGGCGCTCGGCCTTCTCATCATCTTGTCGCCGTGGTTCCCGACGCAAACGGGCTATGAGGTCGTCGAAGGCGACCGAAGCTTCATGATCCTGAACGCGTTCACGGTCGGTATTCTCGTGCTCGGCCTGGCCCAGCTCGAATATGTCGCACTACAACGCTGGCAGGAAGTCGGCGAAATCCTGCTTGGGCTGTGGCTGATCGCCTCGCCCGCGATCTTCGGTTACGCCAACGACGGGCTGATGCTGTTCTGGCATTGCCTGCTCGGCGTGCTCGTGGTGCTGATCGGCGCGCTGCAGCTGTGGCAGGACTGGGAGCTGAGCGATCAGGACTTGCTGAGGCACGGGCACTAGAAGCGACCGCGAAGGGACAACGCACGAGGCGCCGGAGCGAACCGGCGCCTCTGGTAATAGCTTGCTTCGACGGATCATCGCAAACCAGCTGCTTCTTCACGATGCCGCCGCCCCATTGCGGCTGCCGATGCCAGCCGCCGCAACGGCCGGTCCGCCAGGTTGTGCGCCGCTGGTTCACCGTCATTTGCCGAACAACATTCGGCTTGGTAACCTCGTGTGATCCCCATCACCCGGACGAAATGCCATGGCGGAAATGGACGAGACCGATCTTGCGCTGATCGAGCTGTTGCAGAAGGACGCGCGCACGCCGCAGGCACAGCTGGCTGCACAGGTCGGGCTTGCCGCGTCCTCCGTCAACGAACGCATTCGCAAGCTCGGCGAGCGCGGCCTGATCGTCGGCTATCACGCAGAGATATCGGCGGAGGCGATGGGCTACGACCTGCTCGCCTTCATCTATGTGGCCTGGGGCAGGTCGGAGACCGAGAAGGTCTTTCTGAAGAAGATAGTCGGCCAGCCCGTCATCATGGAGGCGCACCATGTCACCGGCATCTGGAACTACATGCTGAAGGTGCGGGTGAAGAACACGCGCATGCTCGAAGGGCTGCTGGCCAAGGTGATCAAGGCCGTGCCGGGCGTGGAGCGCACCGAGACCATCATCGTGCTGTCCTCGGTCAAGGAGACCGCGCAGATCCCGACGCGCCAGCCGGAATGGATGGAGAAGTAGGCTTCCGCAGCCGGTTACCGCCGCTTGCGCACGTGGACGTTGATGTCGAGATCGATGTCGCTGACGCAGGTCTGTTCGGTGCGATGTGAGCCGCCCTCGTGCCATCGTCCCTCGCGCGACCGGGCGTCGCTGACATTGGCAAGCCGCAGGCAGCGCCACTGCGGAAGGGGGCCGCTGCTCTGGCCCGCGAACTGCCAGGCCAGCACGACTTCCTCGCCATTCCTGTTGCGGCCGATGATGTGCGGACAGAGCTCGCGATTGCGCCCGTCGTATTGGCAGATGACTTGCCTCTCGGCGAGGATCGCCTCGCGGAACAGGACATAGGTCGCACTGGGCATTGAGGTCTCGGCGTGGCTGGGCTTTATTCAAGCCGGTCCGGGCCAACCTGTTCCATGCCCGGCCGCCAGACAAGAAAAGCCGGGGAGTGCCTAGGTGACCGATCATTCTGCCACGCCGAAGGGCGGGCTCATCCGCATGTCGAACCGGGTGATGAACCTCGCCTATTTGCTCACCCAGAATGCACGGCGGCATGGCGAGCGGGTCGGCTTCGTCTGGGGCGAGCGCCATTTCACCTGGAGCGAGATCGAGGCGAAGGTCACAGCGCTCGCGGCGGCGCTGGCCGCGCGCGGCATCGAGAAGGGCGACCGCATCCTCGTGCATTCCAAGAATTGCGATGAGATGTTCTGGTCGATGTTTGCCGCCTTCCGGCTCGGCGCGGTCTGGGTGCCCACCAATTTCCGCCTGATGCCGGATGAGGTCGCCTATCT
>DASWVJ010000167.1:0-18377 GCA_036406295.1 Bradyrhizobium sp.
GTCGGCGGCAAGGCCTTGCGGCGTGCGGCCGCGCGCGGGCACCGCGCCGATCAGCGGCATGGTGATCGTGCCGCCGGCGCTGATCGAATAGGTATTGGTGAGGCCTTCCTGGCCGTAGACCACGACGCGCAGCCTGTCGCCGGCATCGAGATGATAGGGCACATCGTAAGGCGCCGGCGCCGCATAGGCGACCGGCACAGGCGCTGGCCCGGCATAGGCGCTGGTATCGAGGCTGGGTTGGGGGCTCCCCGCAACGGGCGCGGTCCGGCGCATGCAGCCCGACAGCGCAAGCGCGGTCATGGCGGCGATGATCGACAGACGAAACGCGCGCGCAACCCGCACTGGAGCCATCCCTCAAAGCGAGATAGCTCCAGTCTTGCACTGGTCATGGTTAACAAATGGTTTTGCGGGGGTGGCGGGCTCCTTCGCCCCGCAGATCAAGCCGCATTGACGCCGACACCGATCGGACACGACACGCCGGTGCCGCCAAGGCCGCAATAGCCCGCCGGGTTCTTGGCGAGATATTGCTGATGATAGTCCTCGGCAAAATAGAACGGGCCCGCAGCCGCGATCTCGGTGGTGATAGCGGAAAGGCCTTTGGCCGAGAGCGCTTTCTGATACGTCGCCTTCGAGGCTTCGGCGGCCTTCTTCTGCGCGTCGCTGAACGTGTAGATCGCTGAGCGATATTGCGTGCCGACGTCATTGCCCTGACGCATGCCCTGCGTCGGGTTGTGATTTTCCCAGAACGTCTTCAGCAATTTCTCGTAACTGACCTGCTTCGGGTCGTACACCACGAGCACCACTTCGGTGTGACCGGTACGGCCCGAGCAAACCTCCTCATAAGTCGGATTCGGCGTATTGCCGCCGGCATAGCCGACCGCCGTCGTGAAGACGCCTTCGCCAAGCTCCCAGAATTTGCGTTCGGCGCCCCAGAAGCAGCCGAGCCCGAACACGGCCTGCTCGAGACCTTCCGGATAAGGCGGCAGCAAGGCGCGCCCGTTGACGAAATGGCGCGTGGCGGTTGGGATCGGCGTGGCACGGCCCGGCAAAGCCTCGGACGCACTCGGCAGCGCGGTCGTCTTGCGCATGAAAAACATGGACTACCTCCAGGCGGGACTCTCGGCCGAGGCTCGAACGGCCTGGGCCGCGTGACTTCTATATATGTCTTTACGCAAGCCTTGGCAGTCCCGTTACCGACGAGAAGCCGCTCCCGTTAGTCCCGGGAATAGCCGATCAGGGGCTTTCGCGGGCGGAACAGGATCATCAGCAGGATGCCCAATATGCCCATGACGGCAAAGACCGGCTGGTCGAGCACCACCTTGACCACGCTGTTCCAGAGCCAGGGTACGTTGGCCTCGACCCAGATCCGAAATGCCTGCTGGCTGGATTGGTGGACGTCGTTCCAGAACTGGCCAAACCGGGTGAACCGCAGCGTCTGGTCGGCAACCCAGCGGGCGCCGTCATAGACCACGAAGATGAAGCCGCCAGCCAGCAATAACAGCCCGATCAGTCGGAAGAAGCCGCGGATCATGCATCACCCTAGATATTGCAACCCCCAATGTCGTCAGCCATTACCGGGGGGCCTGGAGAAATTCAACCTCTTCAGCACCTTATCACCTGCCCCGGGGCGGCGCCCCTGGGCCTCCGCAGACCCTGGAAGGCGTTGACGCTTGCCGGTCCGCCCTCTATAAGACCGGCCAATGGCGGCGGGCGCAATCCCGCCGCCGCTGTTCTTTGAGTGGCGCTGCGCCCCGTGAGCAAAGTCTGCTCCGGCCTTCGCATTCTCCAGAGAACACCGGAACACATATCAGCGTCGATTGCGAAATTGGAGCGCCGGGGCGAGCAAGCCTGGCCAGCCGCGGTCGGTACCTGTCGAAGGATTTTTGAAGAGATGGCCAATACGACTTCCGCCAAGAAGGCGACCCGCAAGATTGCCCGCCGCACCATCGTCAACAAGGCGCGCCGGACCAAGCTGCGCAGCGCGGTACGTTCCGTCGAGGAGGCGATCAAGAGCGGCGATCGCGCTGCGGCGGCTACGGCGATGAAGCGCGCCGAGCCGGAGCTGATGAAGGCGGCCCAGCACAACATCATTCACCGGAACAACGCGAACCGTAAGGTCTCGCGCCTGACGCATCAGATTGCAAAGCTCGGCAAGTGAGCCGGCGTTAGAACTGACAAAAGAAGAAATTCGTCAAGGGCCCGGTTCACCGGGCCTTTCTTTTTGGCGCTACACCTTTTGACGATCGCAATTGCTGGTTGAGGCGAGGCGTTCGTAGTCGAGGCGCAGCATATTTCTTGCCGGGCTCCCGTAATTCTACGAATTCTACGGGATGTGCTGCGCGTTTTTTTGCGCAAGTGCGAGAAAGCCGCGTGCCACAGGGCTAACTTGCATCGGCGGCGCAACGCGCCTTTCGGGTTACCCTCAAAAACAATCGCGAAAAGCCTCGTTTCGCTAATTACTTACCCACATAGCATCGGCACTCATTTTGAAAATCGCCTTGCGACGCGGCGAACGTGAAAATTTTGCGAAAATTTTTTGCGAGTGCGATCTGATTTGTCACATGAACGAATCTGCACGATGATTCAAAAACTTGGTTTCAACGTCGGCGCGTGCAGCGCTGCAACAGTCGAGAAGAGTCACGACACCCGTCGGGATTCCGTGATTGTCAGAACTGCACCATCGTGTAGTTATTAAATCCCTCGCGGCGTTCAGCGGTTCTTAAGACCAGCGCGGTTTGAGAACCTTGAGCGGACGCGCAAATCGGCGGCGGTGTGCGCGTAGCGACGCTTTCCAAGCGATGCTGGGTACGTAACTCATAGAAATATGAGAACGGCTGTTCTGTGTCTAAATTTTCCCGAGCGCAAGCTGCGCATTGAAAACGGGAAAGAAGCACCGAACCAAAGCAAAGATAGGAACGTGGAGCCTGCAGGCGAATTAGACGGACTGAGGTACGCGGCGTAGCGGCGCCGAACATCTCGGTGTTCGGCAGCGGCGGACTGAAGTTGACATCAGTGGCGACATGAATAGCTCGTCCCGACTCGTCGGGGCGAGAGGGGGAGGCAGCATGTTTTACGGAATCAACGCGGCATTGAACCAAGTGCATTTTTTCGAAGTGCATTTTTCCAACGACTCCGTACTTGCTAACACTGGCTACAGATCTGCCCAGTTCCACACGCCTGTTCCGGATGGGCCGCTGAGTACGCGCTGACCTCGCGAAGGCGATTTTTCTTTTCAGTGGATGATTGAGCGCAGCGGCATTTTCGCCGCACGGTTGATCTATGCCCCTGAGGAAGTCGTTTTCTGCTCGAGGTCGCGCCGTGCGGCACCCAACATGCACGGCGATTCACACCACGGTATTCCTCTTTGAGAAAAGATTTCGACAATGACAAACACAGAACAGGATCGCTGGTCGCGAGTGAAGGGCAGGTTGCGGTCGAGTGTCGGCGAGGACATCTACACCAGTTGGTTTGCGCGCATGGATCTCGAAGGCGTGCAGGAGGAAAGCGTGCATCTGTCGGTGCCGACGCGGTTCCTGAAGAGCTGGATCCAGGCCCACTACGCCGAGCGCGTGCTGTCGGCCTGGCAGGCCGAAATGCCGGAGGTGCACCGGATCGACCTCACCGTGCGCTCGGCGATGCGCGCCGCAATGCCTGCAAAGGAGGCAACTGCCCCGGCCGAGGCGCGCCGTCCCGAGCGGACCGACGCGCGCCCGATGCAGGAACTGCGGGCGGTTGCAACCGCGCCGGTCTCCGCCAGCCATGATGCGCTCGGCGGTTCCCCGCTCGATCCGCGCCTGACCTTTGCGAGCTTCGTGGTCGGCCGTTCCAACACGCTG
The DNA here is from genome assembly GCA_036406295.1 of Bradyrhizobium sp. Taxonomy (GTDB): domain Bacteria; phylum Pseudomonadota; class Alphaproteobacteria; order Rhizobiales; family Xanthobacteraceae; genus Bradyrhizobium. The sequence goes on from DASWVJ010000167.1 coordinate 3,837, forward strand.
GCGCATGCCGCCGCACGTCAGGTCGCCGAAGGGCGCCGCGGCGATCCCGTGATGTTCAACCCGCTTTACATCCATGCCGGTGTCGGCCTCGGCAAGACGCATCTGTTGCAGGCCGTGACCTGGGCCGGCAATGCGGCGGGCGAGCGCAAGGTGCTCTATTTGACCGCGGAAAAATTCATGTACGGCTTCGTCGCCGCGCTGAAGACCCAGACCGCGCTGGCCTTCAAGGAAGCGCTGCGCGGCATCGACGTGCTCGTGATCGACGACCTGCAGTTCCTGCAGGGCAAGTCAACGCAGGCCGAATTCTGTCACACGCTGAACGCGCTGATCGATGCCGGCCGGCAGGTGGTGATCGCAGCCGACCGTCCGCCGTCCGATCTCGAGAGCCTCGACGACCGCGTGCGCTCGCGCCTTGCGGGCGGCCTCGTGGTGGAGATGGGCTCGCTCGGTGAGGAACTGCGGCTCGGCATTTTGAAGTCGCGCGTCGCCGCCGCCCGCGCGCATCATGCGAGCTTCGACGTACCCGACCAGGTGCTGGATTATCTCGCACGCACCATTACCCATAACGGCCGCGACCTCGAAGGCGCGATCAACCGTCTGCTGGCGCATTCCAAGCTCAACAACCAGCCGGTCACGCTTGACATGGCAGAGCGCGAGGTGCGTGACCTGATCCGGCCGCAGGAACCGAAGCGGATCAAGATCGAGGACATCCAGCGTGTGGTGGCCCGGCAATACAATGTCAGCCGCTCCGACCTGTTGTCCTCGCGGCGCACCGCCAATGTGGTTCGCCCCCGGCAGGTCGCGATGTATCTGGCCAAGACGCTGACCCTGCGCTCGCTGCCGGAAATCGGCCGGCGCTTCGGCGGCAGAGACCACACCACGGTGCTGCACGCTGTGCGCAAGATCGAGGCACTGGTCGCCAAGGACACGGCGCTTTCCGAAGAGGTCGAATCGCTGAAGCGCCAGCTGCAGGAATGACCCCGCCCCAAGCCCTCCCCGCGATGGCCGGGGAGGGCCGCAAATCCGCTGTAAAACGCGGAAAACAGCACGTCTTTCCCTTGAACTTGCGGCCCTTCCGCGCCACCTTGCGGTCCCCCCGGGGGTTTGGTCAAATCTGCCATTGACCTTGCTTTTCGGGTCCTCCTAGCCGCGGCGCGCCCACCGGCCGCCCGGCTTTTCCATCTCAGGGATCGGGCGGATATTGCTATGAAGGTTACCGTCGAGCGTGCGCAGCTCCTGAAATCGCTGGGCCATGTGCATCGCGTGGTCGAACGCCGCAACACCATCCCGATCCTCGGCAACGTGCTGGTGCGCGCCGAGAATGCAAAATTATCGCTGAAGGCGACCGACCTCGACCTCGAGGTGACGGAGACGCTGGCGGCGGAAAGCGGAACCGGCGGCTCCACCACCGTGCCGGCGCACATGTTCTACGACATCGTACGCAAGCTGCCTGACGGCTCGCAGATCGTGCTCGAGGGCGACGGCGACCGCTCTGTGTTGGCGATCCGCGCCGGCCGTTCGCGCTTCACGCTGCAGACGCTGCCGGAGAGCGATTTTCCGGATCTGGCGGCAAGCGACATGACGCACTCATTCACGCTTCCCGCCGCCGATCTCAAGCGGCTGATCGACCGCTCGCAATTTGCGATCTCGACCGAAGAGACTCGCTATTATCTCAACGGCATCTATCTGCACACCGCCGGCCCTGCCAAGGCGCAGAGCCTGCGCGGCGTTGCCACCGACGGTCACCGCCTGGCCCAGATCGATCTCGCGCTGCCCAAGGGCGCATCCGGCATGCCTGGCGTGATCGTGCCGCGCAAGACCGTCGGCGAAGTGCAGCGGCTGATCGAGGATGCCGAAGCCGAGGTCGGCATCGAGCTCTCGCAGGGAAAAATCCGCTTCACCATCGGCAACGTCGTGCTGACCTCGAAGCTGATCGACGGCACCTTCCCGGACTATGGACGCGTCATCCCGCAGAACAACGACAAGGAACTCATGGTCGACAAGAAGGATTTTGAGGCCGCCGTCGACCGCGTCTCCACCATCTCCAGCGAACGCGGCCGCGCCGTGAAGCTGGCGCTCTCCGCCGGCAAGCTGGTGCTGTCGGTGACCAACCCGGATTCAGGTTCCGCCACCGAAGAGCTCGAAGTCGAGTACGCCTCCGATCCGCTCGATATCGGCTTCAACTCGCGCTATCTGCTCGACATCGCCGCCCAGATCGAGGGCGAGGTCGCAGTGTTGAAGCTCGCCGACCCCGGCTCGCCAACGCTGGTGCAGGATCGCGACAACAAGAGCGCGCTGTACGTGCTGATGCCGATGCGCGTTTAGCTCGTCTCGCGCGTGCACGATGACTAGTTTGCGTCATGGCCGGGCTTGTCCCGGCCATCCACGTCTTGGATACCGGAAGACGTGGATGCCCGGCACAAGGCCGGGCATGACAAATGACTGATTGAGCCATGACCCCCTCCCGAATTCACCGCCTGTCGCTGACGCATTTCCGCAATTATCGCACGGCGACGGTTGCGGCGCGCGGCGATGTCGTGGCGTTGGTCGGGCCGAACGGCGCGGGCAAGACCAATTGCCTGGAGGCGATCTCGTTTCTCTCACCAGGGCGCGGGCTGCGGCGCGCGAGGCTGGAGGATGTCGCCGACAACCAGGGCGACGGCTCCTGGGCGGTATCGGCGGAGATCGAGGGCGCGCTGGGCCTGGCCACGCTCGGCACCGGCATCGATGCGCCGCATGGCGAGGCGAACGGCGCGAGCCGGCGCTGCCGCATCGACCGCGAGCCGGTCGGCTCGGCAGCCGCCTTCGGCGATCACCTGCGCATGGTGTGGCTGACGCCGGCGATGGACGGACTGTTCCTGGGGGCCGCCTCCGAGCGGCGGCGCTTCTTCGATCGCCTGGTGCTCGCCATCGACAGCGAGCATTCCAGCCGTGTCTCGGCGCTGGAGCGTTCGCTGCGCTCGCGCAACCGCCTGTTGGAAGTGCGCAACTATGACGACCACTGGTGCGGCGCGATCGAGCGCGAGACCGCGGAGCTCGCGGTTGCCGTTGCCGCTACGCGCAGCCAGACCCTGACGAAGCTCTCAGACATGTTGCGCACGCGCGGGGCGGCTTCGCCGTTCCCGTCTGCGGGAATCGCGCTCGACGGCTGGATGGAGAACGCACTCCTCTCCGAGTCCGCGACCTCGGTGGAGGACCGCTACCGTGAGATCCTGCGCGCCGGCCGCCCGCGCGACGCGGCGGCGGGGCGCACGCTGGACGGCCCGCATCTCACCGATCTTGAGGTGATCTACGCACCGAAAAACATGCCGGCGCGCGATGCCTCGACCGGCGAGCAGAAGGCGCTTCTGATTGGTCTCGTGCTGGCGCATGCCAGTCTGGTCGCCGAGATGACCGGCATCGTGCCGCTGCTCCTGCTCGACGAAATCGTCGCGCATCTCGATCCAAACCGGCGCAACGCGCTGTTCGGCGAGCTGGCAAAGCTCGGCGCGCAGGTTTGGATGACCGGCGCGGATCCTGCAGCGTTTGCCGACATCGGCGCATTGGGCGAAATTTTCGACGTCGAGTCCGGGAAAATCGCGCGGCGGGGCTGAGACGGTGATGCCCGAACGATCTCCAGCAGGTCTCAGGCACACTGCAATTTGGCGGCAAAAAGAGTCCTCGGAATCGGCCTTTCCAGGCCTTTGAATCAGCCTTCGAATCGGGCTTTTCCGGACTGCCTGAATCGGCCCTTGGCGGACTTGAAAAAGCGGCAAAAATGCCTATTTGTTCAATAACTTGCCAATAGAGACTTTGCGCTAGGCGCGACGCCTCTTTCGTGGCACAAATAGCATGATTCAGCGCCTCGTTTTGCGCAGCTGATTGCGAACATCCTCTCAAGGTCTCACATGACAGAACCCGCCCGGCAATCCATCGCCGACACCGAGCAGTCCATTCCCGTTGAATATGGCGCGGAGTCGATCCGGGTGTTGAAAGGCCTCGATGCCGTTCGCAAGCGGCCGGGCATGTATATCGGCGATACCGATGACGGTTCCGGCCTGCATCACATGGTCTACGAAGTCGTCGACAACGCGATCGACGAGGCGCTGGCCGGCCACGCGACCGCGGTGGAAGTCGTCCTCAACGCCGACAGTTCGGTGACCGTGCGCGACGACGGCCGCGGCATTCCTGTCGACATTCACAAGGGCGAAGGCGTCTCGGCGGCCGAGGTCATCATGACCCAGCTGCATGCCGGCGGCAAATTCGACCAGAATTCCTACAAGGTTTCCGGCGGCCTGCACGGCGTCGGCGTCTCCGTCGTCAATGCACTGTCGAGCAAGCTTCAGCTTCGCGTCTGGCGCGACGGCAAGGAGCATTTCATCGAATTCGCCCATGGCGAGCCGGTGGCGCCGCTGGAAGTGGTCGGCGAGGCCAACGGCAAGCGCGGCACCGAGGTGACCTTTCTCGCCTCCAAGGAAACCTTCTCCAGTGTCGAGTATGATTTCGCGACCCTCGAGCATCGGCTGCGCGAGCTCGCCTTCCTCAACTCCGGCGTCAACATCGTGCTGTCGGACCAGCGCCACGCGGTCGAGAAGCGCGAGGAGATGCGTTACGACGGCGGCGTCGAGGAATTCGTCAAATATCTCGACCGCAACAAGAAGGCGATCGTGCCGGCGCCGATCATGGTGCGCGCCGAGATGAACGGCATCGGTGTCGAGGCCGCGCTGTGGTGGAACGACAGCTACCATGAGAACGTGCTGTGCTTCACCAACAACATCCCGCAGCGCGACGGCGGCACCCATCTGGCCGGTTTCCGCGGTGCCCTGACCCGTCAGGTCACCGGCTATGCCGACGCCAACGCCAAGCGCGACAAGGTCGCGCTGACCGGCGACGACTGCCGCGAAGGCCTGACCGCCGTACTCTCCGTGAAGGTGCCGGATCCAAAATTCTCGTCGCAGACCAAGGACAAGCTGGTGTCCTCGGAAGTGCGCCCCGTGGTGGAGAATGTCATCAACGAGGCGCTCGCCGCCTGGTTCGAGGAACATCCGGCCGAGGCCAGGACCATCGTCGGCAAGGTGGTGGAAGCAGCCGCCGCCCGCGAAGCCGCGCGCAAGGCGCGCGAGCTGACGCGCCGCAAGGGCGCGCTCGACGTCGCTTCCCTGCCCGGCAAGCTCGCCGACTGCCAGGAAAAGGATCCGGCCAAGTCGGAACTGTTCATCGTCGAGGGCGACTCGGCCGGCGGCAGTGCCAAGCAGGGCCGCAACCGTGAGTTCCAGGCCGTGTTGCCGCTGCGCGGCAAAATCCTCAATGTCGAGCGCGCCCGCTTCGACAAGATGCTGAGCTCCGAGCAGATCGGCACGCTGATTACCGCGCTCGGCACCGGCATCGGCCGCGAGGATTTCGATCTTGCAAAGCTGCGCTACCACAAGATCATTCTGATGACTGACGCCGACGTCGACGGCGCGCATATCCGCACGCTGCTCTTGACGTTCTTCTTCCGGCAGATGCCCTCGCTGATCGAAGGCGGCTACCTCTATATCGCGCAGCCGCCGCTCTACAAGGTAACGCGCGGCAAGTCCGAGCAATACCTGAAGGACGAGCGTGCGCTGGAAGACTATCTGATCGACACCGGGCTCGACGACTGCGTATTCAGGCTGGCTTCCGGCGAAGAGCGCTCCGGCCGCGACCTGCGCGCCATGGTGGAGGACGCGCGCGTGATCCGCAACGTGCTGCGCAGCCTGCACAGCCGCTATAACCGCAAGGTGGTCGAGCAGGCCGCCATTGCCGGCGTGCTTTCGCAGAAGGTCACCGGTGACGCCGCCACCGCGAACGCCGCTGCCGACTACATCGCCAAGCGCCTCGACGCGCTGGCCGAAGAGGTCGAGCGTGGCTGGAGCGGACGTTTCACCGAAGGCGAAGGTTTCCTGTTCGAGCGCACCGTGCGCGGCGTAAGGGACGTCGCCGTCATCGACGACGCCCTGCTTGGCTCGGCCGACGCCCGCAAGCTCGACGATTATGCCGCGAAGCTGCAGGAGGCCTACCCGAAGCCGGGCACGCTGCGTCGCAAGGATAGCGAGACCACCATTCACGGGCCGGTCGACCTGTTCGAGGCCGTGACCGAAAGCGGCCGCAAGGGTGTCGCTCTGCAGCGCTACAAAGGCCTCGGCGAGATGAACCCGGACCAGCTCTGGGAGACCACGCTGGACACCGAGGCGCGTTCGCTGCTGCAGGTGAAGGTCAAGGAGGTCGACGAGGCCGACGACATCTTCACCAAGCTGATGGGCGACGTGGTTGAACCGCGCCGGGAATTCATTCAGGATAATTCGCTGAGCGCCAACGTCGATGTGTAGGGTATAGGAACAGCCGTGCCGCCCATTCAGTATATTGTCGAGGGTGGCCAGCGCCTCTCCGGTACGATCGAGCCCTCCGGCAACAAGAACTCGGCGCTGCCGATCATCGCGGCCGCACTGCTCACCGAGCATCCCGTCACCCTCGATAACGTGCCGCGCATCCGCGACACCGAGACGCTGGTGGAACTGGCGCGTTCGGTCGGGGCGTCGGCCGAATGGAAGGCACGCAACAAACTTGCCATCCACGCGAAAGAAATCCGCGCCGCCGATCTCGACCCTGAACTGTGCGCCCGCATCCGCGCCTCGATCCTGCTGGCCGGTCCCCTGCTCGCCCGCTGCGGCGAGGTGGCGCTGCCGCCGCCCGGCGGCGACGTGATCGGCCGCCGGCGGCTGGATACGCATTTCCTCGCCTTCGAGCAGCTGGGCGCTACCGTGACTGCGACCCACCGCCTTGAATTCCGCGCCTCGCGGCTGAAGGGCGCTGACGTTTTCCTCGACGAGCCCAGCGTGACCGCGACCGAGAACGCGCTGGTTGCCGCCGTCGCCGCGCGCGGCACGACGTATTTGCGCAACGCGGCTTCCGAGCCGCATGTGCAGGACCTTGCGCATTTCCTGGTCAAGCTCGGCGCCAAGATCGAGGGCATCGGCACCAATACGATGGTGATCGAGGGCGGCTCCGCCCTCGGTTCCGCGCAGCACACGATCGGCCCCGACCATATCGAAGTGGGCTCGCTGATCGGGCTGGCTGCGGTAACGCGCTCGCCGCTGCGCATCGCGCGCGCCGGGGTTGAACACCTGCGCTCGATCCGCATGGGGTTCGAGCGGCTCGGCATCGTCTGCGGCGTCGAGGACGACGACCTGATCGTGCCGTCCGGCCAGACCATGAAGATCCACGACGATTTCGGCGGCCACGTGCCGAAGCTCGAGGACCAGCCCTGGCCGGCCTTCCCGGCCGACCTGATGTCGATCGCGATCGTCACCGCCACGCAATGCGACGGCGTAATCCTGATGTTCGAGAAGATGTTCGAATCCAGGATGTTCTTCGTCGACAAGCTGATCGCCATGGGCGGGCGCATCGTGCTCTGCGATCCGCATCGCGTGCTCGTCGCCGGCCCCAGCCGGCTGCGCGGTTCGGTGATGACCTCGCCCGATATCCGCGCCGGCATGGCCATGCTGCTCGCCGCAGTCTGCGCCGAGGGCACCTCGACCATCAACAACGCCGACCAGATCGAACGGGGTTACGAGCGGATCGAGGAGCGCCTGAATGCGCTCGGCGCCAGGATTACCCGGGTGCCGGATCGAATGCGCGAATAAACCTCTCTTCCTTGTTACGGCTGCGGTCACTATTTCGACCAGCGCCACTGCCAGTTTAGTTGCATGACTACTCTCGACAAGATCGCGCGTGCGCCGGCTACGGCGACAAGCCAGTTCGCTCCTGAGCTGGCGGAGACGATCCGCCTCTCCGCGCCGATGGCGCTGACGCAGCTCGGCCAGATCGCGATGATGACGACCGACCTCGCCTTCATCGGCCGGCTCGGCGACGAGGCGGTGGCCGCTGCCGCGCTTGGCCATACCGTGTTCTTCATCAGCTTCACTTTCGGGCTCGGTCTCGTCGCGGCCGTCGCGCCGCTGGCCGCGCAGGCCTTTGGCGCGCGCGATCCGCGCCAGGTGCGGCGTGCCGTGCGCACCGGCCTGTGGGCGGCGCTGCTGGTAGCAATCCCGACCATGATCCTGCCGTTGCGCGGCGAGCAGATGCTGCTCCTGCTCGGGCAGGCGCCGGAGGCGGCCAAGCTCGGCCAGCAATATCTGTTTGGGCTGGTCTGGGGCATCGCGCCGGCGCTGTGGTTCATCGCCATCCGCGGCTTCATGGGCGCGGTCAACCGTCCGGAGCCGGTGCTGTGGATCACCCTGGCAGCCGTGCCCGCCAATGCACTGCTGGTCTATCTCCTGCTCTACGGCAATTGGGGACTGCCGAAGCTCGGCCTGTTCGGCGCCGGTCTTGCCACCACGATGGTCAATATCGGCACGTTCCTCGCAGGGCTCTGGTTCGTGATGTGGCGCCGGCCGTTTCGCAAATATCACATCCTGGCGCGGCTCTGGCGTTTCGACTGGCCGCTGATGCGGCAACTGATCGTGATCGGCGCGCCGATCTCGCTGTCGATGCTGATGGAATACGGCCTGTTCTCCTCGGCTGCGCTCTTGATGGGCCTGATCGGCACCACCGCGCTGGCCGCGCATCAGGTGGCGCTGCAGGTGACGGCCATCCTGTTCATGGTGCCGCTCGGCATCGGCATGGCGGCCACCGTGCGCGTCGGCCACGCTGTCGGCCGGCGCGATGCCGACGCTGTCCGGCGTGCCGGCTATACCGCGCTGTGGCTCGGAGTAGCGCTTGCGGTTGCGCTCACCATCATGGTGATGCTCTGGCGCTTCGGCATTGCAGGACTGTTCTTTGGCAGCGCGACGACCCACGGCGCGATCGAATTGACCGCCGCGCTGCTCCTGGTCGGCGCCACCTATTTCATCACCGACGCCATTCAGACCATCGTCGCCGGTGCGCTGCGCGGTCTCAACGATACCCGTGTTCCCCTCCTTCTGGCGGCGGTCAGCTATTGGCTGGTCGGATTCACGCTGGCATGGGTGCTTGGTTTCAGGACCGGCCTCGGCGCGGTCGGCGTTTGGATCGGCCTCTCCTGCGGCACTGCGGTGTATGCCGCAGCTCTGATCCTGCGTTTCCGGCGGCTCGCGAGCAGGTTTAGCGTATGATGGCGAGAGAAGTCACACCCGAGCGGCGTGGCGGCGTGGCGGCGTGACATAACGGCTTACATGGCCTGATCCGCGCCGCCCGTAACGTTGGCCGCCGACTTGTCCGCCCACTCGCCGACCACGCGGTCGAGATCGCCGAGATTCTGGTGCATCTGCTCAAGCGAGAAGCCGAGCGCGTAAAAGCGCTCCGCTGTCTCGCCGGGCTGGCCGCGGATCAGGCCGTCGCGGCGGACGGCGGCGACCGCATCCGCATAGCGCTGCAGCGCCAGGTGCACCGGCCGGATCGGCGGCGCGCCGGCTCCCGCGCGCAGCGCCGTCGCCGCCGAACGCAGATAGAGCGCGATCGCCATGCTGACTTCGGATAGCGGGCCGGTGAGCCGCGTTTGCAACTCCGCCGGCAGCGGCACAACGGTGGCGCGGCCGATCATCACGACGTCATGGCGCAGGCGCAGGATCGTCCGCAGCAGCGGTCCGGTATCCGGTCCTGACGACAGGCGCGCCGAGCGTTCGCGTTCCGCTTCCGCGCCGGTCGCATTCAAAGCGACGATCGCGCTGCCGATGCCGTCCTGAAGTCGATGAAGCGCATCGTTGTCGCGGCCGCGCGTCAGACCCGCGAGCAGTTCGGCGAAGGCATCGGCGATCAGTACAAGCAGTCGTGACGCGCTGACCCGGGTCTGGCTGATCGCGCGCGACGGCAGCACCAGGAACGACACCAGGAGCCCCGTAATCGCACCGACGGCGACCTCGATGACGCGGTCGATCGCGGAAGTGAGAGGATCGGCGCGGTGCAGGGTCGGAACCAGGAGCACGATAACGGCGGTCACGGTGGCCGTGTTCAAGCTCGGATTGATCGCCGCGATGAACGCCAGCGGCGCGACCGCAAGCACCAATAACCCCAATAGTCCCGCTTCGCTGGAATAAGGGATCAGCACGGCGATCGCGCCGCCATAGATGGCGCCGCCGATCGTGCCGAGCATATAGTCCCTAGTCGCCTTCAGCGACCGCCCGACACTCATCTGGGTGACGATCAGCGAGGTCAGGACAGCCCAGAGCGGCAGCAGCAAGTTCAGCGCCGTGGCGATCGCATAGGCCGCGCTGGCCGCGATGGTGATCCTGATCGCCAGCGCCAGCTGCGTCTTCCGCGAGCGGATCGGGTCCAACAGCCGTCTTGGGAGAGCCATCATCGAATTTACCCGTGAGAAGCCCCGTAAGAGCAAGCGAAAGCATAGCTGATGCTCGCGCGGCGAAGGCGGCTTGAAAGGGTCAACCGCCCCGCGTAGCCTGCGGGCCAAAACGAGGAAACACGATGGCCAACGAAACCGCAACGCTTGCCGCCTATGTCGCCGACCTGAAATTCGCGGACATCCCGCCGGAGGTGCTGGAGCGCGCCAAGGTGCTGACGCTCGATTTCCTCGGCAGCGCGATCCGCGCGCGCCGCGAGGCGGAGTCCACCCCGTCGCTCCTGAAGATGCTGGAAGCGCTCAAGCTCGACGCCAAGGGCGAGTCCACCGTGTTCGGCGACACCAAGACCTGGACACCCGCCGTCGCCGCGCTGCTCAACGGCGCGCTCGGCCATTCCCTCGATTTCGACGACACGCATGCGGATTCTTCGCTGCATCCGAGCGCGCCGGTGGTGCCGGCCGCGTTTGCGGTGGGCGAGATGGTTGGGGCCTCCGGCCGCGATGTTCTCACCGCGATCGTCGCCGGTTACGAAGTGTGCTGCCGGCTCGGCAATGCGCTCGACCCGACCTCGCATTATGCGAAAGGTTTTCATCCGACCGCGACGGCCGGCACCTACGGTGCTGCTGCCGCGGCCGGAAAGCTGTTCGGATTGACGAAGGATCAGCTCATCTCCGCCTTTGGCGTCTCCGGCAGTCAGGCCGCGGGCTCGCTGCAGTTTCTCGTCAACGGCTCCTGGAACAAGCGCTACCAGGTCGGCGCCGCCGCCATGAACGGCGTGATCGCCGCGACGCTCGCGCGCAATGAATTCATCGGATCCACGGAGGCGGTCGAAGGCAAGCACGGCCTGCTCGTCGGCTATAGCGACAATCCGCATCCCGACAAGGCCGTCGCGGGCCTCGGCAGGATCTACGAGACCATGAAGATCGGCGTGAAGCCGTATCCGAGCTGCCGCTACACCCATGCCGCGCTCGATGCGCTGATCGCGATGCGACGCGAGCACAATCTGACGCCTGACCAGATCAGGCGCGTCGAGATCGGCCTGCACCGCAACGGCATCACGCTGGCGGGCGATGCCGACACCAAGCGGCATCCGAAATCGATCGTGGGCGGGCAATTCTCGATGTTCTTCACCGGCGCAGTGGCGCTGGATCAGGGCTCGTTCGGCTGGGACGATTACAGCCGGCTGGGCGATAGGGCCGTTGACGCGCTTGCCGACAAGTTCGACGTGGTACAGGACGACCGGCTGGAAGTCGGCCGCCCTCATCCGTTCGGCGCCCGCGTCTCCATCACCACCGATGACGGCGTGCATGAGCGGCTTAATGCTGATCCCTCCGGCGAACCCGACACGTTCCCCGACGCCAAGGCGATGCAGCAGAAGTTCCTGACGCTCGCCCGCCCCGTGCTGAACGGCCGCGCCGATCAGCTTGCGGACGCGATCCTGACGCTGGAACGGTTCGACCGGGTCGAGAAGGCCACCCAGTTGGGGCGGCAGTAAGCCGGTTGGCCGCGACCACCATTGGGGTATGATCGCTCGGGGGCGATAACGGAGTTTGCAATGAGCTGGCTTCCCGACCTCGATCCTGTGCTCGGCGATCCCAAAACCTGCGACGCGCTCGACCTTGTCATCGTGCCGCGCACGCGCGACCTCGGCGACGGCTTCGCCGTGCGCCGCGCCCTGCCGCATGGCAAGCGGCAGATGGTGGGGCCGTTCATCTTCTTCGATCATTTCGGCCCGGTGCAATACGTCGCCGGCAAGGGCATGGATGTGCGGCCGCATCCGCATATCGGCCTTGCCACGGTCACCTATCTCTTCGACGGCTCGATCATGCACCGCGACAGCGAGGGCAACATCCAGGAGATCCAGCCCGGCGCCATGAACCTGATGACTGCCGGCCGCGGCATCGCGCACTCCGAGCGCACGCCGGATGTGCAGCGGCGCGATGGACAGAAGATGCTGGGCCTGCAGAGCTGGATCGCGCTGCCGCAAGGCTCGGAAGAGATCGCGCCGTCGTTCCAGCACTATGCGGCGGAAAGCCTGCCGACAGTGAAGGAGAGCGGCTTCACTGCGCGCATCATCGCCGGCTCCTCGTTCGGCGTGACCTCGCCGGTAAGCCAGGTCTCGCCCTGGTTCTATACCGAGGTGACGGCGCAGGCGGGCATCCAGGTGCCGCTCGATCCCGATCATGAGGAACGTGCGATCTATCTCGTCGATGGCGAGGTCGAGATCACCAACGAGCGTTACGAGGGCCCGCGGCTCCTGATCTTCCGGCCCGGCGACCGCATCACGGTGAAGGCCACAAAACCGACACGGATGATGTTCCTGGGCGGTGACGCGCTGGAGGGACCGCGGCATATCTGGTGGAATTTCGTCTCCTCCAGCAAGGAACGCATCGAGCAGGCCAAACAGGACTGGAAAACCGGGCGTTTTGCCGCTGTTCCCCAGGAACACGAGTTCATTCCACTGCCGGAGTGAGCTAATCCCTCTCCTGCATCCCGCGCGCCTTCTTGCCGGCGCATGATCGATTCTGAAAACCGGGTCCCATTTTGCGCCAACGCGGCCCTTCGGGTCGGGACCATGCGCCAGGAGAGTTTTGTCATGAACACCATGCTCGCCAGCGATTTGCCCTTGCGCCGTATCGGGCGCGGCAAGGTGCGCGATATCTATGCCGTGGGCGAGGACCGCGTGCTGCTGCTCACCACCGACCGCATCAGCGCCTTCGATGTGGTCATGGCCGAGACCATCCCGATGAAAGGCGCGGTGCTCACGCAAATCAGCGCCTGGTGGTTCAAGCGCCTCGAGGGCATGGTGCCGCATCACATGATAAGCGCCGATGCGGATACCATCATCGCCGAGGTGCCCGCGCTCGGCAATCATCGCGCCGACATTCTGGGCCGCGCGATGCTGTGCAAGCGCACCACGGTATTTCCGATCGAATGCGTGATCCGCGGCTACATCTCCGGCTCCGCGTGGAAGGAGTATGCGGCACACGGCACGCTGGCCGGCGAGAGGCTGCCGGCCGGCCTCACCGAGAGCGCCAAGCTGGAACCTGCGATCTTCAGCCCGGCGACCAAGGCCGAGACCGGCCATGACGAGAACATCACGGTCTCCCGCGTGCGCGAAATCGTCGGTGACGAGGTCGCGCACAAGCTCGAGCAGATGGCCCGCACCGTCTATACGCTCGGCGAGAAGATCGCGCGCGACCACGGCATCATCATCGCCGATACCAAGTTCGAATTCGGCCGCGACGGCGACGAGCGCATCATCCTGATCGACGAGGTGATGACGCCGGACAGTTCGCGGTTCTGGGCGGTCGATGCCTATAAGCCGGGCCAGCCGCAGCCGAGCTTCGACAAGCAGCCGCTGCGCGATTATCTCGACGCCGAGCGCCGCGCCGGCCGCTGGAACGGCGACGCCCCCGCACCGAAGCTGCCGCCGAGTGTCGTGGAGGCGACGAGCAAGCGCTACCTCGAAGCGTATCGGCGCGTGACGGGGCAGGAGTTGAAGATTTGAGGCACGCTATGCGGCAGTGCACCGCTTGGCCTCGACACAAAAACGCGAAAACAACCCCATGCAAAGTAGGCCAGGCGCCAGCATCGTAAGGCGGCCGTAGCACGGCTTCCCGACCAGAGTCGCTCCGGCGGAGGCCAAGTCGCGATGAATCCCTTCACCCGACATTAGCTGGCCGCGATGGCATTGCGCAGCGAGCGACGCTAGGCTTGCCGCAACATCAAAAGGGAGGCGCTCGATGTCCGAAGAAAATTCCGTCCTTGTCGACCGTGAGGGAGCGGTGACCATCATCTCGATCAACCGTTCGCACTGCCGCAATGCGGTGGATGGTGCGACCGCCCGAAAGCTCTATGACACCTTCCTCGCCTTCGATGCCGACAAGGACGCCTCCGTTGCGGTCTTCACTGGCACCGGCGGCCATTTCTGCGCCGGCGCCGACCTCAAGAAGGTCGCAGCCGGCGATCCCGAGAAGAAGCGCGAGCTTGGCGGCTTCGACACCATTGCGCCGATGGGGCCGAGCCGGCTGCGGCTGTCCAAGCCTGTCATTGCCGCGGTCGAGGGCTTTGCGGTGGCCGGCGGCATGGAGCTCGCGCTATGGGCCGACATGCGCGTGGTCGCGGAGAATGCGACCTTCGGCATCTTCTGCCGCCGCTTCGGCGTGCCTCTGATCGACCTCGGCACCATCCGCCTGCCGCGGCTGATCGGACATTCGCGAGCGATCGACCTGATCCTCACCGGACGCCCGGTCGACGCACACGA
>DASWVJ010000168.1:0-8523 GCA_036406295.1 Bradyrhizobium sp.
TGTTCGAGAAGGCTGACGAGCAAACCAAGATGTTGGAGGCACAATGAGCCACGCGCTGGGGATGGCGATCGAGAGTCTGGTGGCGGTGCTGCTGCTGCTTACCATCGGCTACTGCATCCTGCTCAACAAGCGGCTGCAGCGCCTGAAAGCGGACGAGCATTCGCTGAAGGCTGTGATCGGCGAACTGATCACCGCAACCGAGATCGCCGAGCGCGCGATCGGCGGGCTCAAGCACACGGTGCGTGACGTCAACGAGAACCTCGGCGGCCAGCTCACGGCGGCGACTCAGATGTCGGAGCATCTCAAGCATCAGCTTGCCGAAGGCGACGCCGTGATCCGCCGCCTGTCCAGGATCGCCGCCGCGGCGCGGCCGTCGTCGGAACAACAGGAGGCTGCGCCCGCTCCCGCGCCAAGGGCTGCGTCGTCGGCGCGAGCGGTTGCCGAGGCGGCGCAGGCCTTCTCCGAACGCCGAAAGGCCAGTGGCCTCGCTGCATGAAATCGTTCCGCGACATCCGCGTCATACCGGTCGTGCTGGTTGCGATCTTCGGCCTCGTGGTGCTGAAGGTCGCGGGCCTCGTGCTCGAGGGCGGCTATGTGTTCGACTACCAGCCGAATGCCCGAGAGGTCACGAAGCAGGCCTCTTGGGCCCAGGAGATGTTGAACTATCCCGGCGGCCCCAAGGTCGACAAGGGCGATCCGGCCGATGTCACGGGCTCCGCGCATGGCGCGCCGAAAAAGGAAGAGCCGCCGAAGCCCGCCGCGCCGGCGACCGAGCCGGCCAAGCCCGATGGCGTCGTGGTGTTTCCCGACCAGTCCCCGCGGGTGTCGGAGTCCGAGCGTGCGATCCTCGAGCGGCTGCAGTCGCGCCGCCAGGAGCTCGAGCAGCGTGCCCGCGAGATCGAAATCCGCGAGAGCCTGTTGAAGGCGGCCGAGAAGCGCATCGAGACCAAGGTCGAGGAATTGAAGGCGGTGGAGGGCCGCATCGGCGCCGCGGCCGGCCAGCGCAACGAGCAGGAGGCCGCGCGCTTCAAGGGCATCATCACGATGTATGAGGGCATGAAGCCGAAGGACGCCGCAAAAGTGTTCGACCGGCTGGAGATGGGCGTGCTGATCGAGATCGCCTCGCAAATCGCCCCGCGCAAGATGAGCGACATCATGGGCCTGATGCAGCCGGAAGCCGCCGAACGGCTGACGGTGGAACTGGCTCGCCGCGCCGGCGGCGGCGACAAGAACCAGGCGGCCGAATTGCCCAAGATCGAGGGCAAGATGCTGAACCAGAAGACCAATTAACGTGCATCATTAACAGACCCTTAAGCCCGCCAATTCTACAGTCGCAACCGGCGGAGTCCGTCCGCCGACGACCGGACCGTTGACGCTGATGACATGCCTGGCGCGAAGGGATTTCCGCTCGCTCCGCCGCGCCGCGGCTGGGATCGCTTGGCGCTGCCTTCGCGGGCTGCTTCCCGTCGCGCTGGCGGCATCGATCGCGGGCGCTGCGACCTCTGCCTTCGGCCAGGCTGAGCCGGTGCGGGGCGATGCCGTCCTGCAGGCCAATCCCGGCTATGCCCGCTTGACGATAAAACTGGCCGAAGACGTCGACTCCCAGGTGACGGCGGCGGGCCAGATCATCGTGATCCGCTTCAAGCGGCCGGTTGCGATTAACGTCGCCAGGATCTCCGATGCCGTGCCGGACTATATCTCCACCGCCCGCATCGATCCGGACGGCGGGGCGATCCGCCTGTCGCTGGCGCGGCGGGTGACGATCAACACCATGACCGCCGGCGAGCGGCTGTTTGTGGACCTGCTGCCGGATTCCTGGACCGGGGCGCCGCCGCCTTTGCCGAGCGAGGTCGTGCGAGAACTCGCCGAGCGCGCCCGTGCCGCCGAGCGCGCGCTACGCCAGCAGAAGGCCGATGACGCCGCACGCAAGCGGCCGCCGGTGCGCGTCAAGGCCTCGGTGCAGCCGACCTTCGTCCGCTTCATCTTCGAGATGCCCGACGGCGTCGGCGTTTCCTCGGTGCTGAACGAGCAGAAGCTGTCGCTGTTCTTCAACGCGCCGCTTACATTCGATCTCGCCGATGCCCAGGTGGCAGCGCCCTCGAACGTCGCCTCGATCAACCAGCGCATCGACGGCGAAAAGAGCGTGGTCGAGGCCGAGCTGATCGGCGATGTGGACGTGCATTCCTTCCGCGAGGAGAGGAGCTACATCATCGACGTCGCCTTCCAGCAGCAGGCGCTCGCAGCGCAGCCGAAAGCATCGTCCGAAACGCGCGCCCCGGTGCCGTCAGCGCCGGCCGCCGCGCCGCTCGCGGCGATGAAGCCCGCGCTGGAGGCTCCGGCGAAACAGACCGGTGAACCGCAGGCCGCCGTCACGCCCGCGCAGGTGCCGCCGCCCTCGGATACAAGCACCGAACAGGCAAAGATCGACATCAATCGCGAGGCTGCCGCAAAACCGGCGGAGGGCGCCGCGCAGGAACAGCTGCAAGTTCCGGAGAAGCCGGCAGCCGTCGAGCCCGCATTGCCCGTCGCGGCGGCCGCGCCTGAAACGCCGGTTGCGGTCGAGGCGGCGAGGCGGCCGGCCCCGAAAGCCGAGGCGCCGGCAGCGGCGAAAGCGCCGAAGACGATGCCGGCGGCACCGGCCGGCCAGCCGGCCGTCACTGGCGACAAGGCAGCCTCTGTCGTCGCGCAGCGCGATGCCGATGGGCTGCGCGTGACCTTCTCCTTTGCCGCCACGACGCCGGCGGCGCTGTTCCGCCGTGCCGACACGGTATGGCTGGTGTTCGATTCCGCAAATCCGGTGAACGTCGATGCCATCCGCAGCAAGGGCGGCGCGCTGGTCGCCGAGGTCAACACCCTGTCGATCCCGAAGGGGCAGGCGGTGCGCATTCGCCTCAACCGCCCGCAACTGCCTTCGCTGGCAGGCGAGGAGGCCGGCGGCGGGTCCACCTGGACGCTGACCTTCGCCGACACCATGCATGCGGCACCGCTGCCGCTGGTCGCGGTGCGCAACATCACCGAGCCGTCGCTCGCCAACGTCTCGGTGCCGCTTGCCAATCCGGGGCTCCTGCACAAATTCAGCGATCCCGATGCCGGCGATACGCTGTTCGTTGTCACCGCGCTGCCGCCGATCCGCGGCCTGATCAAGCGCCAGGATTTCGTCGAGCTGACGCTGCTGGAATCGATCCATGGCGTCGCCGTGCGTCCGAATTCCGACGATGTCACCGCCGAGATCGCCACCGACAAGATCAGGCTGGGCAAGCCCGGCGGACTGACGCTGTCATCGGCCGACGTGGCGGCTGAGCGCGCTGCGACCGCGGCGCGCTCACCCTTCGACGTCGAGGAATGGCGCAAGAATCAGGCCGGCTCCTTCATCGCGCGCCAGGATGCATTGATGCGGGCAGTGGCGAACGCGACGACGTCGGCCGAGCAGAAGACGCGCGCGCGCATGGAGCTGGCGCGTTTCTACATGGCGCGCGGCATGTATCATGAGGCCAAGGGCGTCGCCGACTTCGTGCTCGACGAGTCCAAGCCGGGCTTTGAGGATTCCGGCGCGCTGATGCTGCGCGCGGTGGCCAACATCATTATCGGCCGCCCGGCCGCCGGCCTGCACGACCTCGCCAATCCGGTGATCGGCGCCAATTACGACTCGCAGCTGTGGCAGGGCCTTGCCAAGGGGCGGCAGGGCAAATGGGCGGAAGCGCGCGAAAAGTTCAAGAATGTCGAATTTGCGATTGCCTCGCTGCCGCCGGAACTGCAGCGCATCGTGGTGATGGAGGCGATGCGCGCTTCGCTGGAGGTCAAGGATTATGCCGGCGCCGCGCGCCGCCGCGGCGATCTCGACGCGGTCGGCGTTCCCGCGGAGACGCGGCCGGCGGTGTCGGTATTGCGCGGGCGGCTTGCCGAAGCGCTTGGCTATGACCGCGATGCCATGAACGACTACTGGACGGCAATCTCGTCCGCCGACCGTCAGTCCGCCGCCGAGGCCAAGCTGCGCGACATCATGCTGCGGCAGAAGCGCGAGGAGGTGACGCAGGCCGATGCGCTGCGCGAGCTGGAAACGCTCTCGGTGATCTGGCGCGGCGATGCGATCGAGGTCAAGGCGCTGCAACTGATGGCCGACATCTATGCACAGACCGGACGCTACAACGAGGCGCTGTCGGCGGTGCGGACGGCGACGCGACTGCAGCCGAATTCGGAGGTCGCGCGCCAGGCGCAGGACATGGCGGCGGCGCTGTTCACCGAGCTGTTTCTGACGTCGAAGGGCGACGACTTGCCGCCGGTCGAGGCGCTGGCGATGTTTTACGAGTTCCGCGACCTGACCCCGATCGGGCGGCGCGGCGACGAGATGATCCGCAAGCTCGCCGACCGCCTGGTGGCGATCGACCTGCTCGACCAGGCCGCCGAGCTCCTGCAGTACCAGATCGACAAACGGCTCGAGGGTGCGGCGCGCGCCCAGGTCGCCGCCCGCCTTGCCATGGTGTACCTGACCAACCGCAAGCCCGACCGCGCCATCGCAGCGCTGCGCGGCAGCCGCATTGCCGACCTCTCGGGCGAGCTGCGCACGCAGCGGCTGCTATTGGAGGGGCGGGCGCAGAGCGATGTCGGCCGGCATGACCTGGCGCTCGACATCATCTCCAACATCGGCGGACGCGAGGCGATCCGGCTGCGTTCGGACATCTACTGGGCCTCGCGGCATTGGCGCGAGTCGGCCGAGCAGATCGAACTCTATTACGGCGACCGCTGGCGCGATTTCAAACCGC
The DNA here is from genome assembly GCA_036406295.1 of Bradyrhizobium sp. Classification (GTDB taxonomy): domain Bacteria; phylum Pseudomonadota; class Alphaproteobacteria; order Rhizobiales; family Xanthobacteraceae; genus Bradyrhizobium. The sequence continues at coordinate 4,761 of DASWVJ010000168.1, forward strand.
TCAATTCGAACGAGAAGAGCGACATCATCCGCGCGGTGGTCGGCTATGCGCTCGCCGAGGACGCGATCGGGCTGGCGCGCTTCCGCGAGAAGTATGCGCCCCTGATGAGCGGGGAGGCCGACCGCTTCGCGTTCGAGACCGCGAGCAAGCCGGCCGCTGGCAACAGTGCCGAATTCGCCGAGATCGCCAAGATGGCGGCGAGCGTCGATACACTCGACGGCTTCCTGCGCGAGATGAAGACCCGCTTCCCCGACATGACCGCACGCGCGCCGCTGCCGCCGGAGACGATGAAGGCCGACCCGGTCGCGACCGGTTCCTTGCCTGAAATCGTCGGGCTGAAGAAAGTCGTGCCAGTCCGCCGATAGGACATTCAGTCCCCTCGACAGGCACGCGGCGAACCGGCAATTTATCCGCCGCTACCGGAGGGGAGATGTCATGAGCAGGCCGAAAAAAACCGAAGCCGAACTGATCACCATGGCACGCGCTGAACTGAAGGCGCACGTCGACTGTCCCGACGGCATGTTGATTTCCGTGCTCCGCGACGGTGACGGCTGGGAATTCCGCGCCAGGGCCGACGAGGCCACGGCCGCAAAGCCCGGCTACCCCGAATGCGTCGCCATGCTGGTGCAGATCGGCGACCACCTCAGCAAGCAGTACGACTTCGAAGGTTAGGGGCGCCGCCTCACGCCGCCTTGCGGCCTCTGACGAACAGTGCGAACACGACCGCGAGCCCCGAGGCCACGGTGTACATCATGAAGGCGTTGAGATAGCCGATCATGGTCGCCTGCCGCGCGATCTCCTTGGCGATCCGGGCGAGGCCCTGCACGGTGTCGAAGCTCCATCCGCCGGTTACGTCCGGCATCGCCAGCGCGCGGTTATAGGGGGTGATCATCTCGGTCATGCGGCTGTAATTGGCGCCGGTCGTGCGCACGATCTCGGCGATCGACAATGAGATGAAGAAGCTCGATCCGATGTTGCGCAAGAGGTGGAAGATCGCCGAGGCCTCGGCGTAATGTTTGGCGTCCAGCGTGCCGAAGGCAACTGCCGTGATCGGCACCCACACGACACCGACGGCAAAACCCTGGATGGCGGTGTTGGCGATGAGGATCTCCATCGTCACGTTGAGATCGAAGGTCAGCATCCATAGGCCGGCGGCCGTCTGCAGGCCGAAGCCGAAGGCCATGCTGATGCGCGGATCGATCCGGCTCATGAAGCCGGCGGTCATGAAGCCCACCAGCATGCCAACACCGCGGCATCCGATCACCTCTCCGACCAGCATGTCGGGAAAGCCGGCCTGCTGTTGCAGGAGAGGGGGCAGCAGCACCATCGGCGTGAAGTTCAGCATGCCGTAGATCGTCACCAGCGCCAGCCCGATCGCATAGTTGCGGTCCGACAGGAGTCTCAGGTTCACGAACGGATGCTTGGCGCCGAGGCTGTGCACGAGGAAGACGTAGAAGGCGATGGCCGCGACCAGGCTTTCGACCACGATCTCGGTCGAGTCGAACCAGTCCAGCCGGACGCCGCGCGCCAGCACAAGTTGAACTGCGGCGAGCGCCGTGGCGAGCGCGACGAAGCCGGTCCAGTCGAAGCGAACCTTGGCGAGCAGCTTGTCGGCCGGCAGTGTCAGGGCCATGCCGATCGTCGATGCGATCCCGATCGGCACCAGCATGTAGAACGACCAGCGCCAGCTGTGCATCTCTGCGAGATAGCCGCCGAACACCGGTCCGAAGGCCGGCGCGACCGCGACGGCCATGCCGAAGATCGACATCACCATCGTATGCTGGCGGCGCGGAAAGGTCTCGAACAGGATTGATTGCGACAGCGGCGTAACAGGGGCGCCGGCGCCGCCCTGCACGATGCGCCACAGCACCAGCGCTTCCAGCGATTGCGCCATCCCGCACAGCAAGGTCGCGGCGGTGAAGAGGGCAATCGACCAGACCATCACGCGCTTGGAGCCGAAGCGCGACACCAGCCATCCCGTCATGGGCGTCACGACGGCGGTGGCGAGGATGTTGAAGGTCATCACCCAGGCGATCTCGTCCTGGGTCGCCGACAGCGCACCCTGCATCTGCGGCAGGATGGTTGACGTTGTAAGCAGCGCCGTGCCGTAGAGCGAGGAGCCGAGAACCACCGTGGTCAGCGTCAAATAGCGCTGTGCCGGGGTCATGCTGCCGGCCGGCTCGTCCGCCTCCAGGGTCACAGAACTCAAGGCATTGCCCCTTGATTGCCGGCCTGATTATAACCTAGCTTACCAATAATACTAAGCTAGCTTACTAATCAGGGCGGATACAACCGCACCATGCCCAATACCGAAGAGTATATTGGTGTCGTGATTTCCGACGTGGCGCGGCTGCTGCGGACGGAATTCGACCGCCGCGTGCGGCGCCTCGGCATCACCCGCGCGCAATGGCTGGTCCTGACCCGCCTGCACCGGCGTCCCGGCGCATCGCTCTCCGAGCTTGCCGAAATGATGGAAGTGGAAAAGGCCACGGCCGGCCGCATGATCGATCGGCTCGTCGCCAATGGCTGGGTGGAGCGTCGCACCGCGCGTGACGACCGCCGCGTCAAGCGGGTCTATCTCACCGACGATGCCGAGCGGGTGCACAAGCGCATCTGGCGCGTGGCCGAACAGGCGGTTGACGCAGCGCTCGCCGATCTCTCGGCGCGGGAGCGCAAGCTGCTGATGGACTTGTTGCAGCGCATCAAGGCGACGCTGGTGTCCGCAGATGGAGACGATGGGGCAGCAATCGCGGCGACGAGCAAGCGCAGGCGCGCGTTCAATGGTGCAGGTCGGCACAATGGCAGGGCTGCGCCATGAGCAAGAAGATGCAGCGGCTGGCGCTCATCGGCGTGCCCGTTCTGGTCATCGTGGGGGCGCTGATCGCCTGGCTGCAAGGTGGCCGCCACATGTCGACGGAGAATGCCTTCGTCAAGGCGGACATCGCGCAGATCGCCAGTGAAATTCCCGGCCGTATCATCGAGCTTCGAATCCACGACCATTCGGTTGTCTCGGCGGGCGATGTGTTGTTGCGGCTGGATCCCGCGACCTATCGGCTGGCGCTTGCGAAAGCGGAAGCCGAGGTTGATTCCGCGCGCGCCGCGGTCGAGCAGACGAAGGCGAACTTGCGAGAGATCCGGGCTGAGGCCAAGGAGGCCGAGAACAAGCTGGAATATCTGCGAACCCAGGCGAGGCGCCAGCGTGAACTGTCCGGACGTGGCGTGGCATCGGTGGCGCAATTGGAGCGGGTCAACAGCGAAGAGCAGGAGGGCGAGGATCGTCTTGGAGTCCTGCACCAGCGCATCGCGCGGGTGGAAGCGGCGCTCGGCGGCAAGCCCGATCGGCCGACCGATGAGTTCGCTGCCGTGCGCGAAAAGATAGCGATGCGCGACCGCGCCGCGCTCGAATTGTCCTATACCGAGATCAAGGCGCCGAAGTCCGGCGTCGCCGTCAACTTCCGTCTGCAGCTCGGCGAGCAGGTCAAGCCGCAGACGCCGCTGTTCGCGCTGGTGACCGACCGCCGGCCGTGGCTCGAAGCCAATTTCAAGGAGACCGAGCTCACTTACGTCAAGGTGGGGCAGAAGGCCAGGGTTGTGCTCGACATGCATCCGGACGTCACATGGGATGCGGTGGTCGAAAGCATCAGCCCGGCGACCGGCGCTGAATTCGCGGTGCTGCCGGCGCAGAACGCCTCCGGCAACTGGGTGAAGGTGGTGCAGCGGCTGCCGGTTCGGCTGCGGTTGATCGAACAGCCGGGCGAGCCGC
>DASWVJ010000169.1:0-10636 GCA_036406295.1 Bradyrhizobium sp.
GGCCGCTCTTTGCTCCAGGCGGGAACAAAACCCGCCGGCATCGCTTGTCTGGAGCGAACGAGATGTGAGGCTGCCATGCCGCTCTATCATTTCGACCTCGTGAACTGGAGGGCGGTTATCGATGCCGGCGGCGCCGATCTCATGGACGATATCGAGGCGATGAATTCCGCCGACATGATCGCTCGCCGCCTGCTGGAGCGGTTGCCGCAGTTGAAGAACAACCACTACGCCGTTCTCGTCACCAACGAGGAGGGTAACGAGGTTTGCCGGCTGCCGCTCGACGTCCTGCATTGAGCGTGTCGCGGGACCGGCTCCTGTCACCTGGGAACCATCGTTGCGTCAATCGGTTGGCCCTGATCGACCAACCCGGAGAATGCAGATGGCCATGGCTACGAAGGAGACCAGCAACCTGATCGGCAGCGACAAGGTCGAGGGCACGGCGGTGTACGGCGCGGACGCGCAGAAGATCGGCACCATCGAGCGTGTGATGATCGACAAGGTCAGCGGCAAGGTGTCCTACGCTGTCCTCGGCTTCGGCGGCTTCCTCGGCATCGGCAACGATCACTATCCGCTGCCCTGGCAATCGCTGAAATACGATACGCGGCTCGGTGGCTACATTACCGGCGTCACGGAGAGTCAGCTCAGCGGCGCGCCGAAATACACCAACGACAATGATTGGAATTGGAGCGACACCGCCCGGGCCCGTGCGGTGAATGACTATTACGGCGTGCCGATGCCGTAAGGATTTTTTGGCCGGGATGATTGCCGCATGACCGTCATCCCGGCCGCTTTGTGGGAGAAGCCTCATGGCTAAGAAGGCCAAGAAGCGGAAGTACTCGAAAGGTGCGGCCAAGAAAGTCGGCCGCGCGATGAAGAAGAAGAAGGCCGGCACGCTGCGCAGCGGCCGCTCCGGCAAGAAGGTGAAGAGCCGCAAGCAGGCGATCGCGATCGGCCTCTCCGAGGCACGCAAGCGCGGCGCCCGGGTACCGAAGAAGAAAAAGTAGTCCTAGGCGGCAGGTTTTGGCGCGTCCGCCCCCGGGCAGGCCGCCATCCATTCGTCCAGTTGGTCAGCGCCGGAGTCGTCGAACGCGCGGGACCGGCGATGCAGAACTTCCCGCACGAGCTGCGCCCTGCGATCTGACCGCAATCGCCGGGGTGTCATTGGCTGTGTCCTTGCTTTCCTCTCATCAAAACGAGATTGCACCGGCCGCCGTTCCCGCCGGCCGCGGCGTCAATTTCGGGCGATTACAGGAACTTTCCGGAGGCAACCGGGTCGTTCCCTCATGAGCGAAAGAGATCGGAAAATGGCCAGGGAAAATCACGTCCAGCCAGATCGCGTCCAGCCCGAGCAGAGGCACCGCGGCGATCGGCAGCCCGGACCTCAGGACGGCAAGAACCAGGGCATCGTGCGCGACGAGCGCGGTCAGGAACAGCCGGCCGACAAGGAGCGGGCGCAGCGGGTGCACAAGACGAAGGAGGGGCCGGCTCGCGGCTAGGACGAGGAGGGTAATCATGCGTGCAGGCACCATTGTCACGCTGGCAGTGCTCGCATTCCTGCTCGCGGGAAGCGTGGCGTTTGCCTATTTCGGATTGAGCGAGCCGGGCAGACCGATGTCGCCGCAATTCTTCGGCGCCCTCATCGCCGGCTCGATCTTCTCGCTTTGTATCGGGGTCGGCCTGATGGGGCTGCTCTTCTACAGCCACCGCAAGGGCTACGATGAGCCGCCACGGCTGCTGCCGCCGCCGCGGTGAGGCAGTTCCGGCAATGAGTTTTCCGTGAGTTCCGCAACGCGCTAAGACGGAGGAGAGGATGGGATTGGCTCAATATGCGATCGTGCCCGTGCGTAACGAATGGGGCGTGCTGCACGACGGCGAGATCAGCGGCAAATACGCCACCAAGGAAGCGGCGTTCGAGTCAGCCGTTGCCGCGGCATCGACGGCGATGCGGCAGGGCCATGAGATTCACGTCAGCGTGCCCGCGCGCGAAGGCGACGCGGCCGGTTGAACTGGCCATGTCATGACCGCCATCATCGCTTCGGCTGCGGATGCTCGTCTTGCTCCTCGGTCCCGTGCCGCCTCTCGGTCTCGTGCGGCTTGTCGGCGGCCCGCTCCTGCTCCTTGCCTTCCCGCACCAGCAATTCATCGCCGATCATCTGGCCGATGACCTGCTTGGTGAGTCCCTGGGCCTTATCTCTGACTTGGCTCATGAAGCCTCCTTCGCAAGATCGCTTGCTAAAGCGCGATGATTTCAGAATGAATCATCATCGCGCCTTGGCTCTTTGTTTGGGCATGATCTTTCTCGAGAACCGCCGCGCACTTTTCCGGATCATGCTTTAGCCGGTGGGACGGCGTCCGGTCCGGCTGTTCAGCGGTCCGGTGGGGGGACGTCGCAGCCGTTCCGGCAGGTAATATTCGTCCGGATCGGGCAATGCGTCGCGGCGAACATCAGCGGCGGTCTGGGCGCGCTCATGCGGCGTCTGGTTCTCGCGAAACCGGCGCTTCGCGTCGACGCCGCTGACGGGATCGTTCACGCCGTGCTGGATATCCCGTGAATCGGTCATGGCTGATCTCCCATGGAGACAACGGCGCCGCGGCGAACGGAGTTCCCGCGGAGCGGGCGTTCAATTCTGCGGAACGGATCCGGCCGGGAGCATTTGCCCCCAAGGAGGTGCAGCATGCGCAAGATACCGGTCACGACAGATCCCGGGGATCGCACGGATTGGGGTTCCCACGCCCAGACGAACGAGCCCTGGAAAGGAAATCCCGAGAAGGAGCAGCGGCCTGGCGACAGCAAGCCGGACCTTGAAAAATGGCATGCAACCCGGACGCATTGATCCGGGCACAGCGTTGGACCCTGCGCGAGACGCACGGAAAATCTTGGGAACAAAATCCGGGCCAGCGAATTGGACCTAAGGCGTCCGGCCCGTCTCAGCCCCCTTTGGGCCGGAAGCCGTCCGGAAATGATGGCCCCGGTGCGCCGCGCCGGGGCCGTTCCGCGTGTGCTATCGCGGTGGCCGCAAGCCGGGCGAGGAGAGCCACTCGCTGATGTGAGCAGCCGTCTCGGCCTGGCGCGCCTTCTTCAGCAGCAAGTCACGCGCCGCGCCATCAGGCAGGGTCTTCGCCTCTGCCTTGGCGCGCTCGGCTTCCCGTACCAGACGTTCCTCGAATGAAGTTGTGTGTTTGAAGCGCCGTCGTTGCATGGCGTGCTCCTTTGCCCGTCGTAGTGGCGGGAGCCCGATCCGTCTCTCAATCATAGTGCCCTGTGGAGAACGGTAACAACCAGAGCATGCACCTCATTTGATAAATTCGCCAGCGGAATAATTTTTCTTTTTCGGAGGAATGGGCGAGGAGGCGCAGCGCGGAACGATGGAGGTCTGCGTTAATTGTCAGTATTCGCGCATTCGCCATGCAACGAACCGGTGAGACTGGCGGGAGGACGGAATGAAGAGCAGGCTCGTTTCCGGCGCAGCGGCAAAACAGCACGTTGTCGTCCTCGATGCCGGTGAAGAAGCCTTCGCCGCGCTGACGAAATTCGCCAATGACGAAGGGCTGTCGGCCGCCTCGCTTACCGCAATCGGCGCGTTCGAGCGGGCGACCATCGGCTGGTTCGATCTCGCCGCGAAGAGCTATCGCAAGATCGAGGTCAACGAGCAGTGCGAGGTGTTGAGCGCCATCGGCGATGTCGCCGTTGGCGACGACGGCAGGGCGAGCCTGCATGTCCACGTCGTGCTCGGGCTTTCCGACGGCTCGACGCGCGGCGGACATTTCCTGTCCGGCCTCGTGCGGCCGACGCTGGAAGTGGTGCTGACGGAGGCGCCGGTAACCTTGCGGCGCCGGAAGCGGCCGGACCTCGGCATAGCGCTGGTCGATCCCGCGGCGAGCTAGGCCCGTGCGGCATTGAGCTGGCTCAAACCGAAAAGCCGCAATGTGGTTTAAAAAGACAGGATAAATCGCCACAACGCCTGCCGAATCCGGCGTTTTGGCGCAATCCTGATCTCCCCGGCGTTTGCGCTTTGCGGGCGGGCGTGGGAAAATGGCTTCATGAGTCCAAGGCGGCTGTTCAACCTTCTGATTGCGCTGACCGTGGCGGCGGGACTGTTGTCCGCGCCGTTCGCGGCACCTGCGGTTGCGAAGGCGCATCATGCCGTCGGCGGCCAGATGCAGGCGATGGATGGCGATACCCATGCCATGGCCGACGACATGCCGTGCTGCCCGGATGAAGGAAAGCCCGCGAAGGACTGCGACTCCTGTCCGCTGCTTGCGCTGTGCTCCATGACGATCCCGGTGCCCGCGCCGTCCGGCTTCTTCGCGCTCACGCCTGAAGCGACGGCACTAGCCGCGTTTGCGTTTCCCGACGATCTCTTGATCGACGGTCTTGGCGCCAGGCCGCCCGACCATCCTCCTCGAACCACCGTCTGACCGGCGCTGCCCGCGCCGGATCGCTGCCGCGTGCCGCCTGACGGTCGCGGTGCTTTCGCATGCCGCGCCAGCGGCACGTCAGATCGTTCGAGGACATGAAAATGAAGACTTCCACATTTGTGCGCGCCGCGCTCGTGGCGCTGATCGGCCTTGCCGCCACCGGGCCGAACACGGCCTTCGCCGATATCAAGGACTATGAATTCCAGCTGATCCAGCCGACGGTGCAAGTCGGTTACGACCGCGTGTTCACCGTCCGGCTGCTCAACAAGAAGACCGGCAAGGTGGTCCCTGACGCCGTCATCTTCGCGACCCGTCTCGACATGGCGCCCGACGCCATGGAGGAAATGGTGACGAAGGTTACGCCAGTCGCGGCCGGCGAGGCGGGCAGCTACAGCTTCAAGGCCCGCTTCAGCATGGAGGGGCGCTGGCAGCTCTCGCTCGGCGCCAAGGTGCAGGGCGAGACCGGCACGGTCGACAACAAGCTCGTCATCACGGCGCGGAAATGAGCCGCGCCGCCTTCATCGTCGCCGCCGCTGCCGCGTTCGCGGCGGCGGCTGGCGGCTCCGGCTGGTACCTGACGCATCAGGCCCGGCCGCAGCTTGCGATCACCACGCAAGCAGCCGCCGAGAGCGCGGCTGCGCCGCTCTATTACCGCGATCCCGACGGCAAGCCGTTTTATTCGCCGACGCCGAAGAAAACGCCTGATGGCCGCGACTATGAGGCCGTACCTGAAGGCGGCGACATCAGTTTCGATCTCGAGTCATCGCCGGAGCCCGCGGCATCGGCGCAGGGCCCGCGCAAGATCAAATATTACCGCAACCCCATGGGATTGCCGGACACATCGCCGGTGCCGAAGAAGGATTCGATGGGGATGGACTACATCCCCGTCTATGAGGGCGAGGACAGCGACGACGGCGCGGTGAAGCTCACGCCGGGCAAGGTCCAGCGCACCGGCGTGAAGTCGGAGCCGGCCGCGCCGCGCGTCGTCCGCACCATCATCCGCGCGCCCGGCACCATCCAGCTCGACGAGCGGCGCATCTCCGTAATCGCGATGCGTACCGAGAGCTTTGTGCAGAAGGTCGCCAATGTCACGACCGGAACGGCGGTGAAGAAGGGCCAGCCGCTGATGGAGATCTACAGCCCCGCGATTGCGTCGGCGGCGGCCGAATATATCGCGACTATCGGATCGCCGGCCACGGCCCGGGTGGAGCAGTACGGCCGCGGCTCGCGGCAGCGGCTGAAGAATTTTGACGTGCCCGATGCCGTGATCGCCATGATGGAGAAGACGCAGGCGGTGCCGCTGACCGTCGAGTGGTCGGCGCCGCGCGACGGTCTCGTGCTCGAGCGCAACGCCATCGAGGGCATGCGGGCGCAGCCGGGCGACGTGCTGTTTCGGGTCGCCGATACTTCCGTGGTGTGGGCGATGGCCGATGTCGCCGAGCGCGATCTTGGGTCGCTGGCGGTCGGCCAGAAGGTGGCAGTGAAGGCGCGCGGTTTCCCCGGTCGCGAATTTGCCGGCACGATCGCCGTGATCTATCCGCAGATCAACCGCGATACCCGCACGGCGCGAGTGCGGGTCGAACTTGCCAATGCGGACCTTGCACTGCTGCCGGACATGTATGTCGACGCCGAGATCAGTGTCGGCAAGGCCGAGGCCGTGCTGGCGGTGCCGGAAAGCGCCGTGCTCGATACCGGGTCGCGGCAGACGGTGCTGGTCGACAAGGGAGAAGGGCGCTTCGAGCCGCGGGAGGTGAAGGTCGGCCAGCGCGGCGGCGGCTATGTCGAGGTGCGTGAGGGCCTCGGCAACGGCGAGCCGGTGGTGACCAGCGCCAACTTCCTGATCGATGCCGAGAGCAATCTCAAGGCGGCGCTGAAGGGCCTCGCCGCGGGCGGAGGCCAGCCATGATCGCCCGCCTCATCGGCTGGTCGGCGCGCAACCTGCTCCTAGTGCTGTTCGGCACCGGATTTGCCGCGGCGGCAGGGTTTTGGGCGCTGCTGCATCTGCCGCTCGACGCCATCCCCGATCTCTCCGACACCCAGGTGATCGTCTACACCGAATATTCCGGGCAGGCGCCGCAGGTGATCGAGGACCAGGTCACTTACCCGCTGGCGACCGCAATGCTGACGGTGCCGAAATCGAAGGTGGTGCGCGGCTTCTCCTTCTTCGGCGTCTCCTTCGTCTACGTCATCTTCGAGGACGGCACCGACATCTACTGGGCGCGCTCGCGCGTGCTGGAGTTTCTGAACAGCGCGGCGCAGCGGCTGCCGGCTGGCGTGACGCCGACCATCGGGCCGGACGCGACGGGCGTCGGCTGGGTCTACCAGTATGCGGTCATGTCGAAGGAGTTGAACCTTGCCGACACCCGCACCATCCAGGACTGGAACCTGCGGTTCGCGCTGGCCAAGGCCGAGGGCGTTGCGGAAGTCGCCAGCGCCGGCGGCTTCGTCAAGCAGTACAATGTGATCCTCGATCCGCAGCGCATGCGCAATCTCGGCATCACCATGCAGCGCATGCGCGAGGCGATCCGTGCCAGCAATGCCGATGTCGGCGGCCGAACGGTGGAGCTGTCGGAATTCGAATTCGTCATCCGTGGCAAGGGCTACATCAAGGATATCAACGACCTCGGCAACATCGTGCTCAAGGCCGACAAGGGCACGCCGGTGCTGCTGCGTGACGTCGCGCGCGTCGAGCTCGGGCCCGACGAGCGGCGCGGCATCACCGAGCTCGACGGCGAAGGGGAGGTGACGAGCGGCATCGTGCTGCAACGCTTCGGTGTCAACGCGCTCGACGTGATCGAGAACGTCAAGAAACGGTTCGCCGAGATCGCGACCAGCCTGCCGAAATCGGTCGAGATCGTGCCGGTCTACGACCGCTCCAACCTGATCTATGCCGCGATCGATACGCTCAAGCGCACGCTGCTGGAGGAAAGCCTTGTGGTGGCGCTGGTCTGCATCGCTTTCCTGCTGCATGTGCGCAGCGCGCTGGTCGCCATCCTGATGCTGCCGGTCGGCGTGCTGATGGCGTTCGGCGCCATGAAATATTTCGGCATCGGCTCCAACATCATGAGCCTTGGTGGCATCGCAATCGCGATCGGCGCCATGATCGATGCCGCGATCGTCATGATCGAGAACGCCCACAAGCACCTCGAGCGCGCCGAGCCCGGCAAATCGCGCCTCGAAATCCTGATCGAGGCAGCGTCCGAGGTGGGGCCGGCGCTGTTCTTCAGTCTTCTGATCATCACGGTCTCCTTCATGCCGATCTTTACGCTGGAGGCGCAGGAGGGACGGCTGTTCAGCCCGCTCGCCTTCACCAAGACCTTTGCGATGGCGGCGTCGGCGCTGCTCTCGGTCACGCTGGTGCCGGCGCTGATGGTGATCTTCGTGCGTGGGAAAATCGTTCCCGAGCACAGAAATCCGATCAACCGCTTCCTGATCTTCGTCTACCGCCCGGTGATTCATGGCGTTCTGCGCGCCAAGACGCTCGTAGTGCTGCTCGCAATCGGCGTGCTGGCGGTGTCGGTCTGGCCGGCAAGCCGGCTCGGCACCGAGTTCATGCCCAACCTCAACGAGGGCACGCTGCTCTACATGCCGACCACGCTGCCCGGCATTTCCGTGACCAAGGCGGCCGAGCTGATGCAGATGCAGAACCGGATCATCCGCTCGTTTCCGGAAGTGGCTTCGGTCTATGGCAAGGCGGGAAGGGCAGCCACCGCAACCGATCCGGCGCCAACCGAAATGTTCGAGACGGTGGTCAATCTGAAGCCCAGGGAGCAATGGCGCGCCGGGCTGACCATCGACGGCCTGATCGCGGAGATGGACAAAGCGCTGCAATTTCCCGGCGTGTCGAATGCCTGGACCATGCCGATCAAGGCCCGCATCGACATGCTCTCGACCGGCATCCGCACACCCGTCGGTGTCAAGGTGATCGGCACCGATCTGGTCGAGATCGACAAGCTCGCCAAGCAGATCGAGCAGGTGCTGAAAGCGGTGCCCGGCACCTCGTCGGCCTATGCCGAGCGCGGCATTGGCGGCTACTACCTGGAGATCACGCCCGACCGGCCGGCGCTGGCGCGCTACGGCATGATGATTCAGGACGTGCAGGATGCCATTGCCACGGCACTCGGCGGCCAGACCGTGACCACGACGGTGGAGGGGCGGCAGCGTTTTGCCGTCAACATGCGCTATCCCCGTGATCTCCGCGACAATCCGAAGACGATCGCGGACGACATATTGGTGCCGATTCCGGCCGGAGGCGCCGTGCCTCTCGGCGAGGTCGCAACCGTCCAGCTAGCGCGCGGGCCGACCTCGATCCGCACCGAGAACGGACAGCTTGCTACGTATATCTACGTCGATATCCGCGACCGCGATCTCGGCGGCTATGTCGTGGATGCGCAGAAGGCGGTGCAGGCGAGCATCGAGTTTCCGGCCGGCTATTACGTGGTCTGGAGCGGCCAGTACGAGTATCTCGAGCGCGCCACGGCGCGGCTCAAGATCGTCGTGCCGGTGACGCTGCTGATCATCTTCCTGTTGCTGTACCTCAATTTCCGCTCGGTCACGGAAACCATGATCGTGATGCTGTCGCTGCCTTTCGCGCTGGTCGGCGGGCTCTGGCTGATGTGGTGGCTCGGCTTCAACCTGTCGGTGGCGGTCGCGGTCGGCTTCATTGCGCTGGCCGGCGTCGCCGCCGAGACCGGCGTCGTGATGCTGATCTACCTCAACCACGCTTTTGAAGCGGTCGCGCAGCGCCGCGCCGCCGAGGGGCGGACAGTGACGAAGGGTGATCTCTACGACGCCATCATGGAAGGCGCAGTCGAGCGCGTGCGGCCGAAGATGATGACTGTCGTCGCGATCATGGCGGGGCTGCTGCCGATCATGTGGAGCTCCGGTACGGGCTCGGAAATCATGCAGCGCATTGCGGTGCCGATGATCGGCGGCATGATCTCCTCGACCTTGCTGACGCTGGTCGTCATCCCCGCCATCTTCGGGCTCGTGAAAGGCTACCGGCTGCCTTCGGGCGATCACGATGGTTCACGCCTGCCGGCGAAGGCGGAGCCGGTGGTGAGGACGAAGCCGATACTGGAACCAGTCGAATGAGGTCATCACTCACCGCAAAGCGATGCGTGCTGTCCGCCGGCAAGAGCGCGGGTCACTGCAAGAAAGACGACGAGAGCCGATGAAACAACGGAACGGAAATCAGGTGACGCGCCGCGTTTTCCTGGGATTGATCGGTGCGGTTGCGTCGGGCGCGATCCAGGTGCCGGCCCAGGCCGGGCCATCTGCAATCACGGTCCACAAGGATCCGAACTGCGGCTGCTGTTCGGGGTGGGTGCGGCATCTGCAGGATGCCGGCTTTGCCGTGCAGGTCGACGAGACCGCGGAGCTCGAGTTGGTGCGAACGAAGCTCGGCGTTCCGCCCGAGCTTGCTGCCTGTCACACCGCAGAGGTGGACGGCTACCTGATTGAGGGACATGTGCCCGCGGCGGCCGTGCGCCGGTTGCTCGCCGAGCGGCCGGAGGGCAGGGGTCTTGCCGTGCCGGGCATGCCGGTGGGCTCGCCGGGGATGGAAGGTGGGACACCCCAGTCCTACGCGGTGTTGCTTTTTGGCGTCCACGGCCATGTTCCGTTCATGCGGTTCGTGGGTGGGCAGGTCGTCGACTGAGGAGGTATCACATTGAAGATCCATACAATCTGGATGACAGCAGTCGCGCTGGTGATCGGTGCGTCCGCCAGCGCCCACGATCATGCCCAGCGCCAATCCTGGTCGGCCGGCCAGCCCGGTGATCCCGGCAAACCGGCGCGCACCGTCGAGATCGTCATGAAGGAAATGGAATACGAGCCCTGGTCGATCGAGGTGAAGCGCGGCGAGCAGATCCGCTTTGTCATCCGCAACGCCGGTACCGAAGACCATGAATTCCTGCTGGCGACGACAAAGGAGAATCTGGCGCACGCCGGGATGATGAGGAAGCACCGTCACATGAAGCACGCCGAGCCGAACGCCGTCACGCTGGAGCCGAAGCAATCGGCCGAACTGCTCTGGAAATTCACCAAGGTGGGCACGTTCGAGTATTCCTGCCTGATTCCGGATCATCGCGAGTACGGTATGACAGGCCGCGTCACGGTGAAATGACGGGCTGATACGAAAGTCGGCTCTGTACGTTTGGAACCGGGAGGGTATCCGATCGGTTGACCGGAAGGTTACGACGGAGATGCTTCATGC
>DASWVJ010000170.1:0-6242 GCA_036406295.1 Bradyrhizobium sp.
TCCTTGTAGTCGATCCAGTTGTGCGCGTAGACGCGCGCGAGCGGAATTTGATAGCGCGCACGCAGCAGCTTCACGAGCACGCGCCAAGCGGCGACCTGCGCATCGGTGGGACCGCGGGTGACATCGGGGAAATTGCCGGCGAACTCGACGCCGATGGAATTGGTGCCGAGCACCTGCCGGTAGGTCGTGCGGTTGTCGATGTATTTGTTGTCGTTGCGGTTGGCGCCGTCGCCATGGGTCGGCACCAGGTCCTCCGCCACCGCCCAATAGACCGTGCCGTCGGTCTCGACCCACACGGTGACGCCACGCCGGGTCGGATTCTTGTTCTGCAGCTGCGCCCCGCCCCTCGCCGAACCGGCCGGCCCCTCGGTCTGGTGGACAATGATGTTCTTCCAGGGATACGCCTTGGCGACCTCGCCCCAAGGCGCGAGCCAGACGATTTTGAGCCCGGGAATGTCGGGCGTGCCCGAGGCGCGCGCGAGTGTGGCGAGGTCGCTCGTCTGCGCGGTGGCGGGAAAGGAGAACACGATGGCGAGGAGCGCCATCGTCGGCAGGCGAAATTTCATGAACGTCTAAATCCGGTGGCGCCCCTGCCTAGCACGTTTTCATGGTTTGACGCGCTTTCTTGACGCGAACCGGTGTCCCCCCGGATCAGGCGCGCTTGCGGATGGTCTCCACCACCGGATCGTTCTCCAGTCCGGGCACCAGCGACGGCGACAGATCATAGGCGGCATAGCGGTTGCGGCCATCGCGCTTGGCCTCGTAGAGCGCATGGTCGGCCGCTGCGATCAGCCGGTCCGGAAAGGTGCCCATGCCGGGCGTCCACTGCGCAACACCGATCGAGACCGAGATCGGGACGTCGTGGCACGAGCACTCGGCGGCATCGGTACGGCAGACTTCCAGGATGCGGCGGGCGATCATCGAGCCCTCGCGCAAGGTGGAGGCCGGCAGCACGATGCAGAACTCGTCGCCGCCGGCGCGCGCCAGCATGTCGCCGGGACGCAGCCGCGTCTGCGCCATGAGCGTGAAATGCTGCAGGCACGCGTCGCCCGCGGCGTGGCCGTGGGTGTCGTTGATGCCCTTGAAGCCGTCGAGGTCGATCACCAGCAGCGCGAACGGCTCGCCCGAGCGCTCCGAGCGCGCGCATTCCTCGGTCAGCCGCCGCAAGAGATGCCGCCGGTTGGCAACCCCGGTGAGGTCGTCCATCAGCGCGAGATCGGCCACCTCACTGCGCAGGCGGTCGATCGCCATCAGCAGGAAGCCGAAATTCACCGCCATGGACAGGAACACCAACAGCAGGGTCATGAACGACTGAAACTGGTTGTAATGGGTGAAGGAAAAGCCGCCGGCCGCCCCCGTCAGCCCGGCCATCAGGCGCAGCGAATAGATGGTGACGATGAGAATGACGACGATGCCGGCCAGATGCGCGCCGGCATTCTTGCGGCCATCCGGCGGAGTGAGCAGCATCTTCAGTGACAGCACCAGCGGCAGCGCCTGGGCGACCGTGAAGATGGTCAGCCGCGCCTGCGCGCTGTCGTGGATGTAGATGAAGAAGAACATGCCGACAAAGGCGTTCAGCGTGATCAGCGCCGTGCGCTGCCAGTCGACAGGCTTCTCGTAGAAGCAGCGGATGCCCATCGCGGCAAGACAGGTGGCCAGCACCATGATGGTGCCGGCGGCCAGCAGCGGCAGAAACGAGGCTTCATAGACGCCGCGCAACGTCACCACGGCGGCCGCGGCGGCGCACATGAACGCCGAACCGGTCCAGTAGCGCGCGGCTTCAAAGGAGGGATAGGTCCGCTGCACGTAGGCCCAGATCAGGCCCAGCGCCAGAAAATTGATAACCAATACGGTCCAAAGCGTCGGAACGCTCAGCATCACGAACCCGGGACCGCAATTGTCCCGTCTCCCCTAGATTGAACATCCCACCGTTTGGATTCCGCCCGAAACGATCCCCGGTGTCTTGCGGGACAAAGTGCAGCGGCGGCGCTTAACGGAGTCTCACCGCCGCTGCCCAATCCGCGCCGTGGTTTTATTTTGATGAACACGCACTTCGCCTTCGATACGAGAGACGCTCCGACTTGGTGTCGCGTTAACCCTGTTGCGCGCGCTTTGGCGGCGGCAGTCGGCGCACCTTCGTCGGCGCAACGGCAGAAAATTTCAAAAAAGCACCTCAAAACGCATAACAGCTGTGGATAACGCCATCATGGTGTCGTGACACCACGCGGCAGCAGCCCGCGAATCTGGTGGAAATATATGCGAGGATGTTGCGAGGTTGGCCCTCCGCCACAATGCATGCCTCGGAGTCGCGTTCCATCCATTAAACCCGTGAGAGGATACTATGGCTAAGAAAGCGAAGAAGGCGAAAAAGGCGAAGAAGGCGAAGAAGGCCAAGAAGGCTAAGAAGTAGTTCTTCAGCCCGGGTAGAGCGCCGCGCGCTCTGCCCGGGCGCTCAATCGGCAACTGATTTTGTTGAGTTGATTTTTGAAAGATGGCGGGCGGCGGCCCGCTTTTTTGATTTCAGGGACTATCTCTCCGACAGCGCGAGCCGCGCGCCGAGTACGGCAAAGCCGGCGGCAAAGCTGCGGCGCAGCCACGCCAGGACCTTCGGCCTGGAGATGACGCGGTCGCGCACGGCGGCGGCGAACAGGCCGTAGATGGCGAACACCACAAAGGTCATCACCATGAAGGCCGCCGAAAGCTCCAGCAGACGGGTAAGCGGATGCGGCTCGTCCGCGGCAATGAACTGCGGCAGGAAGGCGAAGAAGAAGATCGACAGTTTTGGGTTGAGGATGTTGATCAGGATGGCGGTGACGATCACGCGGCCGTCCGACCGCTGCGAAGGCTCGGCCTTGATCGCCAGCGCCCCTCGCTCGCGCAGCGCCTGCCAGGCCATGTAGAGCAGGTACGCCACGCCGCACCATTTTAGCGTCGCAAAGGCGAGCGCGCTGGTGTGCAGGATGGCGGCAAGCCCCAGCATCGCCCCCAGCATCTGCGGCACGATGCCGAGCGTGCAGCCGAAGGCGGCCGCCACCGAAGCGCGCGACCCCTGGGCCAGCGCCACCGCCAGCGTATACAGCACCCCGGTGCCGGGGGAAGCGACCACGATCAGCGTGGTCAGCAGAAACGAGCCCGTCATGCGCGGGGGATAACATGGGTGGCGGCAGCGCGGAAGCGCGGGCCACAGGCAGTCTTTCTATGGTCACCCCTCTCCCAACCCTCGCCTGCGTCCACTTTTGCCGAGGCTTCGGCCGACACGTGGGGCGGAAGAAGCCCATCCGTCGTCGTGTCCCTCACCGAGCAAAGCGCGTCATGACGTGTTAGTGTCGACGACCGCCCTTCTCGCCGCGCTGCGCTTTGGAGACCCGCTCCGCCAGGCGATGGGAGGTCTGCTCTGCCATCCGGATCACGTCGAGCGGCGCCCACGGCTTGGACCAGTACTGCACCCCTTGCGGCAGAGGCCGCGGCAGCGGGTTGCCGGAGGTGACGATCACATCGAGTTTCGGATTGTAGCGCCGCGCGATATGGGCGAGCGAAACGCCATCCATGGGACCGGCCAGGCTGACGTCGGTCATGACCAGCGCAAGTTCGCGGCCCATCCGGCGCAGCACAACCTCGGCGGCCTCCGCGCTCTCGCATTCGATGACGTCGAAATGGCTCTCCTCCAGGAGCACGGCGATCATTTCCCGCTGCATCGGGTCGTCCTCGACGACCAGAGCCGTCCCGCGAAATGGCTGTGACTGTCCCATCAGCATCTCCGTCGCAAAAATCTGCCAGAGCAACTGAGGTTTTAAACAGGAACTCTCTGTATTGTTCGGTTCCAATTTGAGAAAAGCGGTGGAACCCGGCCGCGCACGGCCGCCTGCTGGTCCCTGAGCTGATGGAGTGCTGGAATGACTGCGATCAACGGAAGTGCCGCCGCGGTGACGGGAGCGGCGAGCGGCATCGGCCGGGCACTGGCGATCGAGCTGGTCGCGCGCGGCTGCGACGTCGCGATTGCCGACCGCGACGAGGCGGGCCTTGCAGCCGTCGCCGCCGAGCTTGCCAAGAGCGGGCGCAAGGTGACGGCGCATCGCCTCGACGTGTCAGAGCCCGCGCAGATCCAGCAATTTGCCAGCGCGGCAACCGGCGCTCACCCCACGCTCAACATCGTCATCAACAATGCGGGCGTCGCCCTGCTCGGCCAGTTCAACGAAATCGACCAGGCGCAGTTCGAATGGCTGATGAACATCAATTTCTGGGGCGTGGTGCATGGCAGCCGTGCGTTCCTTCCCCATCTCCAGCGGCAGGGCGCCGCGCATATTGTCAACATCTCCTCGATCTTCGGCATCATCGCACCTGGCGGACAGACCGCCTATTGCGCCTCGAAATTCGCGGTGCGTGGCTTTTCGGAGGCGCTGCGCCACGAGTTCTGGCTGGCGAAGAGCCCGATCCAGCTGACGGTGGTGCACCCCGGCGGCATCAAGACCAACATCGTGCGCAATATGCGCACCGGCGTTGGCATCACCGACAATGCCCGCCGCGTGGAATCGATCGAGCGGTTCGACAATGAGTTCGCCAAGACCACGCCGGCTGTGGCGGCGCAGACCATCATCAAGGGCATCGAGAACAACGCGCCGCGGGTGTTGATCGGCGGCGATGCGAAGTTCATGGACCTGCTGCAGCGCTTCCGGCCCGGCACCTATTTCTCGGTGCTGCAGCGACGGATCGAGAAGCAGCGCGCGGCGCAGCAGGGCAAGTGAGACGGGTGCACTGCTCACGCTCCCTCTCCCCGCTCCTTCGCGGGGAGAGGGATGGGTGAGGGGCCTCCCGCCGATAGACTTGTACCCCCGGTCCACCGTCATTCCGGGCACGTGAAGCGTGAACTATGGGGCGCACTTGCGCCCCTGAGAATCTCGAGATTCCGGGTTCGATGCTGCGCATCGCCCCGGAATGACGGCTTCGCCATCACCGCCCCATCAGCTGATCGGCGTAATACGCGATCGTCTTGCGGTAGATCACCGCGCGGTTCCACTCGCGCATCGCTTCGAAATTCGGCGTGCCCTCGCCATAGGGCTGGCCCATCCTGAAGCCGTTCGTTTTCAAGAGATTGGCGGTGGAGGCCAGCACATCGGCAACGCTGTGGCGGAGATCGACGTGGCCGTTGCCGTCGAAATCGACGCCGTATTTGATGTAGGACGACGGCAGGAATTGCGTCTGGCCGATCTCGCCGGCATAGGCGCCGATCATGTCGTTGAGGCGCAGATCCCCGCGCTGCAGGATTTTCAGCGCCGCGATCAGTTCGCCCTGGAACAGTTCGGTGCGGCGGCAATCATGCGCCATGGTGGCAAGCACGCGGAACACCGGCAGCTTGCCCATGTCGCCCTTGCCGAAGTCGCTCTCCAGCCCCCAGATCGCGACCAGGATCTGGCGCGGCACGCCAAAGCGCTGCTCGACTTGCGAGAACAGCGCGGCGTGACGCTGCAGCATGGCGCGGGCGCCGGAGATGCGGCCCGCTGTCACGCGGGTCGCGACATATTGCTCGAAGGTCTTTTTGAAAGTGCCGCGCTGGCGACGGTCGAAGGCGAGCACGGCCATGTCCTGCTGCACGCCGCCGAGCGCCTGGTTGATGACGTCCTGCGAGATGCCGGCGCTTGCTGCCTCCGCCGAGATGTTGTGGACGAAGGCCTGGAAGTCTCCGCCGCAGCGGGCGGCAGTAGCGGGGTTGGAGGCGAGGAACGAGGCGAACAAAATGGCGAGGCAAAATATGCGCATGCGAATCCCTGTGTGATGCTGGGGGATCATGCCACGCGTTGCCCTCTTCGTCATGACCGGGAGAGCGACGCGGCGGCCCGGCACGGGCGAAAACCGGGGCCGTCAAATTAGGAACGCCCTTGCGCAACAGGGCGTTGCCGCCAGTAGGCAACGACCACCAGGTTGCGTTAAAGATGCGGGACGGAAGCCAGGAACGGTATGGAGAACTGGATATGCCACTGACGCGGCTGCTTGCGATCAACCTCGGCATCGGCGTGGTGCTGGCGGTGCTGCTGGTGGGCGGGCTGCTCGTGCTCAACCCGGGCGGCCTGCGTGACCTGATCCTCGCCGACCGCTCGCCGCTGGTTCCGATCGGGCTTCTGCTCGGCGGCTTCATCATCACCCTCGGCTCAACCGCGATGGGCACGGCGATCATGGCGATGGGCGTCAGCGAGCGGAATGACAAGCCGCGCGGCGGGTTGCGGGTGGCGGCGCAACAGCTGGCGCGG
>DASWVJ010000171.1:0-7275 GCA_036406295.1 Bradyrhizobium sp.
GCCATGGTCGTCATCATGATCGGCCGGAAGCGCAGCAGCGCAGCTCGCCGGATAGCCTGCTCCGGCGCGAGGCCTTCGTCGCGCTCGGCGACGATGGCGAAATCGACCATCATGATGCCGTTCTTCTTGACGATGCCGATCAGCAGGATGATGCCGATCAGCGCGATCAGGCTGAAATCGAAGCCGGCCGCCATCAGGATCGCCAGCGCGCCGACGCCGGCCGATGGCAGTGTCGATAGAATCGTGATGGGATGGATGTAGCTCTCGTAGAGGATGCCGAGGATCAGATAGACCACGACCAGCGCGGCCAGGATCAGCAGCGGCACAGTGCCGAGCGACTGCTGGAACGCCTGCGCAGTGCCCTGGAAGCCGGTGCTCAACGTCGAGGGCACGCCGATCTCGGCCATTGCGCTCTGCACGGCATTCGTCGCCTGGCCCAGCGCGATGCCTTGTGCGAGGTTGAAGCTGATCGTGGTGGCAGGGAACTGGCCCTGGTGGCTGATCGAGAGCGGCCGCACCGGCACGCTGGTCCAGGTCGCAAAGGTCGACAGCGGCACCTGGTCGCCGGTGGCCGGCGACTTCACATAGATCTTGTTCAGCGTGTCGATGCTGCCCTGCAATTCCGGCAGAACCTCCAGGATGACATGATAGCTGTTAAGCTGCGTGAAATATTGTGCCACCTGGCGCTGGCCGAAGGCGTCATACAGCGTATCGTCGATCATCTGCGGCTGGATGCCATAGCGCGCGGCGGTGTCGCGGTTGATCTTCAGCTCCAGCGTGGTGCCCTTGCTCTGCTGGTCGGTGGCGACGTCGCGCAACTGCGGCAAGGTCTGCATCTTCGCCAGGATTTTCGGCGCCCATTCGTTGAGTTCGGCAAGGTTGGCGTCCTGCAGCGTGAACTCGAACTGGGTGCGGGTCGGCCGGCCGCCGAGGCGGACGTCCTGCGCCGCCTGCATGAATAGCCGCGCGCCTTCGACCTGCTCCAGCTTGGGGCGCAGCCGCGCGATGATCTGTTGCGCGCTGGCGGAGCGTGCGCTGCGCGGCTTGAGCGTGATGTAGAGGTTGCCGGTGTTGCCGGCGCGGCCGTTGCCGCCGATTGCCATCGCGACCGAGGCGACGTCGGGATCGGCCTGCACGATCTTGCCGAGTGCTTCCTGGTGGCGGACCATGTCCTTGAAAGAGATATCCTGATTGGCCTCCGAGGTCGCGGTGATCAGGCCGACGTCCTGTTGCGGAAAGAAGCCCTTGGGGATGACGACGAACAGGTAGACCGAGAGGCCCAGCGTCGCAAAGAAGATCATCAGGGTGGTGAACTTCCAGCGCAGCGCAAGATCGAGCCCACGCTCATAGGCGTGCAACATGGCGTCGAAGACGCGCTCGCTCCATCGGTAGAAGCGGCCGTGGCGGGTCTCATGATGGGCGCGCAGGAAGCGCGAAGCCATCATGGGGGTCAATGTCAGCGAGACGAACATCGATACGAAAATCGTCATCGCCAGCACCACCGCGAACTCGCGGAACAGCCGCCCGATAATGCCGCCCATCAACAAGAGAGGAATCAGCACGGCGACCAGCGAGATGCTGATCGAGACGATGGTGAAACCGATTTCGCTGGCACCTCTGAAGGCGGCGGCCATCGGCCTTTCGCCTTCCTCGATGTAGCGGCTGATGTTCTCCAGCATCACGATGGCATCGTCCACCACGAAACCGACCGCGATGGTCAACGCCATCAGCGACAGATTGTCGATTGTATAGCCGAACGCCCACATCAGCGCACACGCCCCCAGCAGCGCCAGTGGCACGGTAACAGCTGGGATCACGGTCGCCCAGAAACTGCGCAGGAACAGGAAGATGACCATCACCACCAGTGCAATGGTGAGCAGCAGCGTGAATTGAACGTCCTCGACCGCCGCGCGAATCGTCGTGGTGCGGTCGCTGATGATGTCGATCTTGATCGCGGGCGGAATCGCGGCGACCAGACGCGGCAGCGTGTCCTTGATCCTGTCGACGGTCTCGATGACGTTGGCGCCGGGCTGCTTGAAGACGACCAGGAACACACCGCGCTTGCCGTTGGCCCAAGCAGCCTGCTTGGCATCCTCCGGTCCGGTGATCGCCCGGCCGACGTCGCGGATGCGCAAGGGGCCGCCATTGCGATAGGCTATGATGACGTCGTTCCAGTCCTTCGAGGCCGTTAGCTGGTCGTTGGCGTAGATGGTGTAGGCGCGGGTGCTGCCGTCGATATTGCCCTTCGGGCTGTCGACCGTGGTTATCGCGATCTGGGCGCGCACGTCCTCCAGCGACAACCCCTTTGCGACCAGTTTGGCCGGATCGATCTGGATGCGGATCGAAGGCTTTTGCTGGCCGCCGATGATCACCTGGGCGACGCCGGAAATCTGGCTAATCTGTTGTGCAAGCTGCGCATCGACGGCGTCGCTGACTTCCGTCAACGGCAGCGTATCCGAGGTCGCCGACAACAGCAGGATCGGGGAGTCGGCCGGGTTGACCTTGCGATAGGTCGGAGGCGAGGGAAGGTTCTTCGGCAATTGCCCGCCAGCCGCATTGATCGCGGCCTGCACGTCATTGGCCGCGCCGTCGATGCTGCGGTTGAGGTCGAACTGGATGGTGACCGCGGCCGTGCCGAGATAGCTGGTCGAGGTCATCTGCGCGATGCCGGGGATTTGCGCAAACTGGCGCTCCAGCGGCTGCGCTACCGACGAGGCCATTGTCTCGGGGCTTGCGCCCGGCAGGTTGGCGCTGACCTGGATGGTCGGGAAGTCCACCTGCGGCAGCGGCGCGACCGGCAGCAGCGGGTAGGCGACGAGACCGACAAAAAGAATGCCCGCCATCAGCAGCGAGGTGCCGATGGGATAGCGAATGAAGGGCGCTGAAATCCCGCCGGTCATTCCTGCCTGGCCTTCGCGGGAGCCGCTTCGGCGACGGTGGTGCCGACCAGCGTTCCCGGCTGCACCTTGTATTGTCCTGCCGTGATCACCTGTTCTCCAGGTGTTAGACCTTCATCGACCACGGAGCGGCCGTCGATCGAGCTGGTCACCTTGATCTTGCGAAACTCGGCCTTGTTGTCGGCGCTGACGGAGTAGGCGTAAAGGCCGTCGTTGCCGTGCTGGACGGCATCGTCGGGAACGACGGTCGCACCTTTCAGGGTCCTGATCAAAAGACGGGTCGAGACCGACTGGCCCGGCCACAGCGCATGATCCTTGTTGTCGAATACGGCTTTCAGCCGGATCGTGCCGCTGGTCGTGTCGACCTGATTGTTGATCAGCGCAAGCGTGCCGGTGGAAAGCTCTTTCTTGCCGTCGGTCGACAGCGCGATGACTTTCGGCGGCGAGGCGGCAAGGGCTGCCTTGATATCCGGCAGCTGGTCCTCGGGCGCCGTGAAGATCACCGCGATCGGCTCGATCTGGGCGATGCTGACGATGCCGGTCTGTGTCGCGGCATTTACGATGTTGCCGACGTCGACCTGGCGGATGCCGACGATACCTGAAATCGGCGCCTTCACCGTGGCGTAGTCGAGCTGGGTCTGCGTGTTCTCGATCGCGGCCTGATCGGCCTCGATCTGCGCGGTCAGTTGTGCGACCTGGGAACGCTGGGTGTCGGTCTGCTGCCTTGTGGCGAATTCGCCCAGCCGCGTGTATCGCTGCAGGTCGAGCTTGGCATTGGCGAGATTGGCCTCGTCCTGCGCTTTCTTGGCCTTGGCCTGATCGAGCGCCGCCTGATACGGCCGCGGATCGATCTCGACCAGCGTGTCACCTTCCCTGACGAACTGGCCTTCTTTGAAGTCGATCTTGTTGATCTGGCCGTCGACGCGGCTGCGCACCAGCACGGTATTGAAACCCTGCACGGTGCCGAGGCCAGTCAGGTAGACCGGGAAGTCGGCCTTCTCGACGGATGCGATCTTGACGGGGACCGGGGCAGGGGCCGGCGCCTTTCGGGCGGCCTGGGCGGGGTGTTCAACGCCAAACTTCTGCCAGCCGAAATAGCCGGCTCCGGCAATTGCGGCGATCACCAAAACCCAACTGATGGTACGCGAACGGGACATGCAGGCCCTTGGGTTTCCAGAAACAAGTATGGGTGCTCAAAACAGTTCCCCAAGGCTGAGAAAATAATATGCATGCACTTTATGTGTAAACACACTATAACTTGATGA
This sequence comes from Bradyrhizobium sp., assembly GCA_036406295.1. GTDB lineage: Bacteria > Pseudomonadota > Alphaproteobacteria > Rhizobiales > Xanthobacteraceae > Bradyrhizobium. The sequence continues at coordinate 4,163 of DASWVJ010000171.1, forward strand.
AGTCTAAACAATTGGAAAGGTTTAGGCCCTCCTGCCGGCGCTAAACTGCAGAAATTCGGACATGTCACTGGACCTGAAACGCCAATTGATTGCGCAACTCGTGGAGAGCTCGCGGCTCCTGCGCAATTACATCGATGGTCGCGCCAAGACGCGCGGCACCACGCGCGCGCAATGGATCGTGCTGTTCAGGCTGCGGCAGCAGGAAGGGTTGTCGCAAGTCGATCTTGCCGAAGTGCTCGAGCTACAGCCGATCTCCCTGGTGCGTCTGCTCGACCGCCTGGTCGAGCATGGGCTCCTGGAGCGGAGGCCCGACCCGAAGGACCGGCGCACCAACCGGCTTCACTTGACGAGGGTAGGGCGCCGGCTGGTTGACGATCTCGACTCCTTGCGCGATTCCATCGCCACCGACGTGTTGCGCGACATCTCCACCGATGCCGTCCGCACCAGTCTCGAGACGCTTGTCGATATCAAGGAGCGGATCAAAAGCTCCAGCGAGCAGCGAAGCGACGTCGCCGCAAAATAGTTCAACGCGGACTGCGCCTGGATCACGTATCGACAGCGAAAGTGCGCGAGCGGCTCATGTCCATCGCGCAGTTTAGAACCACTACAGATTAGAATCGTTTCAAGTTGCAGTTTTAGAATCGCTGTGAACTGAGCGCTTTCAGCCGCACTGTTGCGCGCATTGCATTGACCCGAATTTTTTCGCTCGATAGGCAGCACAGCAGGACAGTTCATGCGCGTCAAAACGTGCACGAATTTCCTGATGGGCAGGCGGGGGCGAGCGATGAAAAAGACAAATCCAGATCAGACTCCAATTGATCGCGTGATGAAGGCGGTGCTGCTTTCCGCAAGTTGCCTTGCGCTTGGCGCGCTCGCGACGCCCGGCAAGATTCATGCGCAATCGCCAGCCGCCTCGCAGCTGCCGCCCGTGCAGGTTTCGCCGCCCGATGAGCAGAAGCGGCGCGTTACGGGCACCTCCACGGCACAGCACGCGAATCGTTCAGCCCGGCGGCGGGCGCAGACTTCACGCCGGCCGCAGACCGAGCCGGCCGCGCCGAAAGCATTCGGCCAGTCCCAGGAGGCGCGTACGGGCACCGTCGGTGTCTACAGCAACAGCACTTCGGTCGCGACCAAGACCAACACGCCGCTGATCAACATCCCGCAGTCCGTCAACGTGGTGACCAAGGATTTCATCCGGGACCAGAGCGCGCAGAGCATCACCGAGATCACGCGCTACGTGCCGGGCGTCGCAATCCACCAGGGCGAGGGCAATCGTGACGAGCTCGTGATCCGCGGCGTCGACTCCAGCGCCAACTTCTTCGTCAACGGCTTTCGCGACGACGTTCAGTACTACCGCGACCTCTATAACGCGCAGAGCGTCGAGATCCTGAAAGGGCCGAGCGCATTGATCTTCGGACGCGGCGCCGGCGGCGGCCTCGTCAACCGCACGCTGAAGGAGGCGGACGGCACGCGGGTCTACGAGGCGACGGGCCAGGTCGGCTCCTGGAATGACAAACGCGTGACGCTGGATGCGGGCCAGGCGGTGAACGAGAACGTCGCCGTGCGCTTCAATGCGATGTACGAGAACAGCGACACCTTTCGCGACTACGGCCATCTCGAGCGCTACGGCATCAACCCGACCATAACGCTGAAGCCGAGCGACGACACCAAGATCAAGCTCAGCTACGAATACTATCACGACTTCCGCCTCGCGGACCGCGGTAATCCTTCACAAGGCATTCCGGGTGGTGCCACGCGATTCAATCCTACGGGGCCATTCGCGCCGAACGGCGATCTGACGACCTTCTTCGGCAGTCCGATCTACAATTCCGCCAAGGTCGAAGTGCAGACAGCGATGGCGGTGATTGAGCACGATTTCGGCAACGGCCTGACGGTGCGGAACGGATCGATCTACGCCGACTACAACCGCGGTTACCGCAACGTCTATCCGGGCAGCGCGGTGACGCCGGATCAGACCCAGGTTACGCTCTCCGCCTACCAGAACTACACGCCGCGCGAAAACGCCTTCAACCAGACGGATTTCACCTACAAGACCGCAACCGGTCCGGTGCTGCACACGCTCGCCTTCGGCACGGAGTTCGGCCGTCAGACGGGCCTTGGCCGGCGCGATTCCGGACAGTTCGGCGGCGCTGCCAGCGTCACCGTCAATCCGTTCAATCCAACCTATTTCGGCCCGGTCACCTTCAATCACATCGCCAGCGATGCCAACAGCAAGTACCGGCTCAACATCGAGTCGGGCTATGTGCAGGACCAGATCGAAGTATTCCGCTGGCTGCAATTCCTGGTCGGCGCGCGGTATGACAATTTCGACCTGACGGCGCTCGACCTGAACACCAGTACGAGGCGCGACAGGACCGACGACTTCATCTCGCCCCGCGCTGCCGTGATCGTGAAGCCGGTCGATACTGTGTCGCTCTATACGGCCTGGAGCGTATCGTATCTGCCGGCCTCGGGCGACCAGTTCAGCGCATTGAACCCAAGCACCGTGATTCTCGAACCGCAGAGGTTCGAGAATGCCGAGGTCGGCGCCAAGTGGAACATCAATCCCAAGCTGCTGTTCACGGCGGCCGCCTATCAGCTCCTTCGCGCCAACGTGCCGGTCAATATCGGCGGCGGGCTCTCCATTCCCGGCGGCTCGCACATCATCCACGGCTTCGAGACCGCGCTGACCGGCTATATCACGCCGGATTGGCAGTCCGTGCTCGGCTATGCCTATACCGATGCCCGCATCGCCCGGGACCTGACCGCCCCTGGCGTCAATCCGCCCATCGTAAAGGGTAACCGCGTCCAGCTCGTGCCGTACAACCAGTTCTCATGGTGGAACAAGTACCAGTTCAACCCGACATGGGCGGCGGCTCTGGGCGTGATCTACTTCTCGGATTCCTTCGCGTCGTCCGACGACTCGGTGCGCTTGCCCGGCTTCGTCCGGTTCGATGCGGCGGTCTATGCCAAGATCGACGAGATGTGGCGCGTGCAGCTCAACGTCGAGAACATCTTCAACAGGGGGTACTGGGCGACGGCCGACGGCAACAACAACATCTCGCCGGGCCAGCCCCGCACAGTCCGTCTGAGCGCGATCGCGAAATTCTGAG
>DASWVJ010000172.1:0-2916 GCA_036406295.1 Bradyrhizobium sp.
GCCGAGATCGAGCCGTTATTGATGATGCGGCCGCCGCGCGGGTTCTGGTCCTTCATGATGCGGAAGGCGTGCTGCGTACACAGGAAGGGGCCGGTGAGGTTGGTGTTCACCACGGCCTGCCACTGCTCGAGCGGGAGATCCTCGAAATTAACGGGCGGCGCGCCCATGCCCGCATTGTTGAAGAGCACGTCAAGCCGGCCGTAGTTCTCCATCACCTTGGCAAACAGCGCGGCGATCGAGGCCGGGCTCGTCATGTCGGCGGAGACGCACAGGCTCTTTCCCACATTGTCGCCGAGCTTCTTGGTCTCCTCCAGCATCTCCATGCGCCGCCCGGCCAGCACGACGGTATAGCCCGCATTCATCAGCGCGAGCGATGCGGCACGGCCGACGCCGGTGCCGGCGCCGGTCACAAGGGCGATCTTCTGTTTTGCCTCGGCCATTTCCTTTGTCCTTTACTTTTTTGCTTCTGCTTCGGTTTTGTAGGGCGGTCGCGGGATGTTCTGGTGCGCCGCGCGCAGGGCCGCCGACCAGCGCGAACGTAGATCGTGGAAATAGGGCTCGCCCGCCTCGATGCGGTGATTGAGATCGGCCTCGCAGGCATCGGTGCGCACGACCAGCACGTCGATCGGCAGGCCCACGCCGAGATTGGAGCGCATGGTGGAGTCCATCGAGATCAGGCCGGTCTTCAGCGCCTCATAGAGCTCGACGTCATAATGCATGGCGCGGTCGAGCACGGGCTTGCCGTATTTGTGCTCGCCGATCTGCAGGTACGGCGTGTCGGTGGTGCATTCAATGAAATTGCCGGCGCTGTAGACCATGAACAGGCGCATTCGCGAGCCCTTGATCTGGCCGCCGAACAGGAAGGAGACGTCGAAGCTGACGTCCTCCGACCGCAGCGCCGGGCCTTCGGTGATGTGGATCAGGCGGATGGCGCGGCCGATGCGCTGCGCCGCCTGGAACATGGTCGGCGCGTTCATCAGGGTCTCCAGCTCGCCGGTATCGGGGTTCTGGATGCCTTCGGTCAGCGTGGACAATACCGACTGGCTGATGGCGAGATTGCCGGCGCTGGCGACCGCCAGAATGCGATCGCCGGATTTTGAGAAGACGTGCAGCTTGCGGAAGGTCGAGACATTGTCGAGGCCGGCATTGGTGCGGGTGTCGGCGATCATGACGAGGCCGTCGCGCACCAGAATTCCACAACAATAGGTCATTCCCAGTCCCCAGAGAGCCTTCAAGAGCCTTCTCGTTCGGCGAGGCCACTAGTAACGAATTTCACCCCGCCATCCAACCCCCGATTCCCCGTGACGCGCCCTGCGGCGAACGGCCAGGATCGCCCCGCCTGTAGAGATTTCCGGGGAGCAGGGGAAATGATGCCGGCGGACACGGCGCATGCCAGCGAGATGATGGCTGCGCGTGAAGCATCCGACTATCGCAATTGCGAGTATTGATTGCGCGGCTCGACTGGCGCACGCTGGCTTCCGACAACAACAAGAATTTCGGGAGGCGAAATGCGCGCCAGAGGCACCTGCCCATCCATCGCATTGGTTGTGATCGCTGCGCTCGCGGCTGCGCCCGCCGCGGCGCAGAAGAAGGGCGGTACGCTGCGCCTCTATCACAACGACAACCCGCCCTCGACATCGCTGCTCGAGGAATCCACCATCGCCTCGGTGATGCCGTTCGCGGCGGTGTTCAACAATCTCGTGGTGTTCGATCCGGCCAAGCCGCATGAGAGCCTGGAAACGGTGATCGGTGATCTCGCCGGAAGCTGGTCCTGGGATTCATCAAACACAAAGCTCACCTTCAAGCTCCGTCAGGGCGTGAAGTGGCATGACGGACAGCCCTTCACCGCCAAAGACGTGCAATGCACCTGGCGGATGCTGATCGGCAAGGGCGAGACGCAGGACTTCAAGCGCAACCCGCGCAAGGTCTGGTACACGAAACTCAAGGACGTCAGTACCAACGGCGACCATGAGGCGACGTTCGAGCTGAGCGAGCCGCAGCCGAGCCTGCCGGTGCTGCTGGCGAGCGCCTTCTCGGCAGTCTATCCCTGCCACGTGCCGCAGCAGGTGATGCGCACCAAGCCGGTCGGCACCGGGCCGTTCAAGTTCGTCGAGTTCAAGCGTGGCGACTCGATCCGCCTCGTGCGCAACCCCGACTACTTCAAGAAGGACCGGCCGTATCTCGACGAGATCGCGGTGCGCACCATCGACAGCCGCGCCACGCGCATGCTGGCATTTTCGACCGGCGAGTTCGACATCACCTTTCCCTCCGACGTCAGCGTGCCGCTCCTGAAGGATATCAAGGAGCGGGCGCCGAAGGCGGTATGCGAGATGACGACCACGGGAACATTGATCAACCTGCTGGTCAACCGCGTCAACCCGCCGTTCGACAATCCCGATATCCGCAAGGCGATGTCGCTCGCGCTCGACCGCAAGCCCTTCAATTCCATCCTGATGGAAGGCAATGCGCGGATGGGCGGCGCGATGCTGCCGCAGCCGGAAGGCGAGTGGGGCATGCCCCCTGACATGGTGAATTCGCTGACCGGCTATGGCCCGGACGCTGGGAAGAACCTCGCCGAGGCGCAGGCGATCATGCAGAAACTCGGATACAGCGAGGCCAAGCCGCTGCAGATCAAGATCCAGACGCGCAATCTGCCGGCCTACCGCGATGCCGCCGTGATCGTCTCGGATCAGCTCAAGAAGATCCATATCGTCGGCGAGCTCGATATTCTCGATACGCCGCGCTGGTACTCAAAGCTCTCGCGCAAGGAATACACCATCGGGCTCAACGTCACCGGCGTTTCCGTCGACGACCCCGACGGCAATCTGGTGGAGAACTATTCCTGCAACTCCGAGCGCAATTACACGCAATACTGCAACCCCGAGGTCGACAAGCTGCTGGCAGCGCAATCGCGCG
>DASWVJ010000173.1:0-4361 GCA_036406295.1 Bradyrhizobium sp.
CTCGCGCAGGCGGCGGTTGCGAAGGGCGCACCGCTGCCCCCGCGCTATTTCACCCTGTTCCGCCGCTGGTTCCTGTTCGGCATTCCCGGCTTCGGCGCGGTCATGGCGATCCTCTGGCTGATGATCGCAAAGCCGTTTTAGAGCATGATCCCGGCGCGCTGGTGAAAACCGGCCCCGCCATCGTGCTGATGCTGGTCACGCTGCTCATGCTGGATAACCACTAATGACAAAGTGGCCCGACGATGATGTGATCCTCTACGACGGTGTCTGCATCTTCTGCTCGCGCTGGATCCGCTTCGTCGCCACGCGTGATGTCGCGCGGCACTTCCGCTTTACCGCGATCCAGTCGTCCTACGGCACGCGCCTCGCGCAAGCCTTCGGCATCGAGCCCGCCGATCCCGACACCAACGCCGTGATCCACGGTGGCGTCGCGTACTTCAAATCCGACGCCGCACTGACCGTGCTGTGCCATCTACTCGGCTGGCAATGGGTGAAAGTCTTGTTCGGGGTCCCCAAGCCCCTGCGCGACGCCGTCTACAACCTGATCGCCCGCAACCGCTATCGCATCTTCGGCAAGTACGACGAGTGTTTTGTGCCGGACGCCGACATGCGGGGGAGGGTGATGGAGTAGCGCGCTAGGAGAATGATGCTTCGTAGCTTAAAGGCGACAGATGGACAAATTTCTCCAGAGGCGGGGTCAGCTCAAACATTCGAGGCGACACTGAGAAATCGAAAATGCGACAGAGCCGGAATGCATCCGGTCGTTCTTCCGCCAGCGAAAGCTCGTTTCGCGTTATGTAGAACGGGGTAACGTCAGCGCCGACTGTCGTCTTGACTTCCAGAAATCGCTCTTTGCCCTTCGCAGTGAATGAAAGTATGTCGTAGCCCGCGCCGTCGCCAAGTTCTTCAGAAATCCATCGGATCTTTTTTGCAAGATCCGGACGGTCGAGTTCCTTGAGTCGTTGACGCTCGTGGTGAAAGACCAATTCTTCACCATCGCGACCAAGTTTCCGATTGCGGAAATCGCGTTCAACAGGATTGAACTTTCGCACTAGCCGCTCCATGTCCGTCTCGCGCGGCATGATAGGCAGGAGTGGCGGAGGCACGCCAACATATAGCCCCTGCCGTTCAGCCAACCCATCGATTACCCGTTCTGGGTAGAGGGCACTAGGATGCAGTGAAATGTACCGGTCGATGGCCGCGATGATCGCTTTCTGATAGTTTGCCGCTGGCAAATAACCTGCGATCCGTCGAAGCCCAAGTTTCAGAAGCACCGCTGAGATATTTTGATGCTTGAATTCGATCGAACCTTCGGATCGGTCTATATGACGTCGAAGGAAGCGGTTATGTCCGGCTTTGCTGTAGTGTTTGCCGGCGGTTTCGTCGTTAAGCATCACGAAATAGTCCGCGACGATGAGATCAAGCTCTTCGTCGGACCAGTTTCGACGCTCTTTGGGCTCTTGCGCCATTGCCGCCTATATTCCTAAGCGGCCTATGATCGAATGGATAGCGGTCGTCGGTCTAGGTCGTACTTATTGCCGAACCACTCAACAAAGTTAGATGGCGTTTCGTTCGATCTCCAGTGACGATTCAAATATTCTTCGTCAAAGCCAGCGTCTGCTATCGTGATGCAGTAGACATCGTTCAGCCGCTGATCAACAGCTGCGCGCCAATTGAGGTATCCCCTATCTGCCGCCATCGTTCGCCCCCAGACTCTTGGGCTTGAGAATGGCCTGTCGGGTTGTCCCGCGCAAGTCAGCCGCGACGCCAAACCTTAAGCCTTGGCCAGGGCGGCCAAAACTTCCTTCGCCGCCCTCTCTCCCGAATCCCGCGCCCCGTGCGCGGTGGAGAAAAAGTTCGGCGAGGTCGCTTCGCCGGCAAAGAACAGTCGGCCGTCGACCGGCGCGGCCAGCACGGCGCGGTCGCCGGCATGGCCCGGCAGTGCGTGGGAATACGAGCCCTGCGCGAATGGGTCATGCGCCCAACGCGACTCCGCGAGCGGCTTCAGCTTGCGGCGGAAATCGTTGCCGAGGAAGCCGACGATCTCGTCGATCGCGGCCGCGGCGATCGCGCCTTCGCCCGCGTCTTCCAATTGCCGCGCAAAACGGCCGCCGAAAAAGCCTTCGATGCAAGGCTGGCCGAACGGGCGCAGATGATAGGTGCCCATTTCCCTGCGCATGGTGGCGCCGCGCAGATTGCCCTCCCTGGGCAGCGCTTCGGGTTCGTCGAGAGCGAGCGTGACCTTGTCGGCAAGGCCCAGCGGCAGGCCGCGGGCGGCGCCGACTTTCGCCGGCAGCTCCGGGTGGAAGCGGATCGCTTCATTGGCAATAAGGTTCGTCGGTACGGTAACGATCACCCTGTCTGCGGTGAGCGTGCCCCGTGATGTATCGATGCGCACGCGCTTTCCCGAATGGTCGATCAGTGTCACCTGCGCGTTCAGCGCCAGCGGGCAGGCGGCACCGTAAGCCGCGACCAGCGCGCCGTAGCCGCGTCGCACCCGCCAGTTGATGTTGGAGTCCTCATAGGCATCCATGTCCAGAATCGAGACGCGGTCGAGCTCGCTGCCGTTGACGTAGGTCGAGATCGCATCGATCATTGGATTCCAGCGATTGCCGGGCTCGAGACATCGACTGGCCGGCTCATCGCGGCCGGTGCGGCGCACGATCTCCGCAGCGTCCTCGGCACGATCGTAGAAATCCTCCAGCGCGAGGATGAATTCGGCACGGTCGATTTGCGGAAACGCCTTGCCATAGGCGCGCTCGCGCCAGGGCGGAAGGTCCCGGTTGATCTCGAAGCCGAGCACTTCGGCGATGGGGACAAAGGAATTTTCGTCCGCCGAATGCAGCCAGCCGCAGCCGACATCAAAGATGACATCAGGCGCGGCCAAGATCGTATGCGCCCGCCCGCCGACGCGGTCGCGCCCTTCCAGCACGATCGCGGAGAGGCCGGAATCTTTCAGCGCATTCGCGGCGCCAAGACCCGCTGCGCCCGCGCCGATGATGGCAACGTCGACGGTGGAGGGAAGGGACATCAACACGTCATTTCTTCGTCATGCCCGGGCTTGCCGGCTTCGCTCAAGCTTCGCCGGCCGCGCGCACTCGTGGCCCGGCGTAGCCTCGGCGAAGACGGGTCCCGGGCATCCACGTTCTTTGCGCCAGTATCGAAGACGTGGATGGCCTGGACAAGCCCGGCCATGACGGAATTCTTCTGTTGCGACGGGGCTAGGCCACCGCCTCCCGGGCCTTTTCCGCGCGCTTGCGATCGTTGGCATCCAAGAACTTCTTGCGCAGGCGGATCGACTTCGGCGTCACCTCGACCAGCTCGTCGTCCTCGATATAGGCAAGCGCCTTTTCCAGCGTCATCTTGATCGGCGGGGTCAGGCGCACCGCCTCGTCCTTGGAGGTGGTGCGGATGTTGGTGAGCTGCTTGGCCTTGAGCGGATTGACCTCGAGATCGGTGCCGCGGCTGTGCTCGCCGATGATCATGCCCTCGTAGACCTCGGTGCCGGGGGTGATGAAGAGCGGCCCGCGCTCCTCGAGGTACCACAGGGCATAGGCGACCGCGGTGCCGCCGCTGTTGGAGATGAGCGTGCCGTTGCGCCGGCCCTCGATCGGGCCCTTGTAGGGTGCGTAGGAATTGAAAAGCCGGCTCATGATGCCGGTGCCGCGCGTGTCGGTCAGGAAATCGCCGTGATAGCCGATAAGGCCGCGCGAGGGCACCAGGAACGTCATGCGCGTCTTGCCGCCACCCGAAGGGCGCATGTCGGTGAGCTCGCCGCGCCGCTTGCCCAGCGCCTCGACCACCACGCCGGCGAACTCCTCGTCCACGTCGACCTGCACCTCCTCGATCGGCTCGAGTCGCTGTCCGGTCTCGGGATCGTTGCGGTAGAGCACGCGCGGCCGGCTAATCGAGAGCTCGAAGCCCTCGCGCCGCATGGTCTCGATGAGGACGCCGAGCTGCAGCTCGCCGCGCCCCGCCACCTCGAAGGCGTCCTTGCCCTCGGCCTCGCGCACCTTGATGGCGACATTGCCTTCCGCCTCGCGCAGTAGTCGAGCGCGGATCATGCGGCTCGTCACCTTGTCGCCCTCGCGGCCGGCGAGTGGCGAGTCGTTGACCGAGACCGTCATGGCGATGGTCGGCGGATCGATCGGCTGGGCCGGCACCGGCTCGGTGACCTCCAAGGCGCAGATCGTGTCGGCGACGGTGGTGTCGGCGAGGCCCGCGATCGCCACGATGTCGCCGGCCGCCGCCTCCTCCACCGGCACCCGTTCGATGCCGCGGAAGGAGAGGAGCTTGGTCAGGCGCGCGCTCTCGATCTCCGCCCCGTCCTGGCGGAGCGCGTGCACGTTCATGTTGATCCG
>DASWVJ010000174.1:0-25086 GCA_036406295.1 Bradyrhizobium sp.
GGCGCGAAGCCGGCACAAGGTCGTGCAGCACCAGCGGCTCGGTCAGGATCTGGCCGACGGTCATACGCGGATTGAGCGAGGCGTAGGGGTCCTGGAAGATGATCTGCGCGTTGCGGCGGAAGGCGCGCAGCTCGTCGGCATCGAGCGTGGCCAGATCGCGGCCCTCGAAGCGGACGGTGCCGCTGTCTGCCTCGATCAGCCGCAGCACCAGCCGGCTGACGGTGGACTTGCCGCAGCCGGACTCGCCAACCAGGGCCAGCGTCTGGCCGGCTTCGACCGTGAAGCTGACGCCATCGACCGCTTTCACAAAGGCCTTTGCCTGGCCGAACAGATTGCGCGCGGCGACGAAATGCTTGACCAGATTTTCGACATCGAGCAGCGCGGTCACGACACCAGCCTTTCCAGCGGCGTTCGGACGCAGCGCGAGGTGTGCCCAGGGCTTACCGTCGCGAGCGGCGGCGGCGCTTTGGTGCAGATGTCCGCGACGAACGGGCAGCGCGCGGCGAAGCGGCAGGCCTCGGGCGGGTTCGTCATGTTCGGCACCATGCCCTCGATGGTGGCGAGATGGGCAACGCGATGGTCGAGCCGCGGGATCGAGCCGAGCAGGCCGACAGTGTAGGGGTGCTGCGGGTTGGCAAAGAGCTCGTCGACCGGGGCGCGCTCGACGATCTCGCCGGCGTACATCACCGCAACCTCGTCGCAGACCTCGGCGACGACGCCGAGATCATGGGTGATCAGGATGATTGCGGCATTGCTGGCGGCCTTGAGCTCTCGCATCAGGTCGAGGATTTGCGCCTGCAGCGTCACGTCGAGTGCGGTCGTGGGTTCGTCCGCGATCAACAAGCGCGGGTCGCAGGCCAGCGCCATCGCGATCATCACGCGCTGGCGCATGCCGCCTGAGAGCTTGTGCGGATATTCGTCGATGCGCTTTTCCGGCGAGGGGATATGCACACGCCGTAACAGCTCGATGGCGCGCTCGCGCGCCTGGCGCCGCGAGCCGCCGCGGTGGCGCAGGATAACCTCGACGATCTGGTCGCCGATGGTGAAGCTCGGATTGAGCGAGGTCATCGGCTCCTGAAAGATCATGGCAAGCCGGTTGCCCCTGATGTCGCGCAGCGTCTCGTCGGGTACCTCGAGGAGATCCAAGCCGTCAAAGCGGATCGCGCCTGTTACCTCGGCGGATCGCTTCGGCAACAAGCCCATGATGGCGAGCGAGGTCACGCTCTTGCCGCAGCCGGATTCGCCGACCAGGCCGAGCGTGGCGCCGTTCGCGACAGTAAGGTCGACCCGATCCACGGCATGGGTGATGCGTCCGTTATCGCCGTGGAAGACGACGCGCAGGCCCTCGATTTCGATCAGCGGCGCACTCGTCACGATTCACTCGCGATGGCAGCCTGAACGGAGGCGTCGATGACGGCGCGGTCGGTGACGCCGGCCGGGTTTTTCCGCGTCGGCAGGAATTGCCGAAAATGCACCCAGCGCTCGCGGCTGACCCCTTCCAGCCGTTCAAGCTCGGCCAGCGGGTCGGCGTGGTCGTCCACGCGCAAATCGAGATTGGACCACTCTTCCTCGCCATAGATCAGCAGCGCCGCCGATTGCTTGCCGCGCATGTCGCCGCCGGCGCCTTCCCCGGCCTTCATCGCCGCGATCAGCCGTTGTGCGAAGGGTAGCTTTTCGTTCTCGACATAGGCTTTGGCGGTGTCGTCGAGCACCCGTCCGCCAGTAAGCATGTTGCCGGCGATGGAGAAGCCGGCGCCCTCGATATGCCCGCACCAGTCGACGCATTCGCTTCCCGTATGCGCGGCGATGCGGCCGCTTGCATCCATGATGTGCAATTGCCGGCTCTCCCGGCCGTCGTCCGCGGCAATGAGCACCTCGACGATGTCGCGCGGGGCCTTGCCCTCGCGAAGCAGCCTGACGCCATCGATACCATAATAGGGATTGACCAGCGCCTGTGTCGCGACGCCGCCGATCTGCGGCGCGATATGCGGCACACGGGCGCCGACGGCGAAGAACTTGGTCGCGACAGCGATGCCGATCTGGCCGGTGAGGGAATCGCGGGCGATGATCGACCAGGTCATCTCGTCAGCGTCCGGCGGCGTAGCCCTGCATGCCCCGCGGATTGGCGGCGGCGCGGCGGCGCGGGCCAACTTTGGAGGCAGCGGTGAGACGGCCCTCCGACCAGTCGGGGCCGGTCTCGACGATATGGCCGCGGCGCGTCAGCTCGTCGACGGTCGCCTTGGGCACGCGGTTCTCGACCACCAGCACGCCTGGGCGCGCGGTGCGCGGCCAGAACGAGATCGGGAAATGCTCGGAGTGCCAGGCCGGCGCGTCGATCGCCTCCTGCAGGTTGAGCTTGGCGTGCACGTGGCGCAGGAAGAACTGTGTGATCCACTGGTCCTGCTGGTCGCCGCCGGGAGAGCCCCAGGCCAGATATGGCTGGCCGTCGCGTAGCGCCATGGTCGGCGACAGCGTGGTGCGCGGGCGCTTTCCCGGCGCCAGCGAAGCGGGGTGGTCTTCCTCCAGCCAGAACATCTGAGCGCGGCTGCCAAGGCAGAAGCCTATCTCGGGAATGACCGGCGAGGATTGCAGCCAGCCGCCCGAGGGCGTGGACGAGATCATGTTGCCGGCCTTGTCGATGATGTCGAAATGCACGGTGTCGCCGCGCACCTCGCCGAAACGGCCGACGGTGGGCTCGCCCGCGCCCATGGCGCCGACTGCCTCGCGATGGCCTTCGGCGCGGCGCAGCTTGACCACCGCGCCAAAGCCTTCGACCGATCCGGGGATGAAGTCGAGCGAAGCCCTGTCCTTCGAGATCAGCTTGCGCCGCTTGTCGTTGTAAGCGTCCGACAGCAGCGTCGCGATCGGGATATCGCTGAATTTGGGGTCGCCGTAAAACTTCTCGCGGTCGGCATAGGCGAGCTTGGCACATTCGACCTGCAGGTGGATGAAGTCGGGGCCGGCTGGATCGAGTCCGTCGAGATCAAAACCCTTGAGCAGGGCGAGCTGCTGCAGCATCACCGGGCCCTGGCTCCAGACGCCGGCCTTGCAGACGGTGTAGCGGCCATAATCGTAGGTCAGCGGCGGCTCGACGGTCGGCTGCCAGCGCGCCATGTCGTCGGCCGAGAGCACGCCGCGGTGCGGCGAGCCGGATACGTCCATCACGTCCTGGGTGCGGCAGAACTTGTCGATCGCTTCCGCAACGAAGCCTTGCGACCACGCCTTTCGCGCGGCCTCGATCTGCGCGACGCGGTCGGAGCCTGCGCTCTCGGCTTCCTTCAGGATGCGGGCATAGGTCTCGGACAGTTTTCTGTTGGTGAAGATGGTGCCGGGTCGAGGCACTTCGCCGTTCGGCAGATAGACCTCTGCGGAGGTCGGCCAGTAGTTGCGGAAGAGCTGTTCGACCGTCTTGATCGTCGCCGACGCGCGCTCCACCAGCGGATAGCCGTTGGCGGCATAGGCAATCGCGGGCTCCAGCACATCGCGCAGTTTCAGCGTGCCGTAGTCGCGGAGCAGCAGCATCCATGACTCAAACGTGCCGGGGACACAGGCCGCCAGCAGGCCAGTGCCCGGTACCATGTCGAGACCCTCGCTCCGATAATGCGCAATCGTCGCTTTCGCAGGCGCCGGTCCCTGGCCGCAGATCACCTCGGTCTTCCCGCGCTTCACATCATGCACGATGATCGGTACGTCGCCGCCGGGGCCGTTCAGATGCGGCTCGACCACCTGCAGGGTAAAGGCGGTGGCAACCCCGGCATCGAAGGCGTTGCCGCCTTTCTCGAGCGTGGCCATCCCGACCGCGGTCGCGATCCAGTGCGTCGAGGTGACGACGCCGAACATGCCCTCGATCTCGGGCCGGGTCGTGAACGGGTCGGGATTGATGTTGCTCATGGGATGAACCCCTTCTTATTGGCCATTTCAGGCGGTGCGCAATTGAGCACAGGCGGAGCGGGCTGCCAACTGGCATGCCAGATAGAAACCTGCCAAGCCTGTGATCAGGCCGGCGCCGGGGCCGTGTTCACCGCATGGCAGGCCACGCCGTCGATCAGCGCGGGGGCCTCCCGCCGGCAGAGATCGAAGGCCAGGGGGCAACGCGGGTTGAAGGCGCAGCCGGGCGGCGGGTCGATCGGGTTGGGGATCTCGCCTTTCACCGGGATGCGCTGCCGGCCGGACATTGCGAGATCCGGAACCGCCCCCAGCAGCATCTTGGTGTAGGGCATGCGGGGCGCGGCGAACAGCTGGCGGCCCTCCGCGATTTCGACGATGCGGCCGAGATACATCACGCCGATGCGGCTTGCCATGTGGCGCACCACGGCGAGATTGTGGCAGATGAAGAGATAGGTGAGGCCGAACTTGTCCTGCAGATCGCGCATCAGGTTAAGGATCTGTGCTTGCACGGAGACATCGAGCGCCGACGTCGGTTCGTCGCAGACGATGAACTCGGCATTGGAGGCGAGCGCGCGCGCAATGGCGATGCGCTGGCGCTGGCCGCCGGAAAACTCGTGCGGATATTTCAGGCCGTCGTCGGCATGCAGCCCCACCAGCCCGAGCAGCTCGCCGACGCGCGCCTTGATGTCGCGCTCGCCGTGGATCAGGTCGAAGGCTCGGATCGGCTCCGAGACGATGGCATCGACCCGGAAGCGCGGGTTGAGGCTGGCATAGGGATCCTGGAAGATCATCTGGATGCGACGACGCAGCTTCCGGCGCGCCTGCCACTGTTTCGGATCGGTCATCGATACGCCATCGATCGTGACCTCGCCGGAACTCGGCGGCAGCAGGCCCACGACCATGCGCGCCACCGTGGTCTTGCCGGAGCCGGACTCGCCGACCAGCGCAAAGGTTTCGCCGCGCTTGATGTCGAAGGTGACGCCGTCGACGGCCTTGAGGAATTCGAGATGTCCGCCTTCAAGCACGCGGTTGAGCCACGGTTTCGAGACGTCGAAGGCGCGGCGCAGGTTTTTCACATCGACGTAGTTCATGCTGCGCTGTCCTTTGCCGAGGCGTCGAAGAGGTGACAGGCAACGGACTGCGAGCCGTGCCGGATCGGCTCGGGCCGTTCGACGCGGCAGCGGTCGAAGGCAAAGCCGCAGCGCGGGTTGAAAGAGCAGCCGGGCGGAATGGCCGACAGCCGCGGCATCGAGCCGGGGATTTGCACCAGCCGCTTGTCTTCGCCTGCCAATGTCGGGATCGCGCCCATCAGGCCCTTGGCGTAGGGATGCAGCGGATTGCGCACGACATCCTGCACCGGGCCGATCTCGGCAATGCGTCCCGAATACATCACCGCGACGCGGTCGGAAGTCTCCGCGATCACGCCCATGTCGTGGGTGACCAGCATTACGGCGGTGCCGTGATCGCGCCCGAGCCGCTTGATCAGCGAGATGATTTGCGCCTGCACGGAGACATCGAGCGCGGTGGTCGGTTCATCCGCGATGATCAGTTCCGGCTCGGCGCAGATCGCGAGCGCAATGACGACGCGCTGGCGCATGCCGCCGGAAAACTCATGCGGATAGGCATCGATGCGCTTTTCCGGGGCGGGGATGCCGACCTCGGCCAACAGATCGATGGCTCGCTTGCGCGCGGCCTGCTCCGGCATGTTCGAGTGGGTGCGGATGGTCTCGACGATCTGCTCGCCCACACGGTAGAGCGGATTGAGGCTGGTGAGCGGATCCTGGAAGATCATGCCGATGCGCTTTCCCCGGATACGGCGCATTTCTTCCGGCGGCAGATTGTCGATCCGCATGTCCGACAGCAGGATTTCGCCACCGCAGATGCGGCCCGGCGGATCGATCAACCCGATCGCGGCCAGACCCGTCACGGATTTGCCGGCGCCGGATTCGCCGACCACGCCGAGCACTTCGCCCTTGGCAATGTCGAAGGACACCCCATCGATGGCGCGCAGGGCGCCGCGGCGGGTGACGAACTCCACCTGCAGGTTACGCACGGAAAGGACGGGTACGGTCATCGCAGTTTCGGGTTGAGCGCATCGCGCAGCCAGTCGCCGAGCAGGTTGATGGAGAGGATCAGACCGGCGAGCGCGATGCCGGGGAATGCCACGATCCACCATTCGCCGGCGAACAGGTAGTTGTTGCCGATCCGGATCAGGGTGCCGAGCGAGGGCATGGTCTCGGGCATGCCGGCGCCGAGGAACGACAGCGTCGCCTCGGTGAGGATGGCGAGCGCCAGGTTGATGGTCGCGATCACCAGCACCGGCCCCATCGCATTGGGCAGCACGTGGCGCAGCATGATCTTGGGCGCCGGCAGCCCGATCAGTTGGGCGGCAGCGACATAGTCCTTGCTCTTCTCGACCATGACCGAGCCGCGCACGGTGCGGGCATATTGCACCCAGAAACTGAGGCCGATGGCCAGGACCAGCACGGCGAGCATGCTCATGTTATCAAGCTTGTTGCCGAACATGGACTTGGCGATGCCGTTGACCAGAAGCGCGATCAGGATGGCGGGGAAAGTGAGCTGCACGTCGGCGATGCGCATGATCACGCTGTCCACGGCGCCGCCGACGTAACCGGCGACCAGACCGAGCGTGATGCCGAGCGTGCCCGCGAGCAGCGTGCCGAGCACGCCGACCACGAGCGAAATGCGCAGGCCGTAGAGGATGGCGGAAAGCACGTCGCGGCCCTGTTCGTCGGTGCCGAGCAGGAACGGGCTCTGGCCGTCGGCCGTCCATAGCGGCGAGATGCGAGAATTCATCAATTGCAGCTGCGCCGGATCGAACGGATTCTGCACGACGAGTACGGGCGCCAGGATCGCAAGCAGGAAGAAAAGAACGGTGATGACGGCTGCGATCACCGTCATCCGCGAGCGGCGGAAGGAATAGAAGATGTCGCTGTCGAGCGCGCGGCGGAACCAGCCGATATCCTTGCTTGCGCGGGATGCGGTGGCTTCAGCGGGGCGGGGGACGGCGGCGTCGGTCATGCGGCGATCTCACTCAGTGCGCGCGGCTGACGGTCGAGCGCAGGCGCGGATCAACGATGGTGTAGAGGATATCGACCACAAGGTTGATGGTGACGAAGATCAGCGACACCATCAGCAGGTAGGCCGCCATGATCGGGATGTCGACGTTTTGCACGGCTTGCACGAACATCAGCCCCATGCCGGGCCACTGGAACACCGTTTCGGTGATGATCGCAAATGCAATAACCGAGCCAAACTGCAGGCCGGCCACGGTGATCACGGGAACCAGCGTGTTCTTCAGGGCGTGGCCGAAATGGATGGCGCGCGTGGTCAGGCCGCGGGCACGGGCGAAGCGGATGTAGTCGGTGCGCAATACTTCCAGCATCTCCGCGCGCACGAGGCGCATGATCAGCGTCATCTGGAACAGGCCGAGCGTGATCGCGGGCATGATCAGCGCCTTGAGCCCGGAAACGGTGAGCAGGCCCGTGCTCCACCATCCGATCTTGACGACTTCGCCGCGCCCGAACGAGGGCAGCCAGCCTAGCGTGACCGCGAACAGATAGATCAGGAGAATGCCGATCAGGAAGGTCGGCAGGGATATGCCGATCAGCGATACCGCCTGCAGGACTTTTGCAAACCAGGTGTCGCGCCTGAGCGCGGTGTAGACGCCCATCAGGATGCCGAACACCATGGCGAGGATGGTGGCGCAGGTAGCAAGCTC
Organism: Bradyrhizobium sp.; assembly: GCA_036406295.1. Lineage (GTDB taxonomy): Bacteria > Pseudomonadota > Alphaproteobacteria > Rhizobiales > Xanthobacteraceae > Bradyrhizobium. The sequence goes on from DASWVJ010000174.1 coordinate 7,631, forward strand.
GAGCGTCGCCGGCATCCGCTCCATTAGCAGGTTCGAGACCGGCTGGCGGAACTGGTAGGAGACGCCGAACTTGAACTGCACGGCATTGCCGAAATAGCGCGCGAACTGCACCATCACGGGGTCGTCGAGGCCAAGCGACTTGCGCACCTGCTCGCGCTCGGCAGCCGGCGTGTCGAGTGAGACCATCTGGTTCACCGGATCGCCCGCGAAGCGGAACATCGAGAACGCGATGACTCCCACCGCGAGCATGACGCCGATGGCCTGAAGGGCGCGGCGAAGAGTGAAAGCGAGCATCTTATTCTTTCACGGTCTTCTTGTCCGGTTGAGGTGGCTTCCAACCTGAAAACGAAAGGTCCCGGAAGCGCGGTGCCGCCGGGACCCCATGTTGAAGCTGTGCTATTCCCCGATCCTTGCCCAGTAAAGCAGGACCTGGTTGTCGGCGCGCTGCACCAGTTTCACCTTTTTCGAGACGCCCCAGGCGAGAGCCTGCTGGTGCAGCGGGATGTAGCCGTAATCCTTCAGGCCGATCTCGAAGGCCTGCTTGATCATCTGGTCGCGCTTGGCGGTATCCGATTCGACGAGAATCTTGTCGGCAAGCTCGTCGAGCTTCTTGTTGCAGTAGCCGCCGAGATTGGCTTCGCCACGAGCCTGCTTTGGATCGTCTCGGCAGCCCATGATATCGTAGAGTACGTTGTGGGCGTCGGAGGTGCCCGGCGTCCAGCCCAGCAGGTAGAAGGAGGTCTGGTAGCCGCCAGCCTTCAGGACCTTGGCGAAATACTGCTGTTTCGGTTGCGCCAGCAAGTTCACCTTGATGCCGATGCGCGCGAGCATGCCAACCACGGCCTGACAGATCGCGGCGTCGTTCACGTAGCGGTCGTTCGGGCAGTCCATGGTGACTTCGAAGCCGTCGGGATAGCCGGCCTCGGCCAGCAGCTTCTTGGCGCCGTCCGGATCGAGCTTCGGACGCGTCAATTCGCCGGAGAGCTTGAACAGCTGCGGCGCGATCATCAGCGCCGAGGGCGTCGACATGCCGCGCATCACGCGCGTCTTGATGAGGTCGACGTCGATCGCCTTGAAGAAGGCTTCACGGACCCGGACATCCTTGAACGGATTCTTGCCCTTGACGCTGGAATAGAGCAGTTCGTCACGGATCTGATCCATGCCAAGGAAGATGGTACGGATTTCCGGGCCCTTGAGCACCTGCGCATTCGGGCTCGAATCGACGCGCGAGATGTCCTGCAGAGGAACCGGCTCGATGACGTCGACCTCGCCCGACAGCAGCGCCGCCACGCGCGTGGCATCTGAACTGATCGGCGTGAAGACGATTTCCTTCAGATTGTGCTCGGGCTTGCGCCACCAGTTCGGGTTCGCCTTGAATATGGTCTTCACGCCGGGCTGGTGGCTCTCGATCGAGAACGGACCGGTACCGTTTGCGTTGAGTGAGGCGAAGCTCGGTGTGGTCGCCGCCTGGGGTGTTGGCGCCACCGCGTTGTTCGCTTCGGCCCATTTCTTGTCCATGATGTACCAGGTATCCCACTGCGAATGCAGAATGGGATTGGGCGAAGTCAGGACGAAATCTACGGTGTAGTCGTCCACCTTGACGACCTTGGCATCCTTGGCGATGCGGGTCTGCAGGTTGGAGCCGGTGGCACGAACGCGATCGGCGGAGAACACGACATCATCGGCGGTGAAGGGATCGCCATTGTGGAATTTCACGCCCTTGCGCAGATGGAAGCGCCAGCGGGTCGGCTCCGGCGTTTCCCAGCTCTCCGCGAGAGCGGGAATGATCTTCAGATCCTTGTCGCGCGCGATCAGGCCCTCATAGACATGGCCGAGATGCGCGTGGGTGGTGGATTCGTTGAGCGTATAGGGATCGAGCGACTTGAGGTCGCCCTGGTTGGCATAACGCAGCGTCTGGCTCGATGCCGGCGTTGTCGCAAAAGCGAGGGTGGAAAGAAGGGCCGCTGTACGCAAGGCATGACGTACCGACATTTGATTTTGCTCTCCCCTGAGGACGAGTACCGACCCGGCGCTAGATCGGCAGCCGATTACCGATCCATGTTGCCAGAGTTTATGCGCCGCGCAAGCCGGTTTCGCGAGCGATAGCAGCCGGTTTGCGCGGCACCGCCGCAATGTCTAACTTCCGGCCGAAGATACGCGCGGGACATTCAACTTTCGGAGTGCCGGATGCCGGAACTAAAGGCCGACGTTGTTGTGCTGGGTGCCGGGATGGTCGGCGTCGGCGCCGCCCTGCACCTGCAGCAGCGGGGGCGGGATGTCATGCTGGTGGACCGGCACAACGCCGCCGGCGAGGAGACGAGCTACGGCAATGCCGGGCTGATCGAATGTGCGTCCGTCTTTCCCTATATGTTCCCGCGGGATTTCGGACAGCTCCTGAAATACGCGCTGAACCGGACACCGCATGTGCGCTACCGGCTTGCCGATTTGCCGGAATTCCTGCCCTGGTTGCTGCGCTATTATCTGGCGTCTTCGCCTGAGCGCGCGATGAAGAGCGCCATGGCCGAACTGCCGCTGATCCGCCGCAGTCTGATCGAACATGAAGCGCTGATTGCTGAGGCGGGCGTACCGGAGCTTCTGAAGCGCAATGGCTGGCTGAAGCTGTTTCGCTCGCAGGCGACGCTCGGCAACGCCGCGCGCGAATTCGAGCGCGCCAGACAATATGGCGTCACCGGCGATGTCCTCGATGCCAAGGGCATCGCCGGGCTCGAACCCAATCTCAGCGGCGATTTTGCCGGCGCGGTCTTCCTGCCGACGCCCGGCTTCGTCCCCGACCCCGGCGGGCTGGCCAAAGCCTATGCCGCCCTGTTCGGCCGCAGAGGCGGACGCTTTGTCGTGGGGGATGCGCGCACCCTCGAGCGGTCAGGTCCGCGCTGGCATCTCTCGACGCAGGAAGGGTCCGTCAGCGCTCGCGAGGTCGTGGTGGCGATGGGGCCGTGGTCGGATCAGGTGTTCAGGCCGCTCGGCTATTCCATCCCGCTCAACGTCAAGCGCGGTTACCATTTGCACCTGAATCCGCGTGGAAACGCCGTGCTCAATCGCTGCGTGCTCGATGCCGACCAGGGTTTCGTGCTGGCGCCGATGAGCCGTGGTATCCGCCTCACCACGCCGGTCGAGTTTGCCAATCGCGATGCGCCGCCGAATTTCGGGCAGGTCGAACGCGCGCTGCCCAAGGCGCACAGACTGTTCCCGCTCGGCGAGCCGGTTGAGGCCAAGCCATGGAAGGGCGCGCGGCCGTGCCTGCCGGACATGTTGCCGGTGATCGGCCGGGCCCCGCGTCATCCCGGGCTTTGGTTCGATTTCGGCCACCAGCACCATGGCTTCACGCTCGGGCCAGCGACCGGCCGGCTGCTGGCGGAAATGATGACCGGGGAGGCGCCGTTCGCCGACCCGGCGCCCTTTGCCGCGGAGCGGTTCGGTTGACCCCATCCGGCGGGCGGCCGCCTGCCGCGGCTGCCGGGCCGCTTGCGTCACAGTGCCGGTCGCGGCGATACTGCCGCGGGCGCTGACTCGGTTAGGAGCGGACATGAAGGTTAATATCGAGATCGATTGCACGCCCGTCGAGGCGCGCCAGTTTTTCGGCCTGCCGGACGTCGTGCCGATGCAGACGGCAATGATGGACAAGATGCAGCAGCAGATGATGTCCAACATCGAGAAGGTCTCGCCGGAGTCCTTGATCCAGACCTGGTTCAGTTTCGATCCGAAGCTTGCTGAACGCTTCCAGGAAATGTTCGTGGCGATGGCCGGTCTCGGCACGCCGAAGAAGGACAAGAAATAGTGATGGCCGTCGACACAGGCCCGTCGGCAGAGGAGCGGCTTCGTCCGCCGAGCTGGCTGTTGATGCTGGCCGAGCCGCGGGCGCTGTTCGAGTTCAATTCGAGCCTGCTGCTGTCGCCGCTATTGATGCAAGCCCCGCGCGGCGACGGACATCCGGTGCTGGCGCTGCCGGGCTTTCTGGCAAGCGATCTCTCGATGGCGCCGATGCGGCGCTATCTGAAAGAACTCGGCTATGAGGCCCATGCCTGGAACATGGGCCGCAATCTCGGCGGCGTGTACAGCAAGCGGCGCGCGCTGCGCGAATTGCTGACCAGCATTTACGAACACGCCGGTCGCAAGGTCAGCATCGTGGGCTGGAGCCTTGGCGGCGTGTACGCCCGCGACCTTGCGCTGCAACTGCCCGACATGGTGCGTTCCGTGATTACGCTGGGCAGCCCCTTTGCCAACGACATACGCGCCACCAATGCCACCCGGCTCTACGAGTTGGTTTCGGGCGAGGGCGTGGACGACGTGCCCGGGCTGCGCGAGGCGATCGCCGGCGACCTGCCGGTGCCGGCCACCTCGATCTATTCGCGCACCGATGGGATCGTGAACTGGCGCACCAGCCTCGTGCGGCCATCGGCTACCGCCGAGAATATCGAGGTGTATCTGGCCAGCCATGTCGGGCTCGGCGTCAACCCCGCCGCCCTCTGGGCCGTGGCCGACCGGCTGGCGCAGCGCGAAGGCGAATTCCGTCATTTTGACCGATCGGGGCCGTTTGCCATTGCCTACGCGCCCCCGGAAAATGCACAATCCTGACAAATTGCCCCGTCCCACGGGGACGGTCTGAACGCAAGAAGCGCCGCCAAGGCGCCGCGTCGTTATCTTCGGGAGGGAGCCATGGCTGACGCCAGGAAACTGTCTTCGCTGGACGCGTCGTTTCTGTATCTCGAGACGCCCGAAATGCCGATGCATGTCGGCAGCATGGCGATCTTCCGCCTTCCCGAAGGCTACAAGGGCGACTTCTTCGAAGAGTTCAAGGCGATGATCGCCTCGCGCCTGCACATCGCGCCGATCCTTAAAGCGCGGCTGGAGAAGGCGCCGCTCGACATCGATCATCCCTCCTGGGTCGAGGACGACCAGTTCGACATCGACCGCCATATCTTTCGCGCCAGCCTGCCGGCGCCGCATGACCGCGCGACGCTGGAGCGCATCGTCGGCTGGATGCACGCCAAGCTGCTCAACCGCGCCCGCCCGCTCTGGGAATTCTATGTCTTCGAAGGCATGAAGGACAACGAGATCGGACTTTACTCCAAGATGCACCATGCCTGCATCGACGGTGGCGCGGGTGCAGCCCTCACCAGCATGATCTATGACATCACGCCGGTGCCGCGGCAGGTTGATCCGCCGACCGCGCGGAAGGTGGCGCGGGAGCCGCGTGACATCGCCGCCAGCCTGCTCGATTCCTACCAGCAGCTCTGGATCCAGCCTTTCGAGGCATCGGCCGCCGCGAAGAGCCTCGAGCTGCCGCGCACGGGAAAGAGCGATCTCGGCTCGATCCTGTTCGACAACGCCATGTTCCAGATCGAGACTGCGGTGAAGTTTGCCAGCGCCGTGCCGACGATGCTGAAGAGCGTTTCCGACGTGATCGGCAAGATCACCGACCCGAAGTCGCGCGACAGCCTCGCCAGCATGGCCTCGCCGCCGACCATCCTCAACAAGGCGATCTCGTCGGAGCGCAGCTTTGCCGGCACCTCGATCTCGCTGTCGCGGGCCAAGGCGGTGGCGAAGGCGTCGGGCGGCAAGCTCAACGATGTCGTGCTGGCGCTCGCCGCGGGCGTCCTGCGCCGCTATTTGATCAGCCAGGGCGCTCTGCCGAACAAATCGTTGACCGCGGCGGTGCCGATCTCGCTGCGCGAGGAGGGCAATGCCGAGGCCAACAACCAGGTGTTCGGCATGATCTGCACGATCGCCACCAATATCGAGGATCCCAAGGAGCGCCTGGAAGCGATCATCGCCCAATCCAGCAAGTCCAAGGAGATGTCGCATCCGCTGCGGGCGCTGATGCCGCAGATCTCCAACCTCTCGATGCTCGGCGCTCCGATCGTGGTGCAGATCCTGTCGCTGCTCTACAGCCGCTCCAATCTTTCCGACGTGCTGCCGCCGGCAGCCAACGTCACCGTCTCCAACGTGCCGGGGCCGCGGCAGACGCTTTATGCGGCCGGTGCGGAACTGTTGCACATCTTCCCGGTATCCATCTCGGCTCATGGGCTGGCGCTCAACATCACGGTGCAGAGCTATCGTGACCAGCTCGATTTCGGCTTCATCGCAGGTGCCAACATCATTCCGCACGTCCAGGTGCTCTGCGACATGCTGCCGGTGGAGTTCGATGCGCTCGAGGCGGCCTATGCGCCACCGCCTTCCGAAATCAAGGGCGCGGCTGAATAGGATGCTTGCTGATGATTGAAATGCCGCCGCTTCAATTCGCCCAGGTGAACGGAATTCGCATGGGCTTCTATGAAGCAGGGCCCAAGACCGATAAGCCGCCGATGGTGCTGTGCCATGGCTGGCCGGAGCTTGCTTTTTCCTGGCGTCACCAGATCAAGGCGCTGGGCGAGGCCGGCATCCGCGTGATTGCGCCGGACCAGCGCGGCTACGGTTCGAGCGACCGGCCCGAGCTGGTCGAGGATTACGACATTGAGCATCTGACCGGCGATCTCGTCGGCCTGCTCGATCATCTCGATATCGACAAGGCGATTTTTGTCGGCCATGACTGGGGCGGCTTCGTCGTCTGGCAGATGCCGCTGCGGCATCTCGACCGCGTTGCCGGCGTGGTCGGCGTCAACACACCGCATATGGCTCGCGCGCCGGCTGATCCGATCGCGCTGTTTCGCCAGCGTTTTGGCGATCACATGTATATTGTCCAGTTTCAGGACCCGGCGCGCGAGCCCGACAGGATCTTTGGCAGCCGGGTCGAGCAGACTTTTGACGCCTTCATGCGCAAGCCGGTGTCTCGCCCCGAGGGCACGCCCGCCGAGCAACCGGTCGCCGGTGTCGGCGCGTCACCGCGGATCAATCTGGCGTTTCCGCAGATGATTGCCAATTACGACGCCGCGCATGACCCGCGCACGCCGATCCTTTCTCCAGAAGAGAAGAAGGTGTTCGTCGATGCCTTCACAAAGACCGGCTTCACCGGCGGCATCAACTGGTACCGCAACATGTCGCGCAACTGGCAACGCTCCGCCGGGCTCGATCACACCGTACGCGTGCCTTCGCTGATGATCATGGCGGAGAACGACGCGGTGCTGCCGCCATCGGCGGCCGACGAGATGGAGAAGCTCGTCCCTGACCTGGAGAAGTATCTGGTCAGGGACAGCGGCCATTGGACGCAGCAGGAGAAGCCGGAAGAGGTCAGCGCCAAGCTGATCGAGTGGCATAGAAGGCGATTTGGATGATACTCGTCATTCCGGGCGATGCGCAGCATCGAACTATCGAGCGCACTTGCGCTCCTGAGAATCTCGAGATTCTCCGATGCGCAATTGCGCATCTGAGGTTTGGTCCTTCGGACCAGCCCGGAATGACGGAGAGGCAGGAGACAGTTTCGCGATGGCGTCCCCCAACAAGTTGAGTCCGATTCCGCGTCCGCCGACCAAGCCGGTGGTCGGCAACATGCTGTCGCTGGATTCCACTGCGCCGGTGCAGCATCTGGTGCGGCTGGCGAAAGAACTCGGCCCGATCTACTGGCTCGACATGATGGGCGCACCGCTTGTCATCGTGTCCGGCCACGATCTCATCGACGAGCTCTCCGACGAGAAGCGGTTCGACAAGGCCGTACGCGGCGCGCTGCGCCGGGTGCGCGCGGTCGGCGGCGACGGCCTGTTCACGGCCGACACCAGCGAGCCCAACTGGAGCAAGGCGCACAACATCCTGCTGCAGCCGTTCGGCAACCGCGCCATGCAGTCCTACCACCCGAGCATGGTCGACATCGCCGAGCAACTGGTGAAGAAGTGGGAGCGGCTCAACGCCGACGACGAAATCGAGGTCGTGCACGACATGACCGCACTGACGCTCGACACCATCGGGCTATGCGGCTTTGATTACCGCTTCAACTCCTTCTATCGCCGCGACTACCATCCTTTCGTCGAGTCACTGGTGCGTTCGCTCGAAACCATCATGATGACCCGCGGCCTGCCGCTGGAAAATCTGTGGATGCAGAAGCGGCGGCGCGACCTCGTCGCCGACGTCGGCTTCATGAACAAGATGGTCGACGAGATCATCGCCGAGCGCCGCAAGAGCACGGATGCGACAGAGGCGAAAAAGGACATGCTTGGTGCCATGATGACCGGCGTCGACCGTGTCACCGGCACCCAGCTCGACGACATCAACATCCGTTACCAGATCAACACCTTCCTGATCGCAGGCCACGAGACCACCAGCGGTCTTCTATCCTGCACGATCTATGCGCTCTTGAAGCATCCCGAAGTCCTCAAGAAGGCCTACGAGGAAGTCGACCGGGTGCTCGGCCCCGACATCAACGCCAAGCCGACCTATCAGCAGGTGACGCAGCTCACCTACATCACGCAGATCCTGAAGGAGACGCTGCGGATGTGGCCGCCAGCGCCGGCCTACGGCATCGCGCCGCTCAAGGACGAGACCATCGGCGGCAAGTACAAGCTGAAGAAGGGTACCTTCGTCACCGTGCTCGTGATGGCCCTGCACCGCGATCCCAGCGTCTGGGGCCCGAACCCTGACGTGTTCGATCCCGGGAATTTCTCCCCCGAGGCCGAAGCGAAACGGCCGGTCAACGCCTGGAAGCCGTTCGGCAACGGCCAGCGCGCCTGCATCGGCCGGGGTTTTGCCATGCATGAGGCGGCGCTTGCCATCGGCATGATCCTGCAGCGCTTCAAGCTGATCGATGCGCACCGCTACCAGATGCAGCTGAAAGAAACGCTGACGATCAAGCCCGACGGCTTCAGGATCAAGGTGCGCCAGCGCACCGATGCGGACCGTGGCGCCTTTGCTGGCACCAAGGCGGTTGCCGCGGCATCCTCCGGCGCGGCTGCGCCGCGGGCGCGAACCAGGCCTGGCCACAACACGCCGTTGCTGGTGCTCTACGGCTCCAACCTCGGCACGGCGGAAGAACTCGCCACACGCGTCGCTGACCTGGCCGAGGTCAACGGCTTCGCGACGAAGCTCGCGCCGCTCGACGACCATGCCGGCAAGCTGCCGGCCGAAGGCGGCGTGCTGATCTTCTGCGCCTCTTACAATGGCGCGCCGCCCGACAATGCCACGCAGTTCGTGAAGTGGCTTGGCAGCGGCGATCTGCCAAAAAGCGCTTTCGCCAATGTGCGCTATGCCGTGTTCGGCTGCGGCAACAGCGATTGGGCCGCGACCTACCAGTCGGTGCCGCGCCTGATCGACGAGCAGCTCAAGGCCCATGGCGCGCGCAGTGTCTATGAGCGCGGCGAGGGCGATGCCAGGAGCGACCTCGACGGCCAGTTCGAGCGCTGGTTCGCCAAGGCGGCTGCCGCTTCGGTGAAGGAGTTCGGCCTCGACTCGAGCTTCACCCGCAGCGCCGACGATGAACCGCTCTATTCCATCGAGCCGGTGGCGCCGACCGCGGTCAACGCCATCGTCGCGCTTGGCGGTGCCTCGTCGATGAAAGTGCTTGTGAGCAACGAACTGCAGAACAAATCCGGCGCCAATCCTTCGGAGCGTTCGACCCGGCACATCGAGGTGCAGCTGCCGGCGAACCTGACCTACCGCGTCGGCGACCACCTGTCCGTGGTGCCGCGCAACGATCCGGCGCTGGTCGATTCGGTGGCGCGCCGGTTCGGCTTCCTGCCGGCGGACCAGATCCGCCTGCAGGTGTCGGAAGGCCGCCGCGCCCAATTGCCGGTCGGCGAAGCCGTCTCGGTCGGACGCCTGCTCACCGAATTCGTCGAGCTGCAGCAGATTGCCACGCGCAAGCAGATCCAGATCATGTCCGAGCACACGCGCTGCCCGGTGACCAAGCCGAAACTGCTCGCTTATGTCGGCGACGACGAGGCTTCCGCCGAGCTCTATCGCAACGACGTGCTGGCGAAGCGCAAATCGGTCTTTGACCTCCTGGAAGAGTTCCCGGCCTGCGAACTGCCGTTCCATGCCTACCTCGAAATGCTGTCGCTGCTCGCGCCGCGCTACTACTCGATCTCGTCCTCGCCGTCGGGCGATCCGCAGCGCTGCAGCGTCACCGTGGGTGTGGTGCAGGCGCCGGCCAGCTCCGGCCGCGGCATCTACAAGGGCGTCTGCTCAAATTATCTTGCCGGCCGCCGTGTTGGCGACACCATCCATGCCACCGTGCGCGAGACCAAGGCGGGCTTCCGCCTGCCGGACGATGCGTCCGTGCCGATCATCATGATCGGCCCCGGCACGGGGCTGGCGCCGTTCCGCGGCTTCCTGCAGGAGCGCGCGGCCCGCAAGGCGAAGGGCGCGACGCTGGGCCCGGCGATGCTGTTCTTCGGCTGCCGCCATCCCGAACAGGATTTTCTCTACTCCGACGAGCTGAAGGGTTTTGCCGCCGACGGCGTCAGCGAGCTCCACGCCGCGTTCTCGCGCGGCGAGGGGCCGAAGACCTATGTGCAGAGCCTGCTCGCGCAACAAAAGGATAAGGTCTGGAGCCTGATCGAAAAGGGCGCGGTCATCTTCGTCTGTGGTGACGGGAGCAAGATGGAGCCCGACGTCAAGGCGACGCTGATGTCGATCTACAGGGAAAAAACCGGCAGCACTGCGGACGCCGCCTCGAAATGGATCGAGGACATGGGCACGAAGAACCGTTACGTGCTGGATGTGTGGGCCGGCGGGTGAGATCGTAGGGTGGGTTAGCCAAGCGTAACCTACCGCCTTCTTGCCGCGAAGGGTGAACCCACCCTACGATTCCACACTCACGCCGCCTTCGTCGCCGCACCCTTGGCGTGCTCCGCGATTGCACCAATGATCTGCGGCCACATCCGCATCGGCAGCGCATGGCCCATGCCCTCGATCATCACGAGCTTGGCGCCCGGTATCGATGCCGCGGTGTCCTTGCCGCCTTGGGGGTGCACCAGCGGATCAACCGTACCGTGAATGACCAGTGTCGGGGCCTTTACGAAGCGCAGGCGTTCCTTGCGGCTGCCGGAGGCGAGGATGGCGCGCAGCTGCCGGCCGACGCCGGGCGGATTGAGGCCGCGCTCCCAGGTGCGCGCGGCGCGCGTGGGGTCGAGTGCTTCCTCTTCGGGGAAAGAGCCGGCGCGCAGGATCTTCCACGTCTGGGCAAAGCGGGCGAAATATTCCTCCTTGTTCGCCGGCGGCGGCGCCATCAGCACGGCAGTGGCTTCGCGGGTCGGCGGCGGGATCCTGGGATTGCCCGTGGTCGACATGATCGAAGTCAGTGAGCGGACGCGCTCGGGGAAGGTGATCGCGATCTCCTGCGCGATCATGCCGCCCATGGAGGCGCCGACGATGTGCGCCGAGCGGATGCGCAAATGATCCATCAGTGCGATGGTATCTTCCGCCAAGTCGCGCAGCCGGTAGGGCGCGGCGACCGGAATCTTCAGGAAGCGCAGTTTCAAGAGTTCGACCGCGGTCAGGCGCTTGCCGCCACTCATCTTGCTGGACTTTCCGATGTCGCGGTTATCGAAGCGGATCACCCGAAAGCCGCGCGCGGCGAGCTGGCGGCAGAAATCGTCGTCCCAATGGATCATCTGGGCGCCTAACCCCATGATCAGCATCATGGGATCGGCATTGGCGTCGCCAAAGATCTCGTAGCAGATGTCGATGCCGTTGACGTGGGTGATCTGTGGCGGCTGATGTTCGGCTGACGACACCTTTGATATCCTTCGGGTGGTACCTCGATGTCGGAACTCATGACACGGATTGCGGCGGCGCAGAAGGCTTACCGATGCCGCGGGCGTTATCCGCTTGTTGACCGGCTCGCCGCGACAGTGTGGTATGGCCCAAAAGAACAGCGAGGCGGGCAGGACACAAGCCGGAACTCGCGCACCAATTCGAAAGGGAGAGGAAATGGCCGACAAGGGCAACGACCCCGTTGCGATGTGGCAGAACATGATCGGCGAGATGGAGAAGGGATTCAATTCCCTCGCCAACCAGACCATGTCGTCGCCCGAATTCTCCAGGGCGATGAACCAGGTCGGCGGAGTCGCCGCCGGCGCGCAGCAGCAGCTCGGCGAGCTCATGGAGAAATATCTCGTCAGCATGAACCTGCCGAGCCGCGCGCAGATGGTCGGCATGGCCGAGCGCCTGCAGTCGATCGAGGGACAGCTCAACGAGATCAAGGCCATGCTCACCCAGATGAGCAAGGCGTCCGGCGTGCCGGCCGGCGGTGCATCGGGCAGGTCCATGCCGCCGCGCACCAAGCGGCCGCCCTCGGCCGAAGGGGGCCAGAAATGAATGCGCCCACTGGTCTCGATTTCGCTTCGATCTCGGATCGGGTCCAGACCGAGGTGCAGCGCGCGATCCAGCGCAGCATCAAGGGCGTTGAATATTTCTCCACCTCCGGCCCCGCGCTAGGCTCGACGCCGAAGGACGTGCTGATCAGCCGCGGCACCATGAATCTCTATCACTACCGGCCGCTGGCGGATGAAATCTACCGCGTGCCGATCCTGATCGTGATGGCCACCACCAACCGCGGCTATATCCTGGACATGGTGCCGGGCCAGAGCTTCATCGAATTCCTGCTCAAGCGCGGCTACGACGTCTACATGCTGGACTGGAGCGCGCCCAAGCCGGAAGAGAAGTCGCTGGGCATGGAGGACTACGTCCTCAACTTCATCCCGGAATCGGTGCGCCGCGTGCAGGAGGATTCCGGCATCGATGATGTCACGGTGATCGGCTATTGCTTCGGCGGCGTGCTGTCGCTGCTCTACGGCTCGATCTTCCACGACGGCCCGATGAAGAACCTGATCTGCTTCACCACGCCGATCGATTTCCGCGAGATGAAGCTGTTCTCCAACTTTTCCGACCGCCGCTATTTCGACGTCGACCGCCTCGTCGACAGCGTCGGTAACATGCCGCCGGAACTGATCCTGCAATCCTTCGAGATGCTGCGGCCGGCCTCGCGCGCAGCGAGCCAGGTGCAGCTGTGGGAGAACATCTGGAACGACGAGTTCGTGAAATCGTACCGGATGTTCGACCGCTGGGCGACCGACACGCTGCCGCTTGCGGGCGAATACTTCCGCACGATCACCAAAGACCTGATGTGGAACAACAAGCTCTTCAACGACACCATGTCGGTGGGCGGGCGTCCGGCCCGGCTCGACAAGATCAAGGTACCGATCCTGCATGCGGTTGCCGAGCACGACCACATTGTGCCTTATGACGCGGCCAAGCACCTGATCCAGAAGGTGAGTTCGACCGACAAGGAAGAAGTGATCCTCAAGGGAGGGCACGTCAGCCTCGTCGCCGGGCCGAATGCGATCCGCAGGCTCTGGCCCAAACTCGATTCCTGGCTAGGTGGAAGATCGATATGACCGAGACACGCTCCTATCCGCGCCACATCCCTACCGACGCCGGCGACCTTGAATTCCGCCTGATGTCGCGCGCCGACGAGGGCGCGGTGCTTGACTTCGCCAAGGCGCTGCCGAGCCATGATCTGCTGTTCCTGCCGCGCAATATCAGCCAGCCCAAGGTGCTGTCGGCCTGGGTCAAGGAGATCGAGCGCGGCGATATTGTCAGCCTGCTCGCGGTGAAGGACGGCAGGGTGGTCGGCTGCGGCACCCTTGTGCGCGATCCTCATTCCTGGTCGACCCATGTCGGCGAGATTCGGATGGTGGTGTCACAGGACGTGCGCGGGCAGGGAGTAGGCCGGGCGCTGTCGCAGGAGACCTTTGCGTTGGCGCTGTGCGCCGGCCTCGAAAAGCTCTCGGTACAGATGACCGTGGACCAGCAGGCCGCGATCGCCCTGTTCGAGAGCCTTGGCTTCAAGGCGGAGGCCCTGCTGCGGGATCATGTCCGCGATGTCGCTGGCAAGAAGCACGATATCGTCGTGCTCGGCCACAACGTGGCGCAGGTGGCAGCCCAGATGGAGGCCTACGGCCTTCCGGGGGCAGTCCAGCATTAAGCGAGTAGGTTCCCGTCCAGGAACCGCCGCCCGCCCGCCAGCCAGCCAGCCAGATAGATTGCTCGACGCTTGTCATCACGAATTCGTGATATCGCGCTGCAACATAATTATTGCGGCGCACCATCAACTGTGTCACAAAGCTTCTGCCCCGGGCCAATCCGGACGGGGTGAGCCCGTTGCTCAAACCTGAGGATGGAGAGACCAAAAATGTCCGCCGACACCAATTCCGTGCTGAACAGCATGAAGGAAGCCTTCGCCCCCGTCACCGAGGCGTTCACCAAGCTCCAGAACGTGGAAGTTCCGGAAGCCGCCCGTGAGTTCGTGAAGAAGCAGACCGAGACTGCCAAGGAGCGCGCCGCCGATCTCTACGCCGGCTCCGAGAAGGTCACCGCCGCGATCGAGTCCGCCGTTGCCGGTTCGGTCAGCGAGGCCGCCAAGATCAGCCGCAACATCCAGCAGGCGATGCACCAGGACGCGGAAGCGTTCTTCGCCGGCATCGACAAGCTGGCTTCGGCCAAGTCGCTGGGCGAAGCCTACCAGATCCAGTCGGACCTCGCCCGCGCCCGCGGCGAAGTCCTCGTCACCCGCGCCAAGGCCACTGCCGAGTATGTCGGTAAGCTGGTGACCGAGGGTGCGAAGAATGCGCAGGACAATTTCGCCAAGGTCTACGGCAAGACCGCCTGATAGCGCATCGGTTGTGTGAGTATCCAATGGAAGGCCCGCTTCGGCGGGCCTTCTTTTTGGGTTCCGTCGGCATAGATGTGCTGCCGAACCCTCATGGTGAGGAGGTATCCTTGCGCCGTCTCGAACCATGAGGCCACAGACGGGCCTGCATCCTTCGAGACGCCGCTGACGCGGCTCCTCAGGTTGAGGGTCTCGCTTGGGTCGAAAGCCATTATGACTCTGACTCTCCCCGGCACCTTCGTGACCGATTCGCCCGGCGATGCCGCGCGGGCCGCGGAGCTGCGTCGCGTGAAGTTGCTGGCGACGCTGGTGCTGGCCGTGACCTTTGCCGTCTTCATCGGCGCGAGGTGGTTGCTTCCCGTGCACCCGGCTTTCGGCTTTGTGGCGGCGTTCGCGGAAGCTGCCACCATCGGCGGGCTCGCCGACTGGTATGCGGTGGTCGCGCTGTTCAAGCGGCCGCTGGGCCTGCCGATCCCGCACACCGCCATCATCCAGAGCAACCAGCACCGTATCGCCGACAAGTTAGGGGAATTCATCGAGGGGCATTTCCTCGAGGCCGCGCCGGTCGAGGCAAAACTGCGCCAGGTCGACTTCGGCTCCTTCGTCGCCGACTGGTTGCGGGACCGCAAGAAGAGCGAGGATCTTGCGCGCTTCGTGCTGCGGCTGCTGCCTGAAGCCTTGGCCGCGACGGAAAGCTCGGGGCTGATGACCTTCATCACCCGCCGTGTCACCTCGCAACTGATGGCGATTGATCTCGCGCCGCTTGCTGCCGGCACCTTGCGCTCTTTTGTGCAGGAGGGGCGGCATCAGGGACTGCTCGACGACCTCCTGCGCACGGTGCATCAGACGCTGACCAGCGCGGAAACGATGGCCATGATCCGCGAGAGGATCCGCGCGGAATTGCCGACGCTGCTGAAACTCTACCGCGCGGACCGTTTCCTGGTGAACCGCATCGTGGCGTCAGCCACTACGTTCTTCGAGGAAGTGCGCAACGATCCGCATCATCCCTTCCGTGGTGAATTCAACCGCATGCTGCTGTCGCTGGTGGAGAAGCTCGGCAGCGATCCGGCTTTTGCGAGCCGCATCGACGGGTTGAAGCGCGATATCCTGGCGCGCCCCGAACTCGGCGATCTCGCGCGCAACGTCTGGTCCAACGCACGCTCGTTCATTGAGCGTAGCGCCTCGGGCGAGACGCAGGTGCTGCAGCAGCACTTGGCGAAGATGTTTGTCGCGGCAGGCGAGGCGCTGGCGGGCGATGCGGAAATGCGCGCCGAGATCAACCAGGGGCTCGTCGCGGTGCTGCGCAGCTTCATCGCCGACCAGAAGAGCGGCGTCTCCACCTTCATCGCCGATCAGGTGAAGGCGTGGGACATGGCGCAGCTGATCTCGCTGATCGAGATCAATGTCGGCAAGGATCTGCAATACATCCGTTTTAACGGCTCATTGATCGGCGGGCTTGCGGGCCTCGTGCTCTACACGCTGGAATACCTGCTGCGGCTTGTGTGACTATTTCATCACGGCAAGCACTATAATTTGCGGGTTCAGTTCGTCGCTCGCTTGAATAGGCAAAAGCAGTTCCATAGCTTTTTGGGCAACATTATTGCGTTGCGGAACGATTCTGCTGCGTTTGCGTCATTCGAGCCCAAATGGCCGGCTGCCGCGACGTGAGCCGCCAGGCCTGAACAGGAGACACGATGTCCGTTACTGCACAGACGCTTCGCCCGCCGTCCAGGACGCTGATGTTTCTGGAAGGGCGCGCCATCCATGAACTCGGCGCCTTCATCGGCGCGCTGCCGCTGCTGAGCCTGGCGCCACGCGGTGACGGGCATCCGGTCCTCGTATTGCCCGGGCTGGTCGCCTCGGACGTTTCTACCCGCCCGCTGCGCTCCTTTCTGAAGACGCGCGGCTATGCCGTCAGCGGCTGGCGTCAGGGCCGCAACCTCGGCCTTCGTTCGGGCGTGCAGCACGCGATGGTCGATCTCGTGCGGGAATTGAACGACACCTACGGCCGCAAGATCTCGCTGGTTGGCTGGAGCCTCGGCGGCCTCTATGCACGACAACTCGCCAAGATGATGCCGGACCGCGTGCGCCAGGTGATCACGCTCGGCAGCCCCTTTGGATCGAACCCGAAGGCGACCAACGCCTGGCGCATCTATGAGATGGCAAGCGGCCGCCGCGCCGAGGAAGAGGATCCACGTTTCGGCGGAACGCTGGCGAGCCCGCCGCCGGTGCCGACCACGGCGATCTTTAGCCGCACCGACGGCATCTGCGCCTGGCAGGGCTGCCGCGAGCAGTCCTCCCACATGGCCGAGAGTATCGAGGTCGAGAGCAGCCATTGCGGCATGGGTCATCACCCGGCCGTGGTCTACGCGGTCGCCGATCGCCTCGCGCAGAAGGAAGGCGAGTGGGCCCCGTTCGACCGCCGCGGCTGGCGCAGCCTGGTGTATCCGGATCCCAATCGGTAGGCGAACCTGCGCTATTTCGTCATGGCCGGGCTTGTCCCGGCCATCCACGTCTTTGTCCCGGATCGAAAGGAAGACGTGGATGCCCGGCACAAGGCCGGGCATGACGAGGATAGAGGCGTGCAAGTCGCTCCGACATTGTCGTTGATCCACAAAACGCGGTATGCGTCACGCATGTCGCAGCCGCTTGCACGCATCGTCGAACAGCTGAAGCGCGAACCCTCGCGCACCGGCTCGATCATCATCACCGTATTCGGCGACGCCATCGTGCCGCGCGGCGGCTCGGTTGCGCTGGGCACACTGCTGGAATTCTTCGCCACGATCGACGTTGACAGTTCCGTAGTGCGCACCGCGATGTCGCGGCTTACCGCCGACGGCTGGTTCGAGCGCGAGAAGGTCGGCCGCAACAGCTTCTATCGTCTTGTGCAGCGCGAGCGGCT
>DASWVJ010000175.1:0-9155 GCA_036406295.1 Bradyrhizobium sp.
TCGGCAAGCCTTGCGGGCTGCGGCGCGCGCTCATTCGGGGAGCCCAGCACGGCGCAAGCCTTCGGCGTACTTCTCCACAAATCCGGGCTGCCGATAGGGCCCGAGATACTCCCGGAGACGGGAAACGCGGAATGCTGGATCAATGACTTGCAGGCGGGCAGCCAGCCGATTTGCCGTATCGCTGCGCCCGGCAAACGCAGCGCTGGCGGCTCCGATGCGCAGAGCTGGATGTGCACCTGGATTGTGCCCGACAAGTCGTTCCGCCAACGTCAGCGCCTCCTCGTGTCGGCCCAGGAAAAAGCAGGCGTGGGCCATCGGCGACAAAATTGGGATCGTAATGCTGATCGCACCGGGATCGAGCCGTTCCGCACGCTTGAGGTGCTTCATCGCCAGGTTAGGATTTCCCTCCCAAACGCTGATCCAGCCACTGCTTATCCACGCACTGGAAAGGTTGGGGTTCAGTTCCAGAGCCCGGTCGATCAGTTGTCTTGCCGACTGGAGGTCGCGGAGCACGAAGGCGACCGCCCACGCAGCGTGCCCCAAAGCCAAGCCGTCATCGTGCCCCACGCGCGCAATCACTTGCCAAAGACGGGAGATTTCGCTGCGCCTGTACGCAGCGTCCTCTGTTGGCCCAAAGCCAGAGCGATTGGCATGACAGAACATCGCCATCCCGTACGCAGGCGCATAGTCAGGATCGAGGTCACTTGCCTTGATGAACAGACCGAGCGCTTGCTCCATGCCGTCGAAAGATATAGGGGTCAGGCAGGCCAACCCTCTCAAGTAGCAATCGTATGCATCAGTGTTGACCGGGGGTCTTCGCCGGGCGCGCATGATCTCGGCCCGCTCCAGTCGCGGTGCAATGGCCGCGACCACCCCCTCCGTTACTTCATCCTGCAGCTCAAACACATCCTCGAGCGCGCCATCAAAGCGATCTGCCCATGTATGGGCTCCGCTTGCCGCATCGATCAGCTGTGCCGCAATTCGCAATTTGCTACCGGCCTTGCGCACGCTTCCTTCGAGGACATATCGAACACCGAGATCGCGCCCGACCTGCCGTATGTCCGGTGATTTTCCTTTGTAGGCAAAGCTCGAGTTGCGGGCGATGACGAACAGCGCCTTGAAACGGGACAGTGCGATGATGATGTCTTCGACCATTCCATCAGCAAAGTATTCCTGTTCCGGATCACCGCTCATATTGGTGAATGGCAGAACAGCAATGGACGGCTTGTCGGGCAATGTGAGGGCGGACATATCCGGCAAGCCGACTGAGGTTGAGGCGCCGGTCGGTCGTTGCTCTACCCTGCCGACGAATCGGATGCCTTTGCGAGGCAACGTCTTGATCAGACGCTGCGCCTCGCCGCTGTCGCCAATCGCAGTGCGCGCAGCATTGATGCAGGTCGTCAATGCGGATTCTGAAACGACTCGCCCATGCCAAACCGTTGCAATGAGATCGTCCTTGCTGACGACGCGATCGCTATTGGTAACGAGGTGCACAAGAAGGTCGAACACTTTAGGCTCTATGGCGAGCACACGACTCTCGTGGCGCAACTCACGCCGATCCGGATCGAGCACGTAGTCTTCAAAATGATAGGACAATCTTCAATCCCCGGCATATGCGCCGCGTAAGCGAGCCAGCCTCAGTGAAAAACAAAGGCCATCCTAAGGAAATGCCAAGCCCGCGCAAAGGTGCTCCCGAAGCGCGCGAGACAAGAGGTCGGCAATCTCGTCACTTGAGGCGCATTGATCTGCCTCAATCCAAGGGAGAGTGCCATGCCGATCCGCAATTCGCAACCGAGAGACGGTCTCGACTTCGCAATCCGCTTCTTTCAAGTTGATCGATCCTGGTATGAAAATTATTGGCTCAAGGAACGCGAACCGCGACCAGCGCGGATGGTCACTCGAAATTTGTCGATGATAGTGTCCTGCCTTCGCCAGGTTTGGGACAGCATTGCCTCGGTCCGACAGGCGATTACCCTCCGGCCGAATCCGAAAATACAGTCGTGAATCGGAATTTGGGCCGCCGCACCATACGCATCCTATCACGAACACTGAAATCGCAGTCGCCATCGTCAAACGCGATAGCTCTGCGGGTGAACGGCGCATGGCAGATTGAATGACCTTGACCGAGTGCACGTGATTTGCCCGACGTGTCAAGTGTCCCGGCAAGTAGCTTTTTGCCTGATGTCGCTACTTTGCATGGGGTTGTTTTCGACATTCTTGCTTCGGAGCGTTCCAGTTCAGGCCGAAGCCGCCTGCGGCGCGCGCAGCATCTTCAGCGCGCGTTCCAGCATCTCCAGCCGGTCCTGGCCCCAGAAGATCTCGCCCGACGGCAGCACAAAGCTCGGCGCGCCGAACACGCCGGCCGTCAGCGCTTCCTGCGTGTACTGCTCGTAGAGCTGGTCGAGTTCGGCATCCGGTGGCCCGCCTTCGCGCACTGCGGCTGCGTCGATGCCCGCCCGCTTCGCCGCGGCAGCGATCACTGCGGCTTCGCCGAGCGGCTCGTCCAGCTCCCAGATCGCGCGCCCCAGTTCCGTCGCCAGCCGGTGGGCATCCCTGCCCTGCAGCTTCGCCGCGATGACCAGACGCGTCGCTGCAGCGTCGTCGCTGGGTGAGTTCTTGGGTTGCAGGATCAGTGGAATGTTCCGCACCTCACGCCAGCGCTTCAGCTCCATCAACCGGTAGGCGCGCCGCTCCGGCGAGCGCTTGGGCAGCGGCAGCCCGCCGGTCTTCTCGAAGATCGGCCCGAACTTGGCGGGCTTGACGTTGACGGTCGCGCCGTTGCGCTTGGCGACCTCGGCAAGCAGCGCGCTGCCCATGTAGGTCCAGGGCGAATTGAGCGACAGGTAATAGTCGATGGTGACGGACATGATCGGAAGCCCTTGTTACGCCGCGGCCTGCTCGCGCGGCTGGTAGATCGCAATATGCCCGCAATGCGCCAGCGGCGTGGTGCCATTGGCGACAACCAGGGCGTCGAGCTCGACGAAACGGTGGCCTTTCTTGTCGTAATTGCCCGTCACCTTGGCGCGCGCCGTGATCTCGTCGCCGGTCTTCGCCGCAGACAAAAGTTGCATCTTGCTGCCGACATGGATCCACGGCCCGAGGATCGCATTGTCGACCAGCACGCGGTTCATCACCCGTTGGATCAGGCCAGGATGGCCAAGGCCTTCGCGCACGAAGATCGGATCGGTTTCCCTGATATCGGCGAGGTATTCACCGGCCGCCTCGCCCGCCCAGCGGCGCGGGGTGGTGCCGAGCCACTTGCCAACCTCATAGGACGTTGCATTCACGGGCCTGCGTTCGGCAACCACGGGGACCTCGAGATATTCGGGAAGCGAGAACGAAGGCGGCGCCGCAGGCAATGACGCGCGGCCGGTGGCGCAGAGGTCGCCGCGGCTCTTCACCTCAATGTCAAGCACGCCGTTGCTCTCCTCCGCCGTCACGTCCGCCATCTCGCCGTCATAGACCGGCTTGACGAAGCGGGCATCGATCAGCCCGCGCTCCAGGAAGGCGCGGCCCCACCGCGCCACCGGCATATGCATCATATAGGCCATCACGTCGACGCCCGGCACGAGCCCGCCGCTGAAGCCAAAACGCTTGGCTACGGTGTCATCGTGCATCTTGTTTTCGGATTGCTTGGCGGTGTTGTAGGCGGAGACACGATAGGTTTCGATCCGGCCGGACATGGTGCTTTCCTTGGCGTTTCCCGATGTTCCCTGTTTTTTCTGGCCGCAATCGTAACCTCGCAAACCGCCGGCGCAAGCGCGTTCCGGCATACCGGTTTTGCTCGCAATTGCCGGCTTGATGGGGTACCACGCGGCGGCAATGACCCAGACCACGACCCGTATCTATGTCGATGCCGACGCCTGCCCCGTAAAGGACGAGATCTATCGCGTCGCGATCCGGCTCGGTGTGCCCGTCAGCATCGTCGCGGGGAAGTTCATCCGCATTCCGCAGGACCCGCTGATCGAGCGCATCGCGGCCGGAGACGGCATGGATGCCGCGGACGACTGGATCGCGGAACGCGCCGGCCCCGGCGATATCGTCGTCACCGCGGACATCCCGCTGGCGAGCCGCTGCGTCAAGGCCGGCGCCGAGGTCATCGCGCCGAACGGCAAACCATTCACGGAAGCGTCGATCGGCATGGCGCTCGCGGTGCGCAATCTGATGACCGATTTGCGCTCATCCGGCGAGATCACCGGCGGCCCTAAGCCGCCCGGCCCGCGCGACCGCTCCAATTTCCTTTCCGCGCTCGACCAGGCCATCCGCCGCGTGCAGCGCCGTGCGGTCGGGCAAGCCGCTGCGGGTCAACGCTGATGGCGCCGCCGCTCATCCAGCTCAAGGACATCAGATTGACCTTCGGCGGCACGCCGCTCCTGACCGGCGTCGAGCTCAACGTCTCCGCCAATGAACGCGTCTGCCTGATCGGCCGCAATGGCTCCGGCAAATCGACCCTGCTGAAGATCGCGGCCGGGCTCGTCGAGCCCGACGCCGGCAGCCGCTTCGTGCAGCCCGGCGCCACCATCCGCTATCTGCAGCAGGAACCGGACTTCGGCGAGCACCGGACCACGCTGGCCTATGTCGAGGCCGGGCTCGGTCCTGGCGACGACAGCTACCAGGCGCGCTACCTGCTCGAACAGCTCGGCCTCACCGGTCAGGAAGACCCGGCCCACATTTCCGGCGGCGAAGCGCGCCGCGCGGCGCTGGCGCGGGTGCTGGCGCCCTCGCCCGACATTTTGCTGCTGGACGAGCCGACCAACCATCTCGATCTGCCCACCATCGAATGGCTGGAAGCCGAGCTCGAGGCGCGGCGCTCGGCGCTGGTGCTGATCAGCCATGACCGCCGCTTCCTCACCAACCTGTCGCGGGCAACCGCCTGGCTCGACCGCGGGCAAATCCGCCAGATCGACCGCGGCTTTGCCGCCTTCGAGGCCTGGCGCGACGAGGTGCTGGCCGAGGAAGAGCGCGAGCAGCACAAGCTCGACCGCAAGATCGTCAATGAGGAACACTGGCTGCGCTACGGCGTCTCCGGCCGCCGCAAGCGCAACGTCAAGCGGCTCGGCAATCTGCATGCCCTGCGCGAGCAGCGGCGCACCTACAAGGGCACGGCGGGCGGCGCCAATCTCGTCGCGGCAGAAGCGGAGAAATCCGGCCGGCTGGTGATCGAAGCCAAGAACATCGGCAAGACCTATGGCGACCGCAAGATCGTCGACGGCTTTTCCATCCGCGTGCAGCGCGGCGACCGCGTCGGCATTGTCGGGCCGAACGGCGCCGGCAAGACCACGCTGGTCAACCTGCTCACCGGCGCGATCACGCCCGACGGCGGCAGCATCCGCCTCGGCGCCAATATCGAGATGGCGACGCTCGATCAGCACCGCGAGAGCCTTGATCCCAAGTCGACGCTGGCCGAAGCGCTGACCGGCGGCCGCGGCGACCATGTGATCGTCGGCGACAAGTCCAAGCATGTCATCGGCTACATGAAGGATTTTCTGTTCGCGCAGGAGCAGCGCGGCACGCCGCTGGAAGCGCTTTCCGGTGGCGAGCGCGGCCGGCTGATGCTGGCCCGCGCGCTGGCGAGGCCGTCGAACCTGCTGGTGCTGGACGAGCCGACCAACGACCTTGATCTGGAAACCCTCGACGTGCTCGAGGAGATGCTCGGCGACTATGAGGGCACCGTCATCCTGATCAGCCACGACCGCGACTTCCTCGACCGCGTGGTGACCTCGGTCATCGTGCCCGAGGGCAATGGCCGCTGGATCGAATATGCCGGCGGCTATTCCGACATGCTGCTGCAGCGCGGCGCCGATCTGAAGCGAGAGCATGCCAAGGCCGCGCCCGCCGTCGAGGAGAAAAGGGACACGCGGCCCGCCGCCTCCTCTGCTGCGCCAAAGCGCCGGCTCAGCTTCAACGAGAAGCACGCGCTGGAGACGCTGCCCAAGACCATCGAAAAGCTGCAGGCGGAAATCGCCAAACAACAACGCCTGCTTGACGATCCCGATCTCTACCGGAAAGATCGCGGGAAATTCGACGAGGCGTCCGCCGCGATCGCCACCGCGCAGAACGAGCTTGCGGCGGCCGAGGACCGCTGGCTCGAACTGGAAGTCTTGCGGGAAGAGATCGAACAGGCATAGCGCTCATTCCGCAAAAATTGTTACCGGTTTTGCGATCAGAACGCGCGCAACAAGAGGACTCCAATGACCACTCCCCTCGCCGCCAGGATTGCCCGCGAATATGGCACACCCTGCGCCGTCATCGACATGGACCGGGTCGAGCGTAACATCGCGCGCATCCAGGCGGCCTGCGATGCGGCCGGGGTCGCCAACCGTCCGCACATCAAGACACACAAGAGCCCGATGCTGGCGCAGATGCAGATCGCCGCCGGCGCCAGGGGCATCACCTGCCAGAAGATCGGCGAGGCCGAGGTGATGGCCGATAGCGGCATCGACGACATCCTGATCAGCTACAACCTGCTCGGCGAGGAGAAGATGGCGCGCCTCGCCGCGTTGCAGGCCAAGGCCACCATGACGGTCGCGGCCGACAATCCGGTCGTCATCGCCGATCTGCCGAAGGCCGCCGCCGCATCGGGACGCACGCTCAACGTGGTGGTGGAATGCGACACCGGCCGCAAGCGCGCCGGTGTTGAGACGCCGGCGGAGGCAATTGCGCTGGCGCGCGAGATCGCGGCCTCGAAGGGATTGCAGTTTGCAGGCTTCATGCTGTACCCGACCGAGACCGGCTGGGCCGAAGCGCAGAAATTTTTCGACGAAGCGCTAGCCGGCGTCCGCGCGCACGGCCTCGACGCCAGCATGGTCTCGACCGGCGGAACGCCGAACATGAAGAACCTCGGCAAGCTCAAGGGCGCCACCGAGCATCGCCCCGGCACCTATATCTACAACGACCGCATGCAGGTCGCTGCCGGCGTCGCCTCATGGGACGATTGCGCGCTCAATATCTATTCGACCGTCGTCAGCCGCGCCGCGCCCGATCGCGGCATTCTCGATGCCGGCTCCAAGACACTCACCTCCGATACCGGCGGCGGACTCGACGGCCACGGCCTGATCCTCGAACATCCCGAAGCCAGGATCGCCCGCTTTGCCGAGGAACACGGCTTCCTCGACCTGGCCCGCAGCAACACGCGGCCGAATGTCGGCGATGTCGTGCGGATCGTGCCCAATCACGTCTGCGTCGTTGTCAACATGATGGACGAGGTGGTGATGGTGCGCGGCGAGGAGATTGTCGGCACGCTGCCGGTCGCCGCGCGAGGCAAGCTGCGCTAACCGTATTCGTCATCGCGAACCAACGGTCGCGCGACGCGAAACCCATCGCACCTCGCGTGAATGATTGATCGGTTTCGTGGAGGCTGGCGTCGCAGTCTCCTGATCGCGCATTGCCTCAAATTCAAGATCAATAACGGAACAAGGAACGCGCCCACCGGGCGATCCGCCGCTTGTCGGGAATCGGGTCGTTGAGCGAGCCTGGCGCGCTTAGCTTCATGGGCGTGACCATGAAGGAGAAGTATCATGTCGAAAGAGGACAACAAGGAAATCGTTGCCCGCTGGTTCAAAGGATTTTGGGATAATCCCTGGGATCCGAATATCGTCGACGAATTGGCGGCGCCCGATATCCTTCTGCAGTATTCGCTGCACGCGCCACGACGTGGCAGAGAAGATGTGAAGGCATTCATGATTCAATTCCGCAAGGCATTTCCGAACCTCAAGTTCTGGGGCGTGGCGGACCTGATTGCGGAGGGTGACTACGTCGTCGGCCGCTGGGAAGGCGGCGGCACGCACACCGGGCCGGCATTCGATGACCTGATTATCGGCTCACTGCCCGCCGGCTCGGGCCGGAAGATGCACTTTGGCGGAACGACGGTTCTGCGGGTCGAGAACGGCAAGATCGCTGAAGAGGTGGGGCTCGACGATGGCGCAACTGCCTTGCAGCAGCTCGGGATTCTAAAGGCGGCGGCCTGATTGGCTGACCGGCGAAATGAGACCGGACGAAAGTCATTCGTCCGGTCCCCCGACCGTCGATCATGAAGGAAAATCTGCCTTGAGGCGTATCCAGGCGGCAAAGGGTGCCAGTGTTCTGCTGTTGCAGAGGCGCGCGGGCGCTGAAGGGAGAGCGAGATGAAGCTAGTCAGGATGAATGATGAGAAAATCGGCCTCTTCGTGATCCTATCCGAAGGACCGCACGTCATCGATATTGCGAACAGTCTGGGTGTATTTTTGCCCCATGACCTCTTGTCGAACGGCATTCTGAATGGCGCGTTCAAGGATGGCTGCAATTGGTCTTTGATAGCCAAGCACTGGCGCCATCTACAGGCGCCTCTGAGGCACCTTGCGAATACCGCCGCAGCTCGCCCGGATCATCCGCAGTTGGCTCTCCAACCCTTTGCTGAAGGATGTCTGACAAGCCATGCCGCCGATCAGATAGCGGCGATGGAAATAACGGGCACTGAGGAAATAGCAGGCACCGGGGATTGCGACCCAACTGGTCGGCGCGCAATGGAGCGACAGTTCATTTCTGAGCAGCGAAATCCGACATGGCTCGCCTTCGGTGACGAGACGTCAGATGATGGCGTCTATTCATTCAAGAGGACGAGAATTGTCCGCTAAGCCATTGCAAGGCGCCCTTCCCCGCCGCCGCACCGGTCGCAAACGACGCCTGCAACAGATAGCCGCCGGTCGGCGCCTCCCAGTCGAGCATCTCGCCCGCGGCGAAGACGCCCGGCAACCGGCGGATCATGTAGTCGGCATCCAGTTCATCGAAGGCAATACCGCCCGCGGACGAGATCGCCCGCGCGATCGGCGCAACGCCGGTCAGGCGGACCGGAACGGAATTGACCAGCCGCGCCAGGTCAGCGGGCGACATGGAAGCGAGCGGCGTGCCGGACGTCTTTGCTACTTCCTGCAACAACCCAATGGCAACGGGCGACAGGCTCGCGGCTTTGCGCAGGAAGTTCGACAATGACTGCTTCCCTTTCGCTGCGGATAGTCTTCGGACCAGTTCGTCGGCGCCGAGATCGGGCCGCAGCGCGATATTCACAGTCGCCTCCCCGTCGCGGAGAATTGCGTCGCGCAGCTCGGCCGACAGCGGATAGACTGCGCCACCCTCGATGCCGCTGCGGGTGACGATGGCCTCGCCGCGCGCAACGTGGG
>DASWVJ010000176.1:0-8255 GCA_036406295.1 Bradyrhizobium sp.
ACCAAAGTCCGTATAGAGTGCCGCAAACTCCCGCGACAGATCGTTCAACGCTGCGTTCGCTATCTCCCGGATCGTGCGCATCGGATGGTCACCGCGAACCCGAACCTCCAGATCCACGTAGCTGAACAACGATCCAGACCGTTCATCAGGGCCACGCATCCCAATCTCCCGATTCAATCAATCGAGAGAATCATGTCCAAATCCACGCCGCTAGTGAGTTTTTCAACAGCCTGCTAGAGCTTCAAGCCGTGCAGCACCAGTCGATTGAGCCTGGCTGCGAACGCCGCAGGATCTTCCGGCAACTCGCCATCGAGGATCTGAGCCTGCTCCAGCAGCAGGAAAGACAGATCGTTCGCCGCATCCTTTGCATCCGCGATCGCCGCGACCAGCGGATGCTTCAGATTGATCTCGAGGACCGGCTTTCGCGTCACGCCCTTGTCGTGTTGAGCGAGCAGCCGCTCCAGCGCACGGTCGCGCGCCTCGCCGGACGCAACCAGGCACGACGCGCTGGAGGTCAGCCGCTGCGAGGCGCGGACGTCGGCGACGCGCTCGCCCAGCGCCTCCTTGACGATGGCGATGGTCATGGCCTCGTCCGCCTCCGCCGCGGGCTCGTCCTTTTTCTCTTCGGCCTTGTCCTCGACCGACGGGATCAGGCTGAAGTCGACATCGCCCTGGCTCAGCGATTTCAGCGGCTTGCCGCCGAATTCGAGCGGCGCGGCGGTCCAGAACGCATCCACAGGATCAGTCAGCAGCAATACCTCGACGCCACGGGCCTTTGCCGATTCCAGCTTGGGGTTGGATTTCAGCCGCTCGATGCTGTCGCCGACGAGGTAATAGATATCGGTCTGGTTCGGCTTGATGTCCTCGACATATTGCTTGAGCGAGCGCTTCTCGCCCGCTGTCGTGGTGAACCGCGACAGCGCCAGCAGCTTCTCACGGCGCTCGAAATCTTCCCAGATGCCTTCCTTGATGACGGCGCCGAACGCATCCCAGATTTTCGCGAATGCTTCTGGCTCTTTCTCACTGATGCTTTCCAGCTCGCCGATCACGCGGCCGGTCACGGCTTTACGGATCTGCGTGAGCTGCGGATTGTTCTGCAACATCTCCCGCGAGATGTTCAGCGGCAGATCCTCGCTGTCGATCACGCCGCGAATGAAGCGCAGATAGGCCGGCAGCAGCTCCGCATCGTCGGCGATGAAGACGCGGCGGACGTAAAGCTTTACCTTGCCCTTGCGCGCCTGGTCGAACAGGTCGAACGGCTTTGTCGACGGCGCGAACAGCAGCACCGCATAGGACTGCCGCCCCTCGGCGCGGTAGTGTAGCGTCATTGCCGGCTCATCGAAGGCGCCGGCGATCGATTGGTAGGCCTGCTTGTAGTCCTCCGCCGACAGTTCCGACTTCGGCCGCTGCCACAGCGCGCTTGCCGAATTGACCTGGCGCGGCTCGCCTTCTTCCGGCACCAGGTAGATCGGAAACTGGATGTTGTCGGAATAGGCGCGGACGATGCGCTCGATCTCGTAGGTCTCGAGATACTTCTCTGCATCCTTCTTCAGATGCAGCACGATCTCGGTCCCGCGAACGACACGCTTGCCCGCTTCATCGCTGGCCGGCGCGATCTCGAAGCCGCTGCCACCCGACGAGGACCAGACCCAGACCTGGTCCGATCCCGCGCGGCGGCTGGTGACGACGATGCGCTCGGCCACCATGAAAGCCGCATAGAAGCCGACGCCGAACTGGCCGATCAGATTGGCGCCGTCCTTGGCCTCCTTGAGGCGCGAGACAAACGACCTTGTGCCGGAGCGCGCGATGGTGCCGAGATTGTCGATCAGCTCCTGGCGGTCCATGCCGATGCCACTGTCGATCACGGAAAGCGTGTTCGCCTTCTTGTCCGCCACGATCCGGATTTCGGGTGCCGCGCCGTCGGTGATCAGATCGGGCGCGGCAATCGCCTCGTAGCGCAGCTTGTCGCAGGCGTCGGACGCGTTGGAGATCAGCTCGCGCAGGAAAATATCGGTCTCCGAATAGACCGAATGCACCATCAGGTGCAGCAGCTCGGCAACTTCGGCCTGGAACGGTTGGGATTCGGGCGCAGCGGTGGTCGTCGTCATGCGGGCTCAATCGAAATGAAGGTGTTGGGAAGGCCTTGATATAGCGCCGCTATCGCGGCTGGCAAGATCGCCCCGCCCGCCCCGTCACCCTGCAATCGCGGCCAGATAGCGGCGGACGGAAGCGTCAAACGCCGCTCTGGCACCGGTCTCGATGTTGCGGCCCCACCAGGCGCCGTAGAGGCGGTCGAAGGCCAGCGGCTCGACCGCCCGCCAGATGGCACGCACAGCGCTCGCGTTGAGCGGGATGTAGTTCGGAAAGCTGTACATGAAGCTCACCCAGCGGCGATCCATCGCCGCCATCGCGATGTCGCCGGTCAGCAGCGCGCCGCGGCCGCCCGCCCCTGCCCGCCAATGCATGATGGTGCCGCCGGTAAAATGCCCGCCGGCGCGGACCAGGACGATATTATCCGAGATACGATGGCTCTCGCCCGACCATGCCACGATGGCGGGGTGCGGCCTTGTGATCCACTGGCGGTCGTCGCCATGCAGATAGACGGGTACACCGCCGAAGGCGTAGCTCCAGTCGGCGACCGCACCATAGAAATGCGGATGTGAGACCGCGATTGCCTTCAGCCCGCCGAGCGACTTGACGTGCTCGACGGCTTCTGGCGTCAGCAACGGTACGCAATCCCAGAGCACGCAGCCGTCCGCTTCCGGAACCAGCAGCGCGCGCTGGCCGATTGCAAAGCCGGGCTCGACGGCGAAACCGACAAGACCGAGATCGTCGCGCCACGTCAGCCTGTGGCTTGCGCAAAGCTGCTCCCGCGAAAGCCAGGTCTGCCCCTTCCAGTTGACGAATTGCCGATCGTCCTCACAAATCGGGCAGGACGCAGGCGGCGCCGCGCCGTCCGGAAATTGCGCGCCGCATTGTTGGCAGGTCCAAAATGGCATCAAGAGACTCCCATCAAGCGAGTCTCTTCTACCACGATGAGCACCGAGACAGGGAACGGTGCTCACGCGTCCGGAACTCAGGCAACCCTGATGAAATCGGGTTGACGGCGCTCGGCGAAAGCGGTGAAGGCTTCGCGGGCTTCGGCTGTCTTCAGCCGTTCCGCGAAACATTCGCTTTCAGCGGCGATCTGCGCAGTCAACGTTGCCGGATTGCGCATCAACCGCTTGGTGGCGGCAAGCGAGCCGGCCGGCAATCTGGCAAGCCGCGCGGCGACGCCGGCTGCTTCTGCGTGCAGTCCGTCAAGCGGCACCACGCGGTTGGCGATGCCGACATTGAGCGCCGTCTGTGCGTCCATGGATTCGCCGAGCGCGAACATCTCGTAGGCACGCGCATGCCCGATGCGCATCGGCATCAACAGCGTCGAAGCCGCCTCCGGCACCAGCGCGAGGTTGACGAACGGCGTCGAGAGCTGCGCGTCCTCCGCCAGCACGACGAAATCGCAATGCAGCAGCATTGTGGTGCCGATGCCGACGGCGCGTCCTTGCACGGCGGCAACCAGCGGCCGGGTCGATTGCGCCAGTGCCTGCAGGAAGCGCGAAACATGCCTCTCGCCCTGAACGGCGCCGGCAGCAATGGCCGCGAATTCGCCTATGTCATTGCCCGAGGTGAACATGTCGCCTTCGCCACGCATCACGATCACCCGCGCGGTCGGGTCGGTTTCCGCCGCCACAAGCGAGTCTGCCAACACGCCATACATGGCGTTGGTCAGCGCATTCTTCTTGTCGGGCCGCGCGAAGGTGAGCGTGAGGATGCCGTCCTTGCGTTCGGTCTTGATATGCTCGGTCATTCGTTCTCTCCTTTGGGGAATTTCCTCTGCACGCTGGCGAGCCAGCGGGCGACAATGTCGATCTCGGCGTTGGTGAAACCTTCCATCAGCCTGGCGTTCAGTTCGGCGGCGCCGGCCTTCGCCCGCGCCAGCGCCCGCCGGCCTGACGGTGTCAGCCAGAGCCGCCAGGCGCGGCCGTCATCGGGATCGGCGCGTTTCGCGATCAGGCCCGCCTCGACCGTCCGCTCCACCAATCCGCTGATGCCGGGCATGCCGAGATCGAGGGCGGCACCCGCCTCACCGAGCAGCACGCCGTCGCGCCGGCCCAGCACGAACAACAGCCCGGCCTGGGTCGCGGTGACGCCCTTCGGCGACTGCGCCGCCACAAAGCGTTGCACGCGGCGCTGCGCCACGTTGAGCAGAAAGATCAGCCGACGGTCCAATTCAGCTCCATCGCAATTTAGTTCGCATGCGAAATATTACGTCAATCGCCCCGGATTGTCACGCACGACTGCGTGAAGCGGGGACGCCTCAATCAAACGTCACCATCATCGAATGATTGCAATTCAAGGGCGACAGCGCCGGTGCCGCGGCGGCGGTATCGGCGGGCGCGCCGCTCAAAAACCTGTAAAAATCCCGTAAAGAATCACGATAATTTCACGGCCGACCCAGCAGGCTCGTTGTCCAATTGGAGGCGAGAGAGCTGTGATGGCGACACGCGGTGCCGATGCTATTCTTTTGAAGGCTCTCGAGAACGCGCCACGCGGCAGCCATGCTCGGGACGGTGCGGCGCCCGGTTTTCGCCACTTCCTCGGCACACCCGGCGCCTCTCAGCGCTTCCGCGCATTCGGCATCGACCCGCTGCAATCGACAGCTCATGTGCAGAATATCCGCGGATTGATGCATCGCCTGTCGCGGCGGATGGATGCGGAGATTGCCTGGCCTGCGCATGCCGACGTGTCGCTGCACCGCTGGGAAAACCCGGCGATCCCCTCGGGCTACACCTATCTGCTGCAATTCGTCGCGCATGATCTCGTAAACTCCGCCATTCCGCTTTCGATCGCCGGACGATTGGGCGCGGGCACGAGCAACGCACGCCGCACACCGCTCATGCTGGAAAACCTCTACGGCAGCGGTCCGGTTGCCTCGCCCCATCTCTACGCACTCGACGCGCCGGACGACGACCGCCGCACCAAGCTCAGGCTGGGGCGGATGCGCTGGAAGGAGACGCCGCGTGCCGCCGGCTGCCCGTTCCGCGACATCGCGCGGGCCAAGGTCGAGAATGTCACGGGGATCGATCGCAGCATCATCGGACAGCGTGAGGCGTTGACGGAAGCGCTCGTCGCCGACCCCCGCAATGACGACCACGCGATCATCTCGCAGCTCACCGCAATGTTCGCGCTGCTGCACAATGGCCTCGTCGACCTGGTTCGCCGCGGCGAGCCCGTGACCAGCACGAGTGCACGCTTCGGGGCCGCCTTCCGCCGCTTCCTTTGCGCGCGCGATGCGTTGACCTCGATCTACCACAACGTCATTCGCAAGGACGTGATGCGGCGGGTACTGCACCCGGCAATCCATGCGGCCTATTCCGGGTCGAGCGCGCGCTTCATGGATCAGCTTGCCGGCTCGGACGAGTGGCAAATCCCCTTCGAATTCTCGCACGGCGCGTTCCGCTTCGGGCATGCCATGGTGCGTCCGGAATACCGCATCAACGATCTGTCCGAGCACGATCTCAACAACACGCTCGAGAAGAACTCGATCAACGAGCCCGTCAACATGCCGCTGGACGAGACCTGGATCGTGCAGTGGTCGCGCTTCTTCGAGATCAACGGATCGAGGCCGAACCTCAGCCGCCGCATCGGCCCCTATCTCAGCGACGGTCTCGGCAACGATCATATCTTCCCTTCCTTCGACGGAACGGAGCGGGTCGGCCTGCTCTATCGGGATCTCCTGGGCGCAACGCTCGCGGGCATGTGGTCGGTGGACGCCTTGATTGCGGAGATTGCCGCGCGCCGGCCGGACTTCATCGCCCTGTCGCGGCTGCTCGGCGACCGCGCCTTTCGCGTCGAGCAGCTTCGCACCTGGTTGTCGTCGGCTTCCGCCGCCTATGGCGGTCTCACATCCGAGGACGTGGAAACACTTTCGAATGATCCGCCCTTGCCGTTCTTCGTTCTGTTCGAAGCCATGCAGCAGCCGGAGGCGAAAGGGCTTCACCTCGGCCCGCTCGGCTCGATCATCGTGGCCGAAGTGATTTTTGGCGCGCTGGCAATGGCCGGATGCGGGGAGGAATCCGGCGCGCTGGCGGGGCTGTCCGCAAAACATTACCCGACCGACGTCTTTGCCGGGATGCCCGATATCGAATGCATGGCCCGGCTGGCGGAGTTCACCGCCGAGGCTGCAGGCTTGCGGCAGGCTGTGCCTGCATTTCTGTGAACGGAATTGTTCCGCTTCACGTAACCTGAAGGAGAAAGACATGCAGATCGAAAGACTACAGGTCACCAACCATGAGCGCTGGGGCAAGCTGGTCAAGACCTGGGCCACCGGCGTCAACTATCTTGACGACGAGAACAGCTATCCGCTGCCGCAGACGATGGACGAGTTTAAGGAGCAGCTCGCCAAGGCCCAGGTGTTCGCGACGGTGCCCGAGCGCTTCACCAAGATCGAGTTCGTTTCCTCCGAGCAGGATACGATCCTGGTGCGCCTGCCGCCGAAGGTGATGATCGAGGACTCCGAGTCGCTGCTCAACAAGCCCGGCTCGACCTATCCGCTTCCGCCGTTCTACAAGCGCCTGTTCAACGGCCTCGACCCGGTGATTCCGGAAGAAGAGCGGCTGCGCGTACATGCCGAGCGCATCGGCGATTACACGATCAGCGTCTGTGCCTGAGGACAAGGTTCGGCCGGGATAACTAGGACGCATGTTCGACCGGAAGTCCTGCGCCGCTCCAGGCGCGGCGCAGGCTTTCGCGGCGCCCGGCGACAGTGACCGGGTGCGCCTGCATGAGCCAACACGTGATCGCTTCGTCAGTGGGAGCATCCGGGCCGCCCCAGAACGAGCGCGTTGCATTCAGGAAGCGCTGGGCTTCCTTGCGCGCCTGATCCCGATTTCCAAGTTCATACAGAGCCGCCGCGCGCCAGGCCGGAAGCGTCTTAATGACCTCATGCGCGCGATCATATGCCTCGATGGCGCCGACGTGATCGCCGGTGAGGACGCGAATGATGCAGTGGTAGCCCCACTCCAGGTAGGACGGGACCGGCGACACCGCCAGCGACTGCTCGGCGCGCAGACGCGCCTGCTCGACCGATCCGCAGAATGCGTGGTAGAGCGCGCAAGACAGCAACGTCCATGGATCGTTGTCGTTGAGTTCGCAGGCGAGTTCCATGTGCGGGGCGGCCTCGTTCTCCCGAAGCGCCATCACATGAGACCAGCCGCAGCATAGATGTGCCCTGGAATCGACGGGATCGAGCTGCACCGCCGTTTTCGCAAGCTCGAGCGTTTCCTTTGCCTTGTCGGGATCGCGAAACAGGCCCGGATGAACGAAATGCTCGATGTTGTTCATCTGCACGAGGCTGCTGTAGCAGGGTGAGAAGGTGGGATTTTCCCGAATCGCATCGCGGAAGATCGCAACCGCCCGGCGCCAGCTTTCCGGATCGAACTTCGCTATCAGGCTCTGGCCGCGAAGCCAGCGGTCGTAGACGTCGAGCGACACGTCCGGCTCGCCCGCAAGCCGCCGCAGCCTTTCGGCCGACAACTGCACGTTCAAGGACGTGGCGATCCTGCGGATGATGCGCTGCTGGGTCTCGAACCAGTTGTCGAGGCCGAGGCGGAGACTTTCGCTCCAGACGAAGATGCCCGTCGTTTCATCCCGCAGCACCATCACCATGTTGATTTCGGCTCCCGCCTGGTAGGCGGTGGTCTCGAGGCAGTATTGCGGCACGGCATCCACTAGCGGAGGCGCCGC
Organism: Bradyrhizobium sp.; assembly: GCA_036406295.1. Classification (GTDB taxonomy): domain Bacteria; phylum Pseudomonadota; class Alphaproteobacteria; order Rhizobiales; family Xanthobacteraceae; genus Bradyrhizobium. The sequence goes on from DASWVJ010000176.1 coordinate 7,786, forward strand.
CGCCGCAACCGGACGATCGATGACGCTCCATTCGCGGAAGCGCACGAGGGAGGCCGCAAGATGCAGGCTGAATCCGTGCACGAGATGGGCGCGGCTGCCGTCGACGCCATGCATCGCGAACGGACTGAGCAAGAGCCGGGGCTTTGCCGGCGACGCCGACGGCAAGCTGCGGGCGATGCGGCCGTTCTCGGGATCGTCGATCCTGACGATCGCGGGCTCGGACCGTGCGCCTTGAACGCGACGATCGGCCGCCGACTCGAATTCGCCGAGCTTGATCTTCGCGACGAGGTCCTGCGTCGCCTTGGACGGCTCCATCCCGTAGTCGCGGTCGAGCAAGTCCCACAGCGCCTTGTAGATGCGGAGTGCGCCCGCGATGTCGCCGTCCTCGGCATGCGCCTTCATCAGGCAGCCGCACGCCTGCTCGTGGGTGGGATCGAGATTGACGATGGCGCTTGCGATCTTCTTGCCCG
>DASWVJ010000177.1:0-4510 GCA_036406295.1 Bradyrhizobium sp.
GAAACCGTTTGAAAGAAAGCCATGACCATCCCCTCCTCCCTGCTACATCCCGACGCCTTCCTCTCGCCGCTTGCGATCGACGAGGCCGTTGCACGCGCGCTCGACGAAGATCTCGGCCGCGCCGGCGACGTCACCTCCATCGCAACCATTCCGGAAGCGACGACCGCCAGCGCCGTCATGGTCGCCAGGCAAGCCGGGGTGATCGCGGGCTTGCCGCTGGCGGTGGCGACGCTACAGAGGCTTTCGCCCGGCATCCGCATCGAAGCGCAAGCGCGCGACGGCAGCAGCGTTGCCGCCGGGCAAAGGCTCCTGACCATCGCCGGCCCGGCGCGCGCCGTGCTGTCGGGCGAGCGGACGGCGCTGAATTTTGTCGGCCGGCTCTCTGGAGTAGCCACCCTCACCGCCGACTATGTGAAGCGAACCGAAGGCACGGCGACACGGATCTGCTGCACCCGGAAGACGACGCCGGGCCTGCGCGCGCTGGAAAAATACGCCGTGCGCTGCGGCGGCGGCTTCAATCACCGCTTCGGGCTCGACGATGCCATCCTGATCAAGGACAACCACATTGCGGTGGCCGGCGGCATCCGCGCGGTGCTGGAGCGTGCACGCTGCCATGCCGGCCATCTCGTCAGGATCGAGATCGAGGTCGACACGCTCGACCAGCTCCGCGAGGTGCTCGATACCGGGCTTGCCGACGTGGTGATGCTCGACAACATGGACGTAGCGACGCTGAAGCAAGCTGTCGGAATCGCAAGCGGCCGCGTCGTTCTGGAAGCCTCCGGCGGCGTCACGCTGCATTCGATCGCGGCCATGGCGGGCGCCGGCGTCGATTACATCTCGTCGGGCGCGCTCACGCATTCCGCGCCGAACTTCGACGTGGCGATTGACATTGATGCATGATCGTAACGAACTGACGATCGGCGGCTAGTGTCGCGACGTTTTCAGTTCGGCTTCGCTCTTGGCCTCCTCGGCGAGCTTCGCCGAGATCGCCGCGGTTTCCGTCGGGTTGCCCCAGCTCGGCGCGTCGCTACCGTCGCCCCATTTGCGCGGCCGGTAGAAGGTGTGGACGCCGAACTTCCAGTTTCGTTTCATCTCGCTGACCCAGGACGGCCGCACCCAATAGGCGTGGTAGTGCGTGGAGCGGTCGACTTCCGGCAGCCACAGCCGGCCATCGAGCATCGCTTTCGCGATCTTCTGCGCGCGGTCCCACATGTCGGGCTCGCGGATCACGTCCGGATTGTTGTCGCAGGCAAAGGTGAACTGGCAGGCGAGATGGCGGTGCTTGTTCTGGTAGACCACGCCGCACACAGTGTCCGGATATTTGCCGGAGAATGCACGGTTCAGGATCACCTGCGCCACCGCGATCTGGCCGCGCACGGCCTCGCCGCGGGCCTCGAAGTAGACTGCTTCGGCCAGGCACTTCTCCGACTTGGCGCGCGACTTCTCGTCGAACAGGCCAAGCCGCTCGGCCGGCGTCTTGGCGCGCTGATTATCGGCATTGACCTCGCCCTTCGGCGCAAAGCTGATGCCCTCGCCGATCTTCACCGGCGCGTCGGCATCGACCGGCAGCGAGGCCATGATCTTCATGTCGGGATCCGCAACCGCGCCCGGCATCACGATGGTCGGCTCCTCACCGGGCTGCCAGCGCTCGATGCTGCCAGGGGAGCCGAGCGAAGAGCCGAAGAATAACGTCGAGGTTTTCACCGAAAAACTATCGTGCGGTGCCGCTTCAAGCGTGGCCGGCACCTCGCCACTGCGTTTCGCTGCGTCGAGCGGCCCCGGCTCCAGCGACATCGACAGATCGTATTGCTTGAGCGGCGGCGCATCGAGCGCTTCCTGCAGTTCCGGATCCAGCGGCGCCTGCTCAGCCTGCGGCGGCAGGCTTGCGGTCTTGGCGCCCATCACGGAGGAATTGGAAGTCGCGGGATCCTCGGGCTGTGTGCCAGCCGGCGGCACAGCATCGGCGGGCACCGGCGGGCGCACGGCGAGACGATCCCCCTTCAGGGTACGATCGACCTTTGGGAAATCGGAGGCCTGGTAGCGCGGCGGCGGCGCCGCAAGCGGATTGCTGCGCCTGATCGAGCCGGTGATATCCCGGACGTTGAGGCTCGCCAGGTGATAGCTCGGCAACTGCGGTGACGAGGTTCCGATCGGACGGCCGAAGCTGTAGGTAGCAAGCTGCACATTGGCGGCGGCGGAGGACACGCGCTTCTGCCAGCGCTCGGCGGCGCCCGATTGACGCGCCAGCAGTGAACCAATGTCCTGATAGCCGGCTTCCGTCGGCATCAGCGAGAAGATGCAAAGACCGAGCACGAAGGACGCAAAGATACGCACGTCCTTCGGCCGGGTACGCAACAACCCACACATGGTACGCTCACGCAACACTTACTCGGTACGCAGTCGATGTGCAGTACATCCGTGCAATTCGACCAAAATTGTTGGTACCGAATTTAGGTTGCCGCCGAGTTAATCGGCGTGGCGCTGATGATACAGGCAAGCAATCGCGGCTTTTTCGGAACACGCATCAAGAATGCTGGTAAATGCGCCCTCGACGAAACTGGTAAATATCCGGTCAACAGAAATGATGAAGAAAAATTTCTGACCGTATCAATTCGGGACGCAAGCAACATGCACTCGTCATAGCCGGGCTTGTCCGGCCATCCACGTCTTCCTTCACACGTGCTGCAAAGACGTGAATGCCCGGGCAACCCCGGGCATGACGAAGTCTTTGTTGAATGTCAGCGCAGAATAGTGACTACGCCTGGCTCGCGACCTGCTTGCCTAGCGCGGCTTGCGCGGCGGCAAGCCGTGCGATCGGCACGCGATAGGGCGAGCACGAGACGTAGTTGAGCCCGATCTGGTGACAGAACGCCACCGACGCGGGATCGCCGCCATGCTCGCCGCAGATGCCGACCTTCAGGTTCGGCCGGGTCTTGCGCCCGCGCTGCACGCCGATCTTCACGAGTTCGCCGACGCCGTCGCGATCAACCGAGATGAAGGGATCGATCTCGAGAATGCCCTTGGAGACATAGGTCGAGAGGAAGCTCGCGGCATCGTCTCGGCTGATGCCGTAGGTGGTCTGCGTCAGATCGTTGGTGCCGAAGGAGAAGAATTCGGCGGTCTGCGCGATCTCGCCGGCCAGCAGGCAGGCGCGCGGCAGCTCGATCATGGTGCCGACCTGATAGCTGAGCTTGACGCCGGTCTCCTTCGCCACCGCCGCCGCAGTAGCGTCGATGCGCGCCTTGACCAGGTCGAATTCCGCCTTGGTCGCGATCAGCGGCACCATCACCTCGAGGCCGACGGGCTTGCCGGTACGCTTGCCCGCCTCGACCGCGGCCTCGAAGATCGCGCGCGCCTGCATCTCGGCGATCTCCGGATAGGCGATCGCGATGCGGCAGCCACGGAAGCCCAGCATCGGGTTGAACTCGGCGAGATCGCGGGCGCGGTCGGCGAGCTTGCGCGGATCGGTGTTCATCGCGCGCGCGACTTCCTCGACCTCGGCCTGCGTGTGCGGCAGGAACTCGTGCAGCGGCGGATCGAGCAGGCGGATCGTGACGGGCAGGCCCTTCATGATCTCGAACAGCTCGACAAAGTCGGCGCGCTGCATCGGCAGCAGCTTCGACAGCGCCGCGCGGCGCGTCTGCTCGTCCTCGGCGAGAATCATCTCGCGCACGGTGCGGATGCGCGTCTCCTCGAAGAACATATGCTCGGTGCGGCAGAGGCCGATGCCCTCGGCGCCGAACTTGATGGCGGTTCGCGCGTCATCGGGCGTGTCGCCGTTGACGCGGACGCCGATCTTGCGGACCTGATCGGCCCAGCCCATCAGCGTACCGAACTCGCCGGACAGTTCCGGCTCGATCATCGGCATGCGGCCGGCCAGCACCTGGCCCACCGTGCCGTCGATGGTGATGACGTCGCCGGCCTTGAAGGTGCGCTGACCCACGCTCATCGTGCCGCGGCCGTAATCGACGCGGATCGCGCCGCAGCCGGAGACGCAGGGCTTGCCCATGCCGCGCGCCACCACGGCGGCGTGCGATGTCATGCCACCGCGGGTGGTCAGGATGCCTTCGGCGGCGTGCATGCCGTGAATGTCCTCGGGGCTGGTCTCGACGCGGACCAGAATGACCTTGCGGCCGTCGGCCTGAAGTTTCGCAGCTTCATCCGAGGAGAACACGATCTCGCCGGAGGCGGCGCCGGGCGATGCCGGCAGGCCCGTGGCGATCACGTCGCGCCTGGCCTCGGGATCGATGGTCGGGTGCAGCAACTGGTCGAGCGAGGCCGGCTCGATGCGGGTGACTGCGTCCTTCTTCGAAATCAGCCCTTCATTGGCAAGCTCGACCGCGATGCGTAGCGCGGCCCTGGCGGTGCGCTTGCCGCCGCGGGTCTGCAGCATCCAGAGCTTGCCGCGCTCGACCGTGAACTCCATGTCCTGCATGTCGCGGTAGTGCTTCTCCAGCATCGTATAGATGCGGGTCAGCTCCTTGAACGCATCCGGCATCGCCGTTTCCAT
>DASWVJ010000178.1:0-20709 GCA_036406295.1 Bradyrhizobium sp.
GGCCGGCACCGGCACGAGATCCTCAAGGCTCGCCTTGACCCAGTCCCTGGCTTCCACCGTATCGAAGGCGAGGGTGCCTGCGATCTCGCTACTGGCCGCGTTGGTCACGAGCTCGCGCAGCAGCGCCTGGTCCGGCGCCTCGGCAAAATGCACCGTTACGTCCCAGCGCCCGTCCGGCCGCTCGAACGCAGCCACGGCCGCCTCGCCGTCGAAGAAGACCTCGGTCAGCACGTCGACCACGCGTCTGGCGGCGTGTTCATCGCCGATTGTGAAGCTGGCGCGGTGGGTGGAGGGGGTGACGGTCATCAGCAAGCCGGTCCACAGCAAAAGGACAGGAAATACAGGCCTTGTTTACAGGCTTCTCAGGCAGACATGCCGAGGATTTTCACGATCTTTTCACCGTGCAAATCCCGTAGCCTGGATGAGGCGGGTTGGGAAGGAAAAGCCAAGAAAATCCGATGGATACGGGACGATGTCCACCGGACGCTCCACAGCCAATCCCGGAGTTTTCCACAGCCCGATCCCCGCATTTCACCGGCATCGGGCGCGGTTTTCCGTGGCCAATGCAAAGGCGGCTCGCCTAGCCAGGAAGGCTGGGCGGGCCGTCGCTCCTCGACGCGCCACGGTGTCAGTATTTCGCGCCGTCCGGCATCTTGCGGAATTCCAGCCAGACCTTCTGCGCCTCTTCGCGCAGCAGCGGCGCGACCGGCACGGCGCGCTCGGCATAGGACTTCTTCATGTCCATGCTGATGTTGGAGTCGTCGAACAAATCGGCATAGTCGGTCCACGCCGCCGCATAATAGATCCTGCTGATGCGGGCCCAATAGGCGGTCGAGTAGCACATCGGGCAGGGCTCGCAGCTCGTATACATCACCGCGCCCTTGAGGTTCGGCGCGTTGATCTTCTTGCAGGCGGCGCGGATGGCGTTGACCTCGGCATGGGCAGAAGGGTCGTTGTCGCGCAGCACGCTGTTGCCGGTCGCAGCCAGCACCTCGCCGTCGCGGACGATGACGCAGCCGAACGGGCCGCCGGTCTTTTCCAGCACGCCGGCCTTGCGCATCAGCTCGATGGCGTGGCGCATGTGCTCGCGATCCTTGTCGGTCGCGCTCTCGACGGTGGTCGCAGCCAGCGCTTCGCCGGCGGAGGCGGTGGCCATCAGCGCGGCGCCCGCCGCGAGAAACTGGCGGCGCGGCACCATGCGGGCTTCGTCAAATAGTGAATCCAAAGTGTTTTTCGTGCTCATGATTTTATTTTCCCCTAGACCTTGTGCGGTGAGTTAAGGCAGGGGCGTTTAAGATTTCGTGCAGATGGCGACCGGCCTTTTTACGATCGGCAAATTGCCACAGCGTTCATCGGAACAGCGCGCGGTGGTCGGCAAGGATCGCGTGCGCGGCGTTGTGGCCGGGCGCACCGGTGACGCCGCCGCCGGGATGTGCGCCGGAGCCGCAGTGATAGAGCCCCTTCAGCGGCCCGCGGTAGTCGGCATGCCCCAGCATCGGCCGTGCCGAGAAGAGCTGGTTCAGCGTCAGCGCGCCGTGAAAGATGTCGCCGCCGAGCAGGCCGAACTGGCGCTCGAGGTCGAGCGGGGACAGCATTTGCCGGCCGATCACGCTAGCGGCAAAACCCGGCGCGTAGCGGTCGACGGTTGCGATCATGAGATCGGCGACTTGCTCGCGGTGGTCGTCCCAGGATCTGCCATCAGGCAGTTCGGGCGCGACATGCTGGCAGAACAGGCTTGCGACATGCTGCCCCTTGGGCGCCAGCGTGTCGTCGAGGGTTGAGGGGATCAGCACCTCGACCACGGGCTCGCGGCTCCAGCCGTGCTCGCGGGCATCGAGCCAGGCGCGGTCCATGTAACGCAGCGACGGCGCCAAAATGATGCCGGCGGTGAGGTGGTCGCCTTCGCCCGGCAGCGCGGTGAAGGAAGGCAGCGCGCTCAGGGCCACGTTCATGCGGAAGGTGCCGGAGCCGTTGCGCCATCGCGAAATGCGATCGAGGAATGCCGTCGGCAGCGCATCCGCCGACACGAGGCGCGTGTACAGCAGTTTCGGATTGACGTTGGCGGCGACATATTTCGCGCGGATGGTCTCGCCATTGTCGAGGATGACGCCGGCCGCGCGGTCGTTCTCGACGATCACCTCGCGCACGCCGGCATCGGTCTCGATTTCGGCGCCGTGCTTTTGCGCCGAGCGCGCCATTGCAAGGGTGATTGCGCCCATGCCGCCGATGGCATGGCCCCAGACGCCTTTCTTGCCGTTCACCTCGCCGAAGGCATGATGCAGCATCACGTAAGCCGAGCCCGCGGCATAGGGGCTCGCATAATTGCCGACGATGGCGTCAAAGCCGAACAGCGCCTTGACGAGGTCGTTTTCAAACCGCTCGTCCAGCATTTCGCCGGCGGAGCGGGTGAAGAGATCGAGCAGGCTGCGCTGCTGCTCCAGCGACAGTCTGCGCAGGATGTTGCCGGTGCCGATCGCGTTGAAGGCTTCACGGATCGCGGCAGTGCCAAAAGTCTCGACGATATTGGGCGGGGCGCGAAGCACCAGTTGCCGCAGCACGTCGGCGATGCCTTCGAGCTCGCGGGAAAAGGCATCGATACGCGCCGCGTCGCGTTCGCTCAGCTTGGCGACGGAAGCTTTGGTGCGGCCTTCGCCGGTGAGCAGATAGCTGCCGTCCGGGGCGGGCAGAAAATTCTGCGCGCGGCGCTCGACGATCCTCAGGCCGTGATCGGCCAGCCGCAAGTCGGCAATCACCTGCGGATTGAGCAGGCTCACCGTGTAGGCCGCGACCGAATTGCGGAAGCCGGGGTGAAACTCCTCGGTCACCGCCGCACCTCCCACCACCTTGCGGCGCTCGACCACCTTTACCCGCAGGCCGGCCATCGCCAGATAGGCCGCGCAGGTGAGGCCGTTGTGTCCCGCACCGATGATGACGACGTCCGTTTCGTTCATGTTCGCTTCAAGAAGAATTGGCTAGCTCTCACCGTCATTCCGGGGCGATGCGTCAGCATCGAGCCCGGAATCTCGAGATTCCGGGTTCGGCTCTTCGATCCGCCCGGAATGACGGCGAATACGAATGACATTCAACGAAACGTGCTGTCGCCTTCATTCCGCGTTACGTCAAGGTTTCTTGCCCCTGATGTTGCCATATGCTCAATTCGGCGTCTCTGGCGTACCCCTGCCGGAAGTGCCATCCCCCGCCGGGCCTTTGCCGGAGCCTGCATGATCGCTGCCGCACCGTCCCTCACGGACCAATCCGCTGTTTCGCGGAACCGGCTGATCCTCGTGGTCTACACGCTGGCGATTTTCGTCAGCGCGCTGCTGCTGTTTTCGGTGCAGCCGCTGTTCACCAAGATGGTGCTGCCGCGGCTGGGCGGTTCGCCGGCGGTGTGGTCGGTGGCGATGGTGTTCTTCCAGTCGCTGCTGCTCGCCGGCTATGCCTATGCCCATTACCTGACCAAGGCGGGCAATCGCGTCGTCCCGGTGATGGCGCATCTGTTGCTGCTCGTCGCCGCAATGGTGACGCTGCCGCTGGCGATCCGCAGCGGCTGGGGCGAGCCGCCGACCTCGGGCTATCCGTTCTGGCTGCTCGGGCTGTTTGCGGTCTCGATCGGACTGCCGTTCTTCGCGCTCGCCGCCAATAACCCGCTGCTGCAGGCCTGGTTCGTCCGCACCGGCCATCCCAACGGCCCCGATCCGTACTTCCTCTACGCGTCCTCCAATATCGGAAGTTTCCTGGCCCTGTTGTCCTATCCGGTGCTGCTGGAGCCGATGTTCACGCTGCGCACCCAGAACCTGATCTGGACCGGCGGCTATGGCCTGCTGATCCTGCTGATCGCCGGCTGCGGCGTGCTATTGCTGAAATCGCCGGCGAACGCGGCGGCGCTGAATTTGGTTCCCGACGACGCCGATGCGCCGGCGCCGTCATGGCTGTTGCGCGCACGCTGGATTTTCCTCGCCGCCGTGCCGTCCGGCCTGCTGATTGCTGTCACCGCGCATATCTCCACCGATGTCGCGGCTGCGCCGCTGCTCTGGGTGCTGCCGCTGTCGCTCTATCTGCTCACCTGGGTGCTGGTGTTCCAGTCGCGGCCGCTGTTGCCGCACTGGCTGATGCTGTGGCTGCAGCCGTTGGCGATCGCAGGCGTGGTGATCCTGCTCGCGGTCGGCGGCGAGCAGAACCTGCTGTTGACACTTGGCGGTCACCAGCTGTGCTTCTTCATGATCGCGATGGCCTGCCACGGCGAACTGGCGCGGATGCGTCCCGCCGCCAAATATCTTACCGGATTCTACGTCGCGCTATCGTTCGGCGGCATGGTCGGCGGCCTGTTCGCGGGCCTGATTGCACCATTCACCTTCTCCTGGATCGCGGAATATCCCATCCTGCTTGCGCTGGCGACGCTGTGCCGGCCGCCGATCCCCGAGCGCCTGCCGCGGATCACGCAATGGTATTGGCCGCTACTTGCCGCCATCGCGGTCGCGCTGATCCTGCCGGCCTACAATGGCGGCCATCTGTTCGACTGGCTCGACGAGCGGCGGGCCTGGATGATCGGCGCTGTCGGCGCGCTGTCGGCGGCGATGGCGCTCGCGCTCAACGGCAATCGCTGGAAGATCTTTGCTACTGTCGCCGTGGCGCTGGTGCTGCTGCGGGTCTATCCGACCGATGCGGGGCGGGTGGAGACCGTGCGCAGCTTCTTCGGCGTGCACAAGATCGTGATGACGACGGACGGCCAGTATCACGTGCTGATGCACGGCACGACCATTCACGGCGCCGAGAAATTCAGGAACGACGACGGCACGCCGGTGACGGGACGGCCGGAGCCGATCACTTACTATCACAAGGACGGCGGCATCGGTCAGGCCATCACCGCGATGCGCGAGCGCAAGGGTGCGCCGCTGCGCGTGGCGGTGATCGGGCTCGGATCGGGTTCGCTCGCCTGCGCCTCCGAGCCGGGCGAGGACTGGAAGTTCTTCGAGATCGACCAGACCATGGTCGACAGCGCCCGCGATCCGAAATACTTCACCTATATCCAGAAGTGCGAGCCCGACCTGAAGCCCGTCATCGGCGACGCCCGGCTGACCTTTGCCAAGGAGCCGAGCGGCACCTATGACGTCATCATCGTCGACGCCTATTCGTCGGATGCGATTCCGATCCATCTCGCCACGGAAGAGGCGATGGAGATCTACAAGGACAAGCTGGCGCCGCATGGGGCGGTGGTGATGCACGTCTCCAACCGCCATATTGAACTGGAGAGCGTGGTCGTCGGCATTGCCGACGCTAACGATCTCAAGAGCTGGATCTACAGCGAGGATTCGGGCAGGGATGCCGAGTACATCTTCTCGACCACGGTCGTGGTCTCTGCGCGCGAGGAGGCCGACGTCGGCAGGCTCGCTTCATCCGACAAGTGGACGCTGACCGAGGCCGAAGACAACCAGCGGGTCTGGACCGACGATTACTCCAACATCGTCGGTGCGCTCTGGCGGCGCCTGCGCGACGGCGAGCAGTAGGCCTGCTCGTCAGTCCTGGTTGGTGTAGTAGCCGCGCTGCTGCTGGTAGTACGGCTGCGGCTGGTAATAGCCCTGCGGTGCCGGGGCGTAGCCGCGGTCGTAATAGTATTGCTGCTGCTGCGGGTAGACCTGGGCGCGGCGTGGCGCCGGATAGATCTGGCTGGTCGAGCTGCCGTCGGCCGGATAGATGTAGCCGTCATCGCGGCGCGTCTGCGTCGCATAGCCGCCTTGCGGCGTGATGACGACGGGTTCGCCGACATTGCCGTACTGCTGCTGTTGCTGCTCATAGTCGCGGCGGGCGACGGCCGTATTGCCGCGGCCGCGGGGGTTGCGGGCCAGAGCGACCTGAGAGGAGCCGGTGAGCGTCACTGTGGTGTTGAGCACGCCCTGTTGCTGCACCAGCGCATAGAGCGTCGCCGCATTGGCGCGCGACAGCCGCACGCAGCCATGCGAGGCGGGGCTGCCGAGCCTGTTCACCGAATCCGTGCCGTGGATGGCATGGCCGATCTTGGTGAAGAAGATCGAATGCGGCATCGGCGCGTCGTCGAACTCCTTGGAATAATGGTCCAATTCCATCCGGAAGGTGCGGTACGAGCCGTTCGGCGTCTCGTAGGAGGGAATTCCCGTCGACACCGGCCAGCGATAACGTTCGACGCCGTCGACCGCGACGGTCATCTGCTGGTTGTCCTTGTCTACGGTGATGGCGACTTTGGCGTCTGCGCCGGTGGCGATCAACGTTAGCCCGGCAAAAGCGACGAGAAAGGAACGCATGTACTTCTGGCCTCCCGGCTGCACCGCCGCGGCTCTCCGCCCCGGCAACCAATATGCCCGGATTTTGGGTTTGGTTCCAGAGGCTGGCGGCGGTTCGTTAATGAAGGGCGCTGACTTTTTCGCGAGTTGTATTTATGTCCTTGCCTGCAGCGCATCGCCCCGGAATGCGCTTCGCATCAGTTCTTCAGCCGGTAGCCGGTCCGGAAAATCCACCACACCAGCGCCATACAGATGGCAAGGAAGGTGAGCGTCATCCCGAGGCTCAGCCAGACGTTGACGTCGGCGATCTCGGAGAAGCTCCAGCGAAAGCCGCTGATCAGATAAACCACCGGATTGAGCAAAGCGATGGTGCGCCACCCCGACGGCAGCATGTTGACGGAGTAGAAGCTGCCGCCGAGGAAGGTGAGCGGCGTCACGATCAGCATCGGGATCAGCTGCAACTTCTCGAACCCGTCGGCCCAGATGCCGATGATAAAGCCGAACAGGCTGAAGGTGACGGCGGTCAGCACCAGGAAGGCCAGCATCCACAGCGGATGGAGGATGTGCAGCGGCACGAACAGCCCGGCGGTGGCGAGGATGATCAGGCCGAGGATGATCGATTTGGTGGCGGCGGCACCGACATAGCCGACCACGATCTCGAAGTAGGAAATCGGCGCCGACAGGATTTCGTAGATGGTGCCGACGAATTTCGGGAAATAGATGCCGAAGGACGCATTGGCGATGCTCTGGGTGAGCACCGACAGCATCACCAGGCCGGGTACGATGAAGGTGCCATAGCTGACGCCTTCCACCTCGGTGATGCGCGAGCCGATGGCGGCGCCGAACACCACGAAATAGAGCGAGGTGGAGACGACAGGCGAGACGATGCTCTGCAGCAGCGTGCGCCAGGTGCGCGCCATTTCGAACAGATAGATGGCCTGGACGGCTCGCCAATTCATCAGGATTTCCTCACCAAGCTGACGAAGATGTCTTCCAGTGAAGACTGTTCGGTATCGAGATCGGTGAAGCGAATGCCGGCATTGCGCAGGTCGCTCAGCAGGCTGGTGATGCCGGTGTGCTCGCCCTTGGTGTCGTAGTCATAGGTGATCACGCGACCGTCTTCGGAGAGATGGAGATGGTACGGTGCCAGCGCAGGCGGGATGGCATCGATGTTGTGCTGCAGCTGCAACGTCAGTCGCTTCTTGCCGAGCTTCTCCATCAGTTCGGTCTTGTCCTCGACCAGGATGATCTCGCCCTTGCTGATGACGCCGATGCGGTCCGCCATCTCCTCGGCTTCCTCGATGTAATGCGTGGTGAGGATGATGGTGACGCCGGATGCCTGCAGCCTCCGTACCACCTCCCACATGCCCTTGCGCAGTTCAACGTCGACGCCTGCGGTCGGCTCGTCGAGAAAGAGGACCTGCGGCTCGTGCGACAGCGCTTTGGCAATCATCACGCGGCGCTTCATGCCGCCGGACAGCGTGAGGATTTTCGAATCTTTCTTGTCCCACAGCGAAAGGTCCTTGAGCACCTTTTCGACATGGGCCGGGTTCTTCGGCTTGCCGAACAGGCCGCGGCTGAAGCTTACGGTGGCCCAGACCGTTTCGAATGAGTCGGTGTGCAGTTCCTGCGGCACCAGCCCTATCATCGAGCGCGCCGCGCGGTAGTCGTTGACGATGTCGTGGCCGCCGACCGTGATGCTGCCCGAGGTCGGTCTGGCGATGCCGCAGATGGTGCTGATCAGCGTGGTCTTCCCGGCGCCGTTGGGGCCGAGCAGCGCAAAGATCTCGCCGCGCCTGATGTCGAGATTGATGTTGTTCAGCGCCTTGAAGCCGGAGCCGTAGACTTTCGAGAGATTGGAGACGGAAATGACGGACGACATGAGAGGCTTGATCGATCTGGACTCTCGAATGGGGGAGGGACCGGCAACGCGCTGGTATGCCAGAGCCGGAATGGAAGGGTCGAGATCAGATAGGAAGGAGAACCAGGTTCTGCAATCGTTGCCGCGGCTTACTTTTTCTTCTTCGCCGGCTGCTTCTTCGCCTGGGGCGCCGCGGCCGGCTGCTCGGTCGGCTCCGGAATTTTCGAGAGCGTCATGATCTGGATCTGGTTGTTGGCCGGCGCGGTGGGGCGCGCCGAGTCCAGCAGTTGCTCTTCGCCGAGGCCTACCGATTGAATTCGCTTGGCTGAAATCTTGAATGTGTTGACCAGGATTTCCCGGATCGCGTCGGCGCGGCGCTGGCTGAGGATGGCGTTGGCCTCCCGCTTTCCGTTCGCCTCGATATGGCCGACGATCAGGACGTTGTAGGGCAGCAACGATGAGTGCACCAGCGCATCGGCGATGCGGCCGACGGACTGGTAGGACTCCGGCTGCACGATCGGCGTGTCGACGTCGAACGCGATGTCGACGTTGAAAGTCGGCAGTTGCTTCAGATCGGGTGCGACCGGCGGGCGCTTCTGCGGTGGTGGCTCGTTCTTGCCGCGCATTCTTGAACGCTCGGTGACCTGCTGACGCAGTGCCGGAACATCAAGCTCGAGGTCATTCTGGTACTTGTCCAGCTTCGCGACGATGTCGTCACGACTGGGCGCGTTCTGGGCGGAGGCTGGCACGGCTCCCAACAACAGCAGAACGCCGCCCGCGAGCAGGCCGATGTTGCGCAGGGTCCGCATCAGCGATACCCCGCGTCGACCATGGCCTGGGTGCAATTGCGGCTGACGCCACTCGCCGTCATCAGGCAGGGCACCGACTTGCTGGTCTCCTTGGTCGAGCCGTGGCAGATCTTGACGATCTCGCGGGTGCAGGCGTTCGCGACCGTCACGCGCGCTGCGATGCGCTTCTGGATGGCGTCAAAGGCCTGCAAATAGGTCGCCTTGCACTGGGGCGAGGTCACGTCCTGGTTGCGCGACAGGCATTCCTTGAGGCGGTTGGAATCGAGATTGACGCCGCGGCAGTTGGCGACGATCTCGGCGCCGCAGCCCTTGGCCAGCATGGCCGCCGCGTCGCCAAAGCTCATCGTCTCCGCCGCCGCCACAGACGGCACAGCCAGCAATGCGACTAACAAAAAAATCCTTCCCCGGGCCATGGGGGACATCTCAACCGATCATTTTGCTGGTGGTCAAGGGCCACGAAAGGTGTGCGAGCCAGTGTCCACGGCACTGTTGCCGCGGCGACAGCGTGTGTCACACCCGCTCCACAAAACTGTCGACCACCTTCTTCTCGCCGGCCTTCTCGAAGGCGATGGTGAGCTTGTTGCCGTCGATCTTCACGACATGGCCGTAGCCGAATTTCTGGTGGAAGACGCGGTCATCGAGCGAGAATTCGGATACCGAGGTGGATTTCGCCACCAACTCGCCCTCGATCACCATGGGGCCGCGCTTGTTGCGCGGGAAGCCAGAGGCGAACGACGACTGGTCCTCGCTGAAACCGCCGCGGGCCTGGCCGCCGCGACGGGCGCGGTTGGCCTGGGCACGCTGCCAGCCCGGCGTGGTGTAGCTGGAGCCGAAGGATTCGACGTTGTCGAAGCGCGAGGAGCCGTAGCCGCCGCTGCCGCCCCAGCCGGAGCCGCCCTTGGATTCCGTGATCTCGACGCTGTGCGCCGGCAGCTCGTCGAGGAAGCGCGAGGGGATCGTCGTCGACCAGGTGCCGTGAATGCGGCGGTTGGTGGCGAAGAAGATCTTGGCGCGGCGGCGGGCGCGGGTGAGGCCGACATGGGCGAGGCGGCGCTCTTCTTCCAGCCCCGCGCGGCCCTGCTCGTCGAGGGTGCGCTGGCTGGGGAACAGTCCTTCCTCCCAGCCGGGCAGGAACACGTTGTCGAATTCCAGCCCCTTGGCGGAATGCAGTGTCATCAGCGACACGGCTTCTTCCTGCGCGCCGTCCTCGCGGTCCATGACGAGGGCGATGTGTTCGAGGAAGCCCACGAGGTTCTCGAACTCCTCCATGGAGCGGACCAGTTCCTTCAGGTTCTCCAGCCGGCCTGCGGCGTCCGCGGAGCGATCCTTCTGCCACATCTCGGTATAGCCGCTCTCGTCGAGCACGATCTCGGCGAGTTCCGTGTGCGCGGTGACCTCGCTCTGCGCGCGCCAGCGGTCGAACTGTGCTACGAGATTGCGCAGCGAACCGCGCGCCTTTGGTTTGAGTTCGTCGGTCTCGGCCACGGCGCGGGCGGCGTCGAACAGCGAAATGCGCCGCTTGCGGGCGTGGTCGTGCAGCAGTTGCACGGTGGCATCGCCCAAGCCCCGTTTGGGCACATTGATGATGCGCTCGAAGGCGAGGTCGTCGGCCGGGGAATTGATGGTGCGCAAATAGGCCAGCGCATCGCGGATTTCCGCGCGCTCGTAGAAGCGGGGGCCGCCGATCACGCGATAGGGCAGGCCGAGCGTCACAAAGCGGTCTTCGAACTCGCGCATCTGGAACGAGGCGCGCACGAGAATGGCGATCTCGTTGAGATTTTCCTGCGCGCGCTGCAACTCCTCGATCTCCTCGCCGATGGCGCGGGCTTCTTCTTCGGAATCCCAGGCGCCGGTGACGGTGACCTTCTCGCCGTCGACATCCTCGGTGCGCAGCGTCTTGCCGAGCCGGCCTTCATTGTGCGCGATCAGGTGTGAGGCGGCGGACAGGATGTGGCCGGTCGAGCGGTAATTGCGCTCGAGGCGGATCACCTTGGCGCCGGGAAAATCGTGCTCGAAGCGCAGGATGTTGTCGACCTCGGCGCCGCGCCAGCCATAGATCGACTGGTCGTCGTCGCCGACGCAGCAGATGTTTTTGGGTGGGGCCTGCGCCGTCATTCCGGGATGCGCCGAAGGCGCAGACCCGGAATCTCGAGATTCTTCGGTGCGCAAGTGCGCACCTGAGTTCTCGTCTTCGACGAGCCCCGGAATGACGGTCGGTGCGGTTTGCGCTTTGGCAGGCGCCTGCGACAGCAGCCGCAGCCACAGATACTGCGCGACGTTGGTGTCCTGATATTCGTCGACCAGGATGAACTTGAAACGGTTCTGGTAGCCGCGCAGCACGTCGGCGTGCTCGCGGAAGATGCGGATGTTCTCCAGCAAGAGGTCGCCGAAATCGGCGGCGTTGAGGATCTTCAGCCGCTCCTGATAGGTCGTGTAGAGCTTGCCGCCCTTGCCGTTGGCGAACACGGCGGCTTCACCCGGCGGCACCTGCGACGGCATCAGGCCGCGGTTCTTCCAGCCGTCGATCAGGCCGGCCAGCATCCGCGCCGGCCAGCGCTTGTCATCGATATTCTCCGCCTGCAGGAGCTGCTTCAACAGGCGAATCTGGTCGTCGACGTCGAGCACGGTGAAGTTGGATTTGAGCTGCGCCAGTTCCGCGTGGTGACGCAGGATGCGGCCGCCGATGGAATGGAAGGTGCCGAGCCACGGCATGCCTTCGACCGCATGGCCGAGCATCTGGCCGAGGCGGAGCTTCATCTCGCGCGCGGCCTTGTTGGTGAAGGTCACCGCCAGGATTTCATGCGGCCGGGCGCGGCCCTGGCTGAGGATGTGGGCGATGCGCGTGGTGAGCACGCGCGTCTTGCCGGTGCCGGCGCCGGCCAGCACCAGCACAGGGCCGTCCAGCGTCTCCACGGCCTCGCGCTGCTCCGGATTGAGGCCAGAAAGGTATTGCGGACCGGCCGCGGCGCGCGCACGCGCCGCGATGCCGCCAGCCATCGGCTGGTGCTCGGGGACGCTCGCATGGGGCAGTTTGCTCGGCTCGGTCATTACGAATCGCATTTTCCCCACGATGGCACCGCGAGGAGGTGAAGGGGAGCCTTCTTAGCAGGGATTGAGGGTCATATAGGGCCCAATCGGTAGATTCGACAGGTTTTGTCCCCTCGAATCCGGGCGTGATTTCGTTCCTGTCTCACAAAGAAATTTCGGCATTTCCGGGCGGGAACTCGCGCTCTGCGCCCCGCATTGTCACGGCATGATAGGGGGCAGCCGCGAGAAAAAGAGGAAATAGCCATGTTGAGCTGGGTTCTAACGTTTCTGGTCATTGCGCTGATCGCAGGCGTCCTGGGCTTTGGCGGCATTGCCGGTGCGTCGGTTGAAATCGCCAAGGCAATCTTCTTCATCGCCGTCGTGCTGTTCCTGATTTCGGCAGTCGTCGGGCTTGTCCGCGGACGAAGCCGGGTATAGCGCCGCGGCTATTTAGGAGAGGGCATCGCCACCTTTCGGCCGATGCCCTCTGGCCGCGGCACCGCGGCGTGAATGTTTGCGATGTCGGCGATGCGGGCGCGGATGTCAGGCGGAAACGGTCCGACCTTGCGGGCCGCCATGTCGATGTGAAGCGTGATGTTCTCCGAGGTGGCGGAAATCCAGCCCTCGGTGGCGTGGCGCAGTTCCTCAAACGTGTGGATGCGTTTTTCGTCGGCGGCGAGCAGATAGACCGTCACCTGAACGGGATCGCCGAGATGGATTTCCCGCAGATAGCGCATGTGGCATTCGGCGGTGAAGGTCGAGCCGTGGCGCTCCTTCATGTAGGTTGGCCCGATGCCGAGCTGCAGCCACAGCTCGTCGATCGCGCGGTCCATCATCACGTTGTAATAGGCCATGTTGAGATGGCCGTTATAGTCGATCCATTGCGGCTCGATCTGCATCACCGAGGATACGAACGGGGCGGTCGGCAGCTTCGTGTCCCGGGCGGCGGTCGCGATCGTCATCGTCACTCCCTGTTGGCGCAATCTGGGTTCTTGACCACCTATATAAGCTTTGCCACCGTCTCCCAAAGCCGGGAGGTAACTAGACGTGGCGACAACGACAACCAGCAACTTGAAGCGGCCCGAGCCGCAGGCCCTGAAGAGCGCGATCGACGCGCTGGCGGCGCGGTTCGGCAACCGGCTGATCACTTCGCAGGCGGTGCGCGAGCAGCATGCCCATACCACCACGTGGCTGGCCGCGCAGCCGCCGGATGCCGTCGTGATGGCGCAGGAGACCGCCGACATCCAGGACGTGGTGCGGATTTGCGCGAAAAACGGCGTACCCGTCATCGCGTTCGGCACCGGCACTTCGCTGGAGGGCCAGATCAATGCGCCGGCGGGCGGCGTCTGCATTGATCTGCGCGACATGAACAGGATTCTCGAAGTGCACGCCGAGGACCTGGATTGCGTGATCCAACCCGGCGTCACCCGCAAGGCGCTGAACGAACATCTGCGCGACCAGGGCCTGTTCTTCCCGATCGATCCCGGCGCCGACGCCTCGCTTGGCGGCATGACTTCGACCCGCGCGTCCGGAACCAATGCGGTGCGCTACGGCACCATGCGCGAGAACGTACTGGCGCTGAAAGTCGTGCGCGGCGACGGCGAGATCATCACCACCGGCACGCGGGCAAAGAAGTCCTCCGCCGGCTACGATCTCACGCATCTCTTTGTCGGTGCGGAAGGCACGCTCGGCATCATCTCGGAATTGACGATCAAGCTGCGCGGCATTCCCGAGACGATTGCGGCGGCGGCCTGTTCGTTCCAGACCGTGCGCGGCGCCTGTCAGGCGACGATCCTTGCCATCCAGACCGGCATTCCCGTGGCTCGCATCGAGCTGCTCAACGCCGCGCAGGTCAAGGCGTGCAATTCCTACTCGAAGCTCTCGCTGCCCGAGACGCCGCTGCTGCTGCTGGAATTCCACGGCAGCGAGGCCGAAGTCGCCGAGCAGTCGAAAAACTTTGGCGAGATCGCCAAAGAATGCGGTGGCGGCGATTTTTCATGGACCACCAAGCCGGAAGACAGGACAAAACTCTGGCAGGCGCGGCACGATGCCTACTGGTCGGTGAAGGCGCTGCGCCCCGGCGCAGGCGTGGTCGCGACGGACGTATGCGTGCCGATCTCGCGGCTGGCCGATTGCGTCACCGAGACCGAGGACGATCTGAAGCGGCTTGGTCTGTTGTCGCCGATCGTCGGCCATGTCGGCGACGGCAATTTCCACTGCTCGCTGGTTTGCGACGTCGACAACGCGGAAGAGATGGCGCGCGGTGAGGAGTTCATGCATCGCCTGGTCGAGCGTGCGCAGGCGATGGGTGGCACATGCACCGGCGAGCACGGCATCGGGCAGGGCAAGCAGAAATACCTGGAGGCCGAGCTCGGTCCACAGGCGCTCGACGCCATGCGCGCGCTGAAGAAGGCGCTCGATCCGCAAAACATCTTCAATCCCGGCAAGATCATCCCGGCGGCCTGACGCCCTGGCTGTCCGCGCGCTGCCCTCATGGCGTGGAACTTTCGCCGTCTTTCTGCGTCATCATTTGCGCCGTGTTGTGGGCGGCGTGACCGCAGGGAGGGTGTCATGTTCGGGCGCGCGTTGGCAGTTGCGGTTCTTGCCCTCATCTTGGCGCTGCCGGGCGAGGTGATCGCCAAGGGCGGCGGCCATGGCGGAGGGCACGGAGGAGGGCACGGCGGCGGCCATGGACATGGCGGCGGCCACGGTCATGGTGGGGGGCATGGCTTCCGCGGGCACGGCGGCGGGCATCATCACTTCGGCGGACATCGCGGCGGCTTCTCACGCCATGCGATCGGACGCGCCCATTTTGGCGGTCCTCGTTTCTCGGCCCGGCACGCAAATTTCGGCCAGATGCGCCACGCCGGCCTCGCACCCGGCCGCAATGCGATGAACCTGTTGTCGCGTCGCGGCGCGCTGAGCGGCAAGGTCCTGAGCAGTCCGGCGGCGCGCATGCAGATCGCCGCGGCCGCGGCGCTTGCGGGCTGGCATGGCGGTGCGTTCGGCAATGGTTGGTGGCGCCACGGCAATGGCGGATATGGCTGGGTCGGCCCGCTGTTCTGGCCGTTCGCCTATAACGACATTTACGACTATGCGATTTGGGACGATGGCCTCGGCTTCTGGGGCTACGGCTATCCCGACATCTACGCGGGAATCTTTCCGCCGTACGGCTATAGCGACCTCACGGACTATTTCCCGCAGCGACGGTGGGATCGCCGGCGCGGCAGGCCGGTTGCGATCGGACAGATGTGCGGCAACGACAGCCGCGCGATTGCCGGCATGCCGGTCGATCAGATCGCGGACGCGGTCCAGCCGACCGAGGCGCAGCGCGCCGCGCTTTCCGAACTGGGCCAGGCCTCGCTCACGGCCGCGCAGAACATCCGCATGGCCTGCCCGGCGCAGGCCATGTTGACCGCGCCGGGAAGGCTTGCGGTCATGCAGCAGCGGATTGAGGCGATGATTTCCGGCATCGCCCTGATCCAGCCGCGACTGGACAAGTTCTACGGCCTGCTCGACGACGAGCAGAAGGCGCGGCTCAACGCGCTCGCCGAGGAGCAGCGCAAGGCATCGGTCGCTTCCGCCAACGGCGCGTCACCGGCCGATAGCTGCAGCGCGCCCGGCCCTGCGGCGCTGCAATGGCCGACAAGCGAGATCGAGGCCAGGATCCATCCGAACGACACGCAGAAAGGTGCCTTGCAGGTGCTGCAAGACACCAGCGCCCGCGCCGCCGAGCAGTTGAAGGCGGCATGCCAGACCGAACAGCTGGTTACGCCGCCTGCGCGGCTTGCCGCCGCGGCGAAAAGGCTCAATGCCATGCTGGAGGCGGTCAAGCAGGTGCGGGCCGCGCTCGAGGATTTCTATGCCACGCTGAACGACGAGCAGCGGGCCGCATTTGAGGCGATCGGCCCCGCGCGTCCGGCCTGAACGAGCCATGCCCGTTCACAGCGCGCGGCAAATGAGGCTATGCTCGCCGCATAGTTCATGATTGTTTTACGCGTTTTCTTCACGCGAACCGGTACCCACTTCGCTTGAAGACGCTACGGGGCAGGGTGCGGCAATGCAATGGTTCAAGCGGGCCGGGCGCACGGAGATCTGGGACGAGGCGATCGAAGCGCCGATCGGCGATATCGAGGCGGCCAAGCGAATTCGTGAGATCTGTCGTTCGGCGGCCGACAGCGCCGAAAAGGTCGGCGCCGCGGCCGATCGCACGCACAAGAACATCAGTCGCGAGGTCGCGCGCTACGAGCGTGCGGCGCGGGCGGCGATGGGAATTGCCATGAAGGTCTCCGACGAATTGCTGCGCGATGCCGCGGTGCGCCAGATCGTTGAATTGTGCATCAAGGCGGGCAACGTCATGACCGCGCGAACGCTGTTTCGCGCCATTCAGTCCAAGTCGATCCGGGGCGATATGCAGCGGGAGCACCCGCAGCTGCTGAACGAATAGCGCGGGAAACTATCGCTTCTCCGTATTGGCGTTGGCGGCCGTCCATTGCGCCTTGGCGTGGCGAAGCAGCAGCTTGATGACGTCCTGGCGCGATGCCGGCGTTAATCCGATCGTGTCAACGACCTGATTGAGGATCTGCTCCCTCGCTCCGAGCGGCAGTCGCGCCCAGCATAACGCGACCGCCGCGCCGAGGTGCTGGAGAATTACTTCGTCGGACGGTCGACTGGCCAGCATGGCAACCTCCTCGTCCTCGCAACAAACTTGCCCGATTGGATATCCGTCAGGCTGCCCGGATCGCGGCGAAGAAGTCTTCGACGCTGGCGCGCATGGTCTCCGCCTGTGCCGACAGCTGGCCTGCCGAGGACAACAATTGCATTGCGGTCTCGCGGGTTTCACCTGCCGCTTCGCTGACGCCGCTGATGTTGCCCGAAACCTCTCGGGTGCCGTGGGCGGCTTCCTGGATATTGCGTGCGATCTCGGCCGTCGCCATGCCCTGTTGCTCGATCGCAGCCGCAATCGTGGTGGCGATCTCGTTGACCGACCCGATCGTGGTGCCGATCGCGCCGATCGCGGAGACCGACTGTCGGGTTGCTGCCTGGATGGCGAGGACCTGCTGACCGATTTCTTCGGTGGCGCGCGCCGTCTGTTCGGCGAGCGCCTTGACCTCGGAGGCGACGACGGCAAAGCCCCTGCCGGCTTCGCCTGCGCGTGCCGCCTCGATGGTAGCATTGAGTGCGAGCAGGTTGGTTTGCGCTGCTATGCTGTTGATCAGCTCGACCACCGCGCCGATCTTCTGGGCCGACTCGGCAAGGTTGTCGATGCTGGTGCCGGACTGGTGCGCCTGGTCTACCGCCTTGCTGCTGATCCGGGTGGATTCGGCCACCTGTCGGCCGATCTCTCTTACGGACGAGGTGAGCTGCTCGGTTGCGGAAGCGACGGCCTGCACATTGGCGGAAGCTTCCTCCGAACCCGCCGCGACCGCAGACGATTGCCGGGTCGACTCCTCGGCATTGGCCGCCAGCGCATCGGCGGCTTCCTTCAGGCCTTTGGCTGAGCCGCTCACCGTCGCGAGCACGGTATTGATGCGGCCATCGAAGTCGGCGATCGCCGCAGCGATCCGGTTCTGCTGCTGCGCCCGCTGCTCCAGCATCGCTTCCTGGTAGACCGATATCGCCAGATCCATGTCCAGCATGACGGCACAGTTCACCGCGGACAGCACTGCCTTCAGCCGGCTTGTGCGCCAGCGACAATGCGTCACCGCGATGTTGACGAGGCGGTTGAGCACGAAATTGTAGCCGCCGATGTACCAGCGCGGCTCGAGTCCGATTCGGTTGTGCACGAGGCCAATGGCGCGGACGCCGTGCATGTAGTCGTTATCGAAACGGCCGTTGAACAGGCGCGCCCAGTGCGAGGCCTGCGCCTTCTTGAGCCGCGGAATGTTGTTGCCGATCAGTTGTGCAAGCAGCGGTTCTGCGGTGACGTGCCGATAGAAGCCCTCGAGAATGTCGGGCAGCTCCGGCTCGACCACGGTCCAGAATTCGCGGAGCAGGTCGCCTGTGACGGCGTCGATACGCATGAAGCGCATCCGCGCTGCTTGATCCTCATTGCTTCCGACGATTGCCTGGGTCATGAAATTCTTCCCGAACATGAGCTTGGATAAACAGGCGCGCCCGCCGGCTACGATGACTTGGCACAAGCAGGAAAAACGCAGAACGCGCGACGCGGATAGTAAAATCGATTCTCGGTTAAGGCTCGAATGCCAAGACTTAATCCAGATTGTTGATCTACATTAAGAGTCGCGTGTCAGGGCGGCGAAACTTGCAATTTCGTCGCATAATCGATAGTCCTGCATGTGCAGATCATTGGCAGCGGCGCCGATGGTGCGTGACGAGGGCAACCCGCGATTGCAGCGGTCAGGCATAACCAATTATAATGAATCTGACGTCGCTCTGCGTAACTTGTCCCAATCGCAAGTCTGGATTTTGCGGAACGATGCTCGGTGAGCATTCAGGGAAGACGGAGCCGGCTGCGAGTTGGCAGCGCTCTTTCACGGTGCGTGCCGGTGGGCAGATTGCGACCCGCAATCAGGCATCGAATGATGTTCTTGTCCTGTGCACCGGATGGGCATTCCGCTACTTCCAGCTCGCTGACGGGCGCCGCCAGATCCTGCATTTCCTGATGCCGGGCGATATCCTTTCTCCCGCAACGATCTTCGACAAGAAATACCTGTACTCGGCCAAAGCACTGACCGAAGTGATGCTCAGCGAATTCCCGCGTGCCCAAGTTCGCCAGCGCTGCGCGTCTCGTCCGGAAGCGCAGTCCGCCATCGCAAACTGCAGCGTCGACGAGGTTCGCGATGCGATCGAGCTTGCGACCATGCTGGGCCAGTGTTCGGCGGAGGAGCGCATCGCACATTTGTTGTTGCGCCTGATGCCGCGCATAGCCGCACGCAACGTGATCCGCGAACATCGATATCCTTTTCCCCTGCGGCAGCAGCACATCGCGGACGCGGTCGGGCTCACTCCGGTCCATGTCAGTCGCGTGTTCAGTCTGTTTCGTGAGCGCGGCATCATGTCGATTTCGGAGGGCGTTCTGCGCGTTTTCGACATGTCCGAGCTGGAGCGGCTTGCGCCTCAAGCCTTGCTGCCGAGCGAGCGGATGGCCTCATCGACGCTGCGGAAGGTGTGATTCCGCGGCAGCCGATCGTAGATGGCGAAGCGTTCGAATGCATCCTGGGCGCGCGTCGACTCCAGCCGCGCAATCGCCAGCATGACATCCTGTTTCTCGCACTCGCCGATCAAATCGAGCAGGGCCTGCGCAGCGGTGAAATCGAGTTCGAGGACGCCGCTCGCCTCCAGTACGAGCAGCCTCGGCTTCGGCGAGGCTTTCAGGACATGGAGGACGTCGGCGGAGAAATTCTCCGCGTTGAGAAACGTCAGCGGCGCCTGCAGGCCGACCACGGCAATGCCGGGGCTCTGCTCACCCGCGACATGCGGATTGGCCGGCCACCAGATGGTGGTGCCGGGCAGATGCTCGAAGGTCACCAGCCGCGCCCGCGTAGTGCTCCAGATGCCGTGCAGCAGCGACAGGCCGATGCCGACGGCGACGCCCTGTTCGATCGGCAGCACGATGATCGCGGCGGCGGTCGCGACGACAAGCAGGAACTCGCCGAGGGACTGGCGATAGATTTTTGCGATTTGCCTGACGCGGACGATGCGCAGCGCCACGAACAGCAGCACGCCGCCGAGCGCGGCGTCGGGAACGTGGCGCAGCAGCGCGGCGCCGAAGGCAAGCAGCGCCAGCACGATCGCCGCCGCAAACAGGCTCGATAGTTGCGTCCGCCCGCCGGTCTCCGAGACGATGCCGGTGCGCGGCGGGCTGGCGTTGACGGGAAAGGCGCCGAACAGGCCCGCCAGCACGCTGCCGGCGCCCGCACCGAGGAAATCGCGGTCGACGTCGGCGGGCCTGTCGGGATCGGAGGGAAAGGCGCGCGTTGTTGCTGCGGTCTGCACCATCACGACGATCGCGATCAGAAGGGCAAGGGGCACGAGCATTGCCCACTTCTCGGGACGAAGATCCGGCAGTGACGGCATCGGCAGCGTCGCCGGCACCGCGCCCACCACAGCAACGCCCTTGCTCTCGAGGTCGGCCGCGATCACCGCGACGGTGGCTGCGGCGAGCCCGATCAGCGCGCCCGGAATTTTCGTGCTGATCGCTTCCGATCCCGCAACGATCGCGAGCACGCCGAGCCCGATGGCCAGCGTGTGGAAATTGGTTGCCCCGAGCTGCCGCGCCAGCTCGATGATGCGGTCGGGCATCGGTCCCTTTGGCGCGGGCAGGCCGAGTACGCCGGACAGCTGCGATACGATGATGTGCACGGAAATCCCGGCAAGGAATCCGACCGTCACCGGCGTCGACAGCAAATTGGCGATCCAGCCCATGCGGAACAGGCTGGCGAGAATGAGGATCACGCCGACCATCAGCGCGAGCGCCACCGCCAGCGCCTGGTAATCCGGCGACTGGCTCGCCGCCATCAGCAGCAGCCCGCCGGCGAAGATCGGCGTGATCGTGGAATCGGCGCCGCAGGAGAGAAACCGGTGGGCGCCAAACGTGGCAAAGCCGATCGATCCCATGATGAAGGCCAGGAAACCGATCTGCGGCGGAAAGTGACCCAGCCGCGCGGTCGCCATCTGCTCGGGGATTGCGATAGCCGCGAGGGTCAGCCCGGCGATGACGTCGCCGGGCAGGTTGGCAGAACGGAACGAGCGCAGCGAGCGGAAGACGGGCCAGCTTCTATCGGATTGCGGGGAA